>NZ_CP022367.1:0-300000 GCF_003119115.1 Azospirillum sp. TSH58
ACCGGTCACCGCCACCGTCACGTCGGCCTTCGACTTCGCCAGGGCGCCCACCGCCATCGCGACCGCCACCTCCGGGCTGACCGCGCCGTGGGCATAGATCAGGCTGGGCGGCACGCCGAGCATCTCGGACTTGGCGACGTTGGAGTAGGTGACGAAGCCGCGGTCAACGACCTTGGACGACCCCGCGATGTCGGTCAGCGCCCGGCGATGAGGCCGCCCGTGCAGGACTCGGCGGTCGCCACCGTGTAGCCGGCCAGTTCATACTCGGCGAGGAGCTTGGCGGCGAGTTCGCGGATGTGATCGGGAAACATGCGGGGTCCCTTTCGTCGTCTTGCGGAATCCCTCTCCCCAGAGGGATGAGGGTTGAGAAACCTATCCCGGAAGGCGGACCGTCGCCACCGCCTGCGCGCGATGCCCTCGCCGCGCCCGGTGAAGCCCAGCCGCTCCGTCGTCGTCGCCTTCACGCTGACCCGGTCCACCGGCATGCCCAGAATTTCGGCAACGCGCGCGGTCATCGCCTCGCGGTGCGGGCCGACCTTCGGCGCTCGCAGATGATCGTCACGTCGACATGGGCGATCCGCCCGCCGCGCGCCGTCACCAGCTCCGCCGCGTGTTTCAGGAACAGCGCGCTGTCGGCGCCGCGCCATTGCGGGTCGCTGGGCGGGAAGTGGCTGCCGATGTCCCCGGCAGAGAGCGCCCAGGATGGCGTCGGTGAGCGCGTGCAGCCCGACGTCGCATCCGAATGGCCGTCCAGGCGGTGCGTGTGCGGCACCCCGCCGCAGAGCGTGACGTGGTCGCCCTCGGCGAAGCGGTGCACGTCGAAGCCCGACCCGGTCCGGATATCGGACAGGGCGGAATCGAGCGCGCGGCGGCGCGGGTCAGGTCGTCGGGGGTGGTCACCTTGAAATTCTCCTCCCTGGCGGGCACCAGCGCGACCGGAAGCCCGGCGCGTTCGGCGACCGCCGCGTCGTCGGTCAGTTCCAACCCGGCGGCGGCGCGATGCGCGGCCAGGATGTCGGGAAAGCGGAAGCCCTGCGGGGTCTGGGCGCGCCACAGGCCGCTGCGGTCCACCGTGCCGGTCACCAGCCCGCCGCCCAGCCCGCCGCAGCCCGCCATTGCCGCGCTTCAGCGTGTCGGCGACCGGCACGGCGGCCAGCGCCGCGGGGGAATGGTCCAGCGCCGCGATCACCGCGTCGATGGTGTCGGCGTCGATCAGCGGGCGGGCAGCGTCATGGATCAGCACCAGATCCGGTGCCGACTCGGCCAACGCCTCCAGGCCGTTGCGCACCGAATCCTGGCGGGAGGCTCCGCGGCCACCGGCTCGGGCAGGTCCAGCCCCGCGACGGCCGCATCGTAGAGATCGCGGAAGGCGGGATTGATCACGACGCGCACCGCGCTCACCTTGGGGGCGCCGGAAGGCCTCCACCGTGCGGAGCAGAACGGCTGGCCGGCCAGATCGAGATACTGCTTGGGTCGCTCGGCGCCGAACCGTTGGCCGGTGCCGGCGGCGACGATCAACGCGATGCAGGAAGACGCGTTAACGGAAGACGCGTTGACGCAAGACATTGGGCGTTTCCCTGCCGTTTGGGCTATGGTATCCGCGCTTGACGGGCTGGCCGCGTGACGCTTACGTCATGGCGGTCGGCGCCCGGAGCCTAGCCGGTCACCGGCGTTCCGCCAAGAGCCCCTAGGCCGGAGCGGCGAAGACTTGTCCAACAGCGACTTTGGGTTTCCGCAGAGGGAAGGGCACGGGTCCGCCGCATGTCGCAGAACATCGTCTACAGCCTGACCGCGCTGGTGGCGCTGCTGCCGGCGTCCATCTATCCCTATCACCGGATCGCGGGGCAGGGGGCGGACGGGCGGTCCCCCTATTTCTGGGGCGCCCTGGCGCTGGGCTTCGCCGGGCCGGCGGTCTGGGCGCTGACCCAGGTGGCGGGACGCTGGCACACCGGCCTGTCCACCGCGCTGTGGATCACCATCGCCGCCTGCATGCTGCTGTTCATGGGGATGAGCGCGCTGACCCGGTCGGCGTGGCGGCTGTCGCCGCTGCTGCTGCCCTATCTGCTGACGGTCGGCGCCTTCGCGACGCTGGCCCAGCAGGCGCCGGCACCGGTGCTGCGCGGCGGGGCGCCGGGCATCTGGATCGACCTGCACATCGCGGTGTCGGTCATCACCTACGCGCTGCTCACCATGGCCGCCGTGGCGTCGCTCGCCGCCTTCCTCCAGGAACGGGCGCTGAAGTCGAAACGCCCGACTCCGCTGACCCGCTTCCTGCCCCCGGTGGCGGAAAGCGAGCGGATGCAGCTCCATCTGCTCGCCGCGTCGGAGGCGGTTCTGGGGGCCGGTCTCGCCACGGGAATGGCGGTGCTCTATTACGAAACCGGCGCGCCGCTGCGCGCCGACCACAGACGCTTTTGTCGGTTGCCAGCTTCGTCGTCATCGGCGGGTTGCTGCTGGCCCACGCCCGCACCGGCGTGCGCGGACGGATGGCGGCGCGTCTCGTGCTGATCGCCTACCTGCTGCTGACGCTCGCCTATCCGGGCGTCAAGTTCGTCACCGACGTCCTGCTCTAGCTCCGCGCATGTCAGCCACGCGGCGCACGCGGGATGTGCACTTGCAACATGCCGAAACGCTGTGCTACCGTGCACAAATTCTCATCATATAGCTAATGTGCCCATCATGTGGGCAGGTGAACATGGCCATTCAAATCGGCACCATCTCGCTTGAGGGTCCGGTGATCCTCGCTCCTATGTCCGGCGTCACCGACCTGCCGTTCCGGCGGCTGGTGAAGCAGTCGGGCTGCGGATTGGTCGTGTCCGAGATGGTCGCGAGCCAGGCGATGATCCGCGAGAACCGCCAGACGCTGCGCATGGTCGAATGCGAGCCGGAGCAGTTCCCCATGGCGGTCCAACTCGCCGGCTGCGAGCCCGACGTGATGGCCGAGGCGGCGAAGCTGAACGAGGATCGCGGAGCCGCCATCATCGACATCAACTTCGGCTGCCCGGTGAAGAAGGTGGTCAACGGCCACGCCGGCTCCTCCCTGATGCGCGACGAGGCGCATCGCCGCGCGGGGCGGTGTCCATCCCGGTGACCGCAAGGCTGGGACGACACGCCTCAACGCCCCCCGCCTCGCCGCATTGCCGAGGAGTGCGGGATCAAGCTGGTCACCGTTCACGGCCGCACCGCGAGCAGTTCTACAACGGCACCGCCGACTGGTCCTTCATCCGCTCCGTCAAGGACGCGGTGTCGATTCCGGTGGTGGTCAACGGCGACATCACCTCCTTCGACGCCGTGGATCGCGCGCTCGCCGCCGAGTCCGGCGCCGACGGGGTCATGATCGGCGCGGCGCCTACGGCCGCCCCTGGTTCCCCGCCCAGGTGATGCATTACATCCGCACCGGCGAACGGTTGCCCGACCCGCCGCTCCACGAGCAGCTCGACACGCTGCTGGAACATTACGACGCCATGCTGACCCATTACGGCGTCGAGGGCGGCCTGCGCGTCGCCCGCAAGCACATCTCCTGGTACTCCACGGGCCTGCGCGACTCCGCCGAATTCCGCTCGGAGGTCAACCGCATCCGATCCCGAACGAGTGCGCGGCTTCATCCGCGACTTCTACGCCCCGGCGATCGAAAGGATGGCTGCCTGATGGCCCGTGCATCTGCCGCTGCTCCACTGCCCGCCGCCCGGCGGCCCCGTGCGCCCTCCAGTTCCTACCGCCCCGTCCGCCCCTCCATCGATCCGTCCGTCATGCTGAACGCTCTCCCGGACCCCGTGCTGGTCGTCGACGGCGCCGGCGACATCCGCTACGTCAATCTGGAGGCGCAGGAGTTCTTCGGCCTGTCCGCCGCCATGATGGAAGGCATGCCGCTGGCCGAACTGCTGCCGCCCAACAGCCCGGTCAGCCAGTTGATCGAGCAGGTGCAGCAGGGCCGCCACCGCGCCTCCCAGGAAGGCGTCGTCATCGACACGCCGCGCATCGGCCCGCACCACGTCACCGTGCGGGTGACCGCGCTGGGGGAGCCCGCCGACCATGTGCTGCTGACGGTCAACGAGCGCACGCTGGCCCGCAAGATCGACAACTCCCTGACCCACCGCAACGCCGCCCGCTCGGTCACCGCCATGGCGTCGATGCTCGGGCATGAGGTGAAGAACCCGCTGTCGGGCATCCGCGGCGCCGCCCAGCTCCTGGAGGAGAACTGCAGCGAGTCCGACCGGGTGCTGACCCGGCTGATCTGCGACGAGGCCGACCGCATCGTCGCCCTGGTCAACCGGATGGAGGTCTTCTCCGACCAGCGCCCGCTGGAGCGCAGCGCGGTGAACATCCACACCGTTCTGGAGCATGTCCGCAAGGTGGCCCAGAGCGGCTTCGCCCGAAACATCCGCTTCATCGAGCGCTACGACCCGTCGTTGCCGCCGGTCTATGGCAACCGCGACCAGCTCATCCAGATTTTCCTCAACCTGATTAAAAATGCGGCAGAAGCTGCACCAGAATCAGGCGGCGAGATCATTCTCAGCACATCTTATCAGCACGGCGTCCGCATGGCCCTGCCGGGCGGCGACACCCGCCTGCACCTGCCGCTGCTGGTGTCCGTTCAGGATAATGGGGACGGCATACCCGACGATCTGCGCTCCAACCTGTTCGATGCCTTCATTACGACGAAGGTCAATGGAACTGGCCTGGGGCTTGCATTGGTAGCCAAAATCGTCGGCGACCACGGCGGCGTCATCGAATTTGACAGCCAGCCGCGCCGCACCGTCTTCAAGGTCTCGCTACCCATGTTCGATGAAGCGCAGATGAGCGGCGATCCTGCACCGGCCAGGGCTTCCGAGGGGCCATCGGATGAGTGCAGCCACGATCCTGGTTGCGGACGACGACCGCGCCATCCGCACCGTTCTGACCCAGGCGCTCGCCCGCCTCGGGCACGAGGTGCGCACCACCGGCAACGCCTCCACGCTCTGGCGCTGGGTGGCGGACGGGCAGGGCGACCTCATCATCACCGACGTGGTGCCCGACGAGAACGGGCTGGACCTGATTCCACGGATCAAGAAGATCCGGCCCGACCTGCGCATCATCGTGATGAGCGCGCAGAACACGCTGATCACCGCCGTGAAGGCGGCCGAGCGCGGCGCCTTCGAGTATCTGCCCAAGCCCTTCGACCTGAAGGAGCTGGTCTCCGTTGTCGAGCGGGCGCTGAACTCCAACACCCAACACCCGCCGCCCGAGGCGGACGAGCAGCTTCCCCTGATCGGCCGCTCGCCGGCCATGCAGGAGATCTACCGCGTCCTTGCCCGTTTGATGGGCACCGACCTGACGGTGACGATCACCGGCGAGTCGGGCACCGGCAAGGAGCTGGTGGCGCGCGCGCTGCATGACTACGGCAAGCGCCGCAACGGTCCCTTCGTCGCCATCAACATGGCGGCGATCCCGCGCGAACTGATCGAGTCCGAACTGTTCGGCCACGAGAAGGGCGCCTTCACCGGGGCCACCAACCGGTCCACCGGCCGCTTCGAGCAGGCTCAGGGCGGCACCCTGTTCCTCGACGAGATCGGCGACATGCCGCTGAGGCGCAGACCCGCCTGCTGCGCGTGCTGCAGGAGGGCGAGTACACCACCGTCGGCGGACGTACGCCCATCAAGACGGACGTACGCATCGTCGCGGCCACCCACCGCGACCTGCGCACCCTGATCCGCCAGGGCCTGTTCCGCGAGGATCTGTTCTACCGCCTGTGCGTCGTGCCCATCCGCCTGCCGCCGCTGCGCGAGCGTACGGAGGACGTGCCGCTTCTGGTCCGCCACTTCCTGAACCAGTGCTCCGCCCAGGGGCTGCCGGTGAAGAGCATCGACCAGCCCGCCATGGACCGGTTGAAGCGTTACCGCTGGCCGGGCAACGTGCGCGAGTTGGAGAATCTCGTCCGCCGCCTCGCCGCGCTCTATTCGCAGGAGGTCATCGGGCTGGACGTGGTGGAGGCCGAGCTTGCCGACGCCACCCCCGCCGCCCAACCGGTGGAGGAGCCGCAGGGAGAGGGCTTGTCCGCCGCCGTGGAGCGGCACCTCAAGGACTATTTCGCCGCGCACAAGGACGGCATGCCGTCGAACGGCCTGTACGACCGGGTGCTGCGCGAGGTGGAGCGGCCCCTGATCTCGCTCAGCCTCTCGGCCACGCGGGGGAACCAGATCAAGGCGGCGCAATTGCTCGGCCTCAACCGCAACACGCTGCGCAAGAAGATCCGGGATCTCGACATCCAGGTGGTGCGCGGGTTGAAGTGAACCGGCGCCCGGCGGCTCGGCCGGGCGTCTCTCCCGTCCCACAGCGTGTTGTTTTTGCGACAGGCCTCCGGTGCCTCTGCCGTTCGCGATGCTCCTTAGGGACTGTGCGAAAGGCAGAGGGGTTGCCGCTTGGCATGACGGCAACAGCTCGTGTATCATTCTGGCAACAGACTGGTTGCCGGATTGATGTCGCCCACACCCCCTGAAACCGCAACGCCGCTTTGGCAGCAGTTCCTTCGCTGGGCAACCCGGGTCGGGTTGGCGAAGCGGCTTGCCTTTGCGCTGTCGTTGGCCGCCCTGGTCGCGGGCTTCGCGACCTACACGGCGCTGACCGAGAGCGCGCCCTTCGGGGAAACCAACCCGCGCACCGTCACCTGGCTGCTGACCCTCGATCTGGCGCTTCTGCTCCTGCTCGGCGTGCTGATCGCGCGGCGGATCGTCTATCTGTGGATCGGGCGGCGGCGCGGCCTTGCCGGGTCGCAGATGCATGTGCGGCTGGTCGCGGTGTTCAGCCTGCTCGCCGTCGCGCCGGCCATCATCATGGCCATCTTCTCCACGGTCTTCTTCTATGTCGGCGTGCAGTCCTGGTTCAGCGAGCGGGTGCGCACGGCGGTGAACGAATCGCTGGCGGTCGCCAGCGCCTATCTGCACGAGCACCAGCAGAACATCCGCGCGGACGCGCTCGCCATGGCGAACGACCTGAACCAGGAGGCGGCGCGCCTCGCCAGCGATCCGGAGCGGTTCGAGCAGGTGGTCGCCACCCAGGCGATGCTGCGCGCCCTGTCGGAGGCCATCGTCTTCAACGGGACGACCGGCGCCATCGTCGCGCGCTCCGGCTACACCTTCGCGCTGGAGTTCGACCCGATTCCCGACGACAAGCTCGCCACCGCCCGCCGCGGCGAGGTGGCGATGATCGTCAGCGAGAACGACGACCGGGTGCGCGCGCTGGTCCGGCTGGACCGCTTCGCCGACACCTATCTCTATGTCGGGCGCATGGTGGAGCCGCGCGTGCTCTCCCACATGGCCTCGGCGGAAGGGGCGGTGCGGGAGTTCGGGGCGCTGGAAAGCCAGCGCGGCAGCCTGCAGATCACCTTCACCCTGATCTTCCTCGTCGTCGCGCTGCTGCTTCTGCTGGCCGCGGTGTGGGCGGGCCTGATCTTCGCGACGCGGCTGGCGCGGCCGATCAGCGCCCTGATCGGCGCCGCGGAGCGGGTGCGCGCGGGCGACCTGACCGTGCGCGTGACCGAACCGCCGGGCGAGGACGAGCTTGGCCTGCTGTCACGCGCCTTCAACCGCATGACGACCGAGATCGAAAGCCAGCGGCACGAGCTTCTCTCCGCCAACCGCCTGATCGATGAGCGCCGCCGCTTCACGGAAACCGTCCTGGGCGGCGTGTCGGCGGGCGTGATCGGGTTGGACGCCGAAGGGCGGATCACCCTGCCGAACTTCTCCGCCGCGCGCCTGCTGGGCGTCGAGGACACGGAAAGCATGATCGGCATGAGGCTGGCCGAGCTGTCTCCGGAAATGGGGGAACTTCTGGACCACGCGCCGGGCCGCCCGGGCCGGGTGGTGCAGGACCAGATCCAGATCCGCCGTCCCGGCACGACGCCGCTGACGCTGCTCGTCCGCATTTCCACCGAAGGGCGGGGCAGCGGGGAGATCCGCGGTTACGTCGTGACCTTCGACGACATCACCGAACTGGTCTCCGCCCAGCGCAAGGCGGCCTGGGCCGACGTCGCCCGCCGCATCGCCCACGAGATCAAGAATCCGCTGACGCCCATCCAGCTCTCCGCCGAACGGCTGCGCCGCAAGTACCTGAAGGAGATCACCAGCGACACCGAGGTCTTCACCATGTGCACGGACACCATCGTCCGGCAGGTGGACGACATCCGTCGCATGGTCGACGAATTCTCGGCCTTCGCGCGCATGCCGCAGCCGGTGATGAAGCCCTGCAACCTCAACGACCTCGTCCGTCAGGCGGTGTTCCTGCAATCCAGCGCGCACACCGGGAAGATCAAGTTCGACGTGGAGCTTCCCCAGGGGCCGCTGACCGTTCCCTGCGACAGCCGGCAGATCAGCCAGGCCCTGACCAATCTGCTGCAGAACGCCGCGGACGCCATCGAAGGCCGCCCGCCGCCCGCCGAGGGCGCGGAACTGCCGCCCGGCCATGTCGCCATCCGGGTCGAGGTCGATGCCGAACGCATCGCCATGATCGTCGAGGACAACGGCAAGGGCCTGCCGACCGAGGAGCGCGACCGGCTGACCGAACCGTATGTGACGACGCGCGCCAAAGGCACGGGACTGGGGCTGGCGATCGTCAAGAAGATCATGGAGGACCACGGCGGCGTGCTGACCCTGGAGGACCGCGAAGGCGGCGGGGCGCGCGTCGGGCTGGTCATCCCCAACACGTCCACCAACTCCGGCACGGCCGCGGGCGACGCCCCCGGCGGCGTTGGCACGCCGGCGGAGACCGGTGAAGAGAAGAGGCACGCAGCCCATGGCGCATGACATTCTGATCGTCGACGACGAAGCGGACATTCGGATGCTGATCGCCGGCATCCTGAACGACGAAGGCATGAAAACGCGCGAGGCCGCCGACGCCGATCAGGCGTTCGCCCAG
The DNA here is from genome assembly GCF_003119115.1 of Azospirillum sp. TSH58. Lineage (NCBI taxonomy): Bacteria > Pseudomonadati > Pseudomonadota > Alphaproteobacteria > Rhodospirillales > Azospirillaceae > Azospirillum > Azospirillum sp. TSH58. The sequence continues at coordinate 8,890 of NZ_CP022367.1, forward strand.
GTCTCCGCGCGCCGGCCCAGTCTCGTGGTTCTGGACATCTGGCTCCAGGGCAGCCGGCTGGACGGGCTTCAGATCCTCGAACAGCTGATGCGCGACCACCGGAACCTGCCGGTCATCATGATCTCCGGCCACGGCAACATCGAGACCGCCGTCTCGGCCATCAAGATCGGCGCCTACGACTTCATCGAGAAGCCCTTCAAGGCCGACCGGCTGCTGCTGATGGTGGATCGCGCCATCGAGGCGGCCCGGCTGAAGCGCGAGAACGAGGAGCTGAAGCTGCGCGCCGGCGGCGAGGTGGAACTGGTCGGCCGGTCCACCGCGGTCAACCACGTCCGCCAGAGCATCGAGAAGGTGGCGCCCACCGGCAGCCGCGTCCTGATCACCGGCCCCGCCGGTTCCGGCAAGGAGGTGGTGGCCCGGCTGATCCACACGCGCTCACGCCGGGCCGGCGGCCCCTTCGTCGGGCTGAACTGCGCCACCATGCGCCCCGACCGGCTGGAGATGGAGCTGTTCGGCACGGAGGCCGGGGTGGACGGCGGCGGTCGCAAGATCGGCACCTTCGAACAGGCGCACGGCGGCACGCTGCTGCTCGACGAGGTGGCCGACATGCCCCTGGAAACCCAGGGCAAGATCGTCCGCGCCCTGCAGGAGCAGGTGTTCGAGCGGGTCGGCGGCGGACAGCGGGTCGAGGTGGACGTGCGCGTCGTCGCCACCTCCAACCGCGACCTCCAGGCGGAGATCGACCAGGGCCGCTTCCGCCAGGACCTGTTCTACCGCCTCGCCGTCGTGCCCATCCGCGTGCCCTCGCTGGCCGAGCGGCGCGAGGACATTCCGTTGCTGGCCCGCCATTTCATGCAGCGCTCCGCCGAGGCCGCCGGCCTGCCGGCCCGTGAGTTCGGCGAGGACGCCATGGCCGCGCTCCAGGCTTACGACTGGCCGGGCAACGTGCGCCAACTGCGCAACGTGGTGGACTGGCTGCTCATCATGGCGCAGGGCGACCCCAAGGAGCCGATCCGCGCCGACCAGCTTCCGCCGGAGATCGGCGCCATCACCCCCACCGTCCTGAAATGGGACAAGGGCGGCGAGATCATGGGCCTGCCGCTCCGCGAGGCCCGCGAGGTGTTCGAGCGCGAGTATCTGCTGGCCCAGGTGACCCGCTTCGGCGGCAACATCTCCCGCACCGCCTCCTTCGTGGGGATGGAGCGCTCCGCCCTGCACCGGAAGCTGAAATCGCTCGGCGTGCACGGCAGCGAGAAGGGCAAGCTGTTCGTCGACTAAAGTCGCCCTTGTCGCCAAGAATCAGACGCAGTCTTTGATCATAGAGCAGGTTTCCCAAGCATGTCCCGAATGCGGACGGCTTGCGATCCTGCTCTTTTTTTCTGAATCTGAAACTTTTCATCTTGCGCTATGGCCGCGCCCCTTTCTCGGCGCTTTCTTCTTGGCAAGGCTATTCGTGCATATTGAATCTGACAAATCTCATCCCTCTTCTTTTTGGTTATCATAAGTAAATACAATCGTATTTATATATTTCATGAAATATTAATACGCAATTTTTGCTGTTGATTGGACAAAATTGCCTAAATATTGATTGTCCTGTGAGCGCGCTCAGAAACAGAATAGTAAATTATCATCCTATAAACATGGAGGAACCCAAAATGGCGACCACGGCGATCTTGACCGTCAATTACACGGACAACCAACTTGTTGCTTATTTGAACGGCGCTCAGGTTTACAACAGAATCGGCGGCGGCGAAGCGGTCAACGAACAGGTGGTGCTGACCGGCAATCTCCAGGCCGGCGTGAATCAGCTTCTTCTGGTTTGCGTGAACTTCAATGGGCCGGCCCACTTCCAAGGATCGGTCACCATCGATGGCCGCTCGCAGGACTTCAATTTCGACACCCGCAAGGATGGTGCTCCGGAAGGTGTCGTTACGCAGTTCTATTACGAAATTGACAACAGCTGACCACAACGCCGGCAAACGGCGTTCGTTATCCGGTGAGTCCCGGGAGGAGGATGACGGTGACAAAGTCGATCCGTCACCCTCTTCCATGTCCACGCCTGAATGGCAGCCCGTATTTCCCTTCGCGAACATAGAGTTGGTGCGCCCTGCCGCGAGATGATAACGTCCTCGGCCTGAATGCCTGGAAAATGGGCTGGGAAGGGTGAGAAGGCCGTGAAGGTCATCGTTTGCGGAGCCGGGCAGGTCGGCTCGAACATCGCGCGCTATCTTGCGTCCGAGGGCAACAACGTCACGGTGATCGATCATTCGCCGGAACTCATCCAGCGGATCAGCGACACGCTCGACGTGCAGGCCATGGTCGGCCACGCGTCCCACCCCGACGTTCTGGAGGCGGCGGGGGCGGGCGAGACCGACATGATCATCGCGGTCACCCAGATCGACGAGATCAACATGGTCGCCTGCGAGGTCGCGCACGCCCTGTTCAAGGTGCCGACCAAGATCGCCCGCGTGCGCAACCAGAGCTATCTGAAGCCGATCTGGGCGGACCTGTTCAGCCGCGACCACATGCCGATCGACGTCATCATCTCGCCGGAGATCGCGGTGGCGCGCGCCATCGCCCGCCGGCTCCAGGTGCCGGGCGCCTTCGACATGATCCCGCTGGCGGACGGCAAGGTCCGCGTCGTCGGCGTGCTGTGCACGGAAACCTGTCCGGTGCTGCACACGCCGCTGCGCCAGTTGACCGGCCTGTTCCCCGACCTGGGGCTCGAGGTGGTGGCGATCATCCGCAACGACCGCTCCTTCATTCCCGGCGGCGACGACCAGATGCTGCCCGGCGACGAGGTCTATTTCGCCTGCGACAACCGCCACCTGAACCGCGCCATGGCCGCCTTCGGCCACGAGGAGGTGGAGGCCCGCCGCATCATCATCCTGGGCGGCGGCAACATCGGGCTCTGTCTGGCGGAGGAGTTGGAGGCGAAGTACCCCCAGGTCACCGCCCGCATCATCGAGATGAACCGCAGCCGCGCCCAGTTCGTGGCGCAGCGCCTGTCGCGCACGATGGTGCTGCACGGCGACGGGCTGGACCCGGAAATCCTGGAGGAGGCCAACGTCCGGGCCACCGAGACGGTGGTCGCCGTGACCAACGACGACGAGGGCAACATCCTGTCCTCGCTGCTCGCCAAGCGGCACGGCGCGAAGCGCGCCATCACGCTGATCAACAAGGCGTCCTACACCTCGCTGGTGTCGCCGCTGGGGATCGACGCGGTGGTCAGCCCGCGCGCCATCACCGTGTCGAACATCCTCCAGCACGTCCGGCGCGGCCGCATCCGCGCGGTGCACAGCCTGCGCGACGGCTTCGCCGAGGTCATCGAGGCGGAGGCGCTGGAGACCTCCGCGGTGGTGAACACCCCGCTGCGCGAGGTGAAGCTGCCCTCCGGAGTCATCGTCGGGGCGATCGTGCGCGGCGACGAGGTCATCATCCCGCGCCCCGCCACGGTGATCCGCCCGAAGGACCGTGTCATCATCCTCGCCACCGCGGGGCAGGTGAAAAAGGTGGAGAAGATGTTCGCCGTCCGGCTTGAATTCTTCTGATCGCCTCCCGTATCGTTTTCGGCACCAACAAAAAGAACCTCCATGGCTCGATGGGCATACGTCAACGGCCGTTACCTGCCGCATCGGCAGGCGGCGGTCCATGTGGAAGACCGCGGTTTCCAGTTCGCCGACGGCGTCTATGAGGTGGTGACCCTCCTCGACGGGCGCTTCGCGGATCTGGACGGCCATATGGAGCGTCTGGGCCGCAGCCTGTCGGAGCTGCGCATGGACTGGCCGGCGGCACCGCGCGTCGTCACTATGGTCGCCCGCGAGCTGGTGCGGCGGAACGGCGTCCGCAACGGCTCGCTCTACATCCAGGTCACCCGCGGCATCGCCCCGCGCGACTTCAAGTTCCCGGCGAACATCCCGGCCACGCTGGTGATGACCGTCAAGCGGGTCACCGCCTTCGCCAAGCCGGAGCAGCTCGAGAATGGCGTGGCCGTCGTCACGGTGCCCGACATCCGTTGGGGCCGGTGCGACATCAAGACGGTCGGTCTGCTCGCTCCCGTGCTGGCGAAGCAGCAGGCCGCCGAATCGGGCGCTTACGAGGCATGGCTGATAGACCCGGACGGCACGGTGACGGAGGGTTCCTCCTCCAACGCCTGGATCGTCACGCAGGACGGCGTGCTGGTGACCCGCGCCCCGTCGCAGAAGATCCTGAACGGCATCACCCGCCAGTCGCTCCTGCGGTTGGCCGGGGAGCGCGGCATCCCGGTGGAGGAGCGCAGCTTCACGGTGGAGGAGGCGCTCGCCGCCCGCGAGGCGTTCGTGTCCTCCGCCGGCACCTTCGCGCTGCCGGTGACCCGCGTCGACGGCAAGCCGGTGGGCGAGGGCAGGCCGGGGCCGGTCACCCGGACGCTGCGGCAGGCCTATCTGGACTACGTGGCCGGAGGGGTGCCGTCATGAGCGACGCCGCCGCCGTCATCGACCGCCTGCCCATGCTGCCGCGCGCCGTCCTTTACGACTGGGACAACACGCTGGTGGACAATTGGGGCACCGTGCGCGCCGCTCTGAACCACGCGCTGGTGACCTTCGGCCATCCGGCCTGGACGGAGGAGGAGGCGCGGGAGCGCATCAAGCAGTCGCTGCGCGACAGCTTCCCGCGAATCTTCGGCGAGCGCTGGACCGACGCGCGCGACCTCTTCTACGCCTATTTCGAGGCCCATCACCTGGAGCATCTCCGGCCCCTGCCGGGCGCGGAATCCCTGCTGCGCGGCTTCGCCGAGCGCGGAATCTACCAGGCGGTGGTCTCCAACAAGACCGGCCGCTTCCTGCGGGCGGAAGCCGACGCGCTGGGCTGGACCGGCTATTTCGGACGTCTGGTCGGCGCCCAGGACGCCGAATTCGACAAGCCGCACGGCGCGCCGGTGCTGATGGCGCTGGAACCTGCGAACATTCCGCCCGGCCCGGACGTCTGGTTCGTGGGGGACGCCGACATCGACATGGAATGTGCCCATGGCGCGGGAATGGTCCCGGTGCTAATAGGGGCGGGCGAGGGCAGCGGCTTCAGCCGCTTCCCTCCGGCCCACCGGTACGACACGTGCCATGCATTGTGCGGGTTGGTGGGCAGCGGTGGTGACACCATATCGGATGACCAGTAGTCGAGACGGTTGCGACCAACCATGACCTTATCGCTGCAGGGGGCGGGCTTCTAACAAGGGGCCCCAAAAAACACTGAAGAAGGGGGCGACATAAAATGTCTGAAAAAAGCCAAAATGTGCAGGACGTGTTCCTCAACCACGTCCGCAAGAACAAGACTCCCGTGACCGTGTTCCTCGTGAACGGTGTTAAACTTCAGGGAATCATCACCTGGTTCGACAACTTCTCGGTGCTGCTGCGGCGCGACGCGCATTCGCAGCTCGTCTACAAGCACGCCATCTCCACCGTGATGCCCGCGCATCCGATTCAACTTTTCGAGCCGCCCAAGGAAGGTGAAAACGTCTGATCTTCCGACCAATGGCAACGGCCGGACGCCTGATGCCTCCGGCCGCGCCATCGTGGTCCACCCCGTCCTCCGCAATGAGGCGGACGGGGTCCTGCGCCATCCCGAATCCTGCCTGGACGAGGCGGTGGGCCTTGCCCGCGCCATCGATCTGGAGGTCGTGCACGCCGAATGCGCGCGGGTGAACCGCCCGCAGCCCTCGATCCTTCTCGGGTCGGGGACGGTGGAGCATTTCGCCCAGATCGTGGAGGAGACGGAGGCGTCCCTCGTCATCCTCGACCACGCGCTGTCGCCGGTGCAGCAGCGCAATCTGGAAAAGGCCCTGAAGGTCAAGGTCATCGACCGGACCGGTCTGATCCTGGAGATCTTCGGTGCCCGCGCCCGCACGCGCGAAGGCATGCTCCAGGTCGAGCTGGCCGCCCTGACCTACCAGAAATCGCGCCTCGTCCGTTCCTGGACCCACCTGGAACGCCAGCGTGGCGGCTTCGGCTTCCTCGGCGGTCCCGGCGAATCCCAGCTTGAGATGGACCGCCGGCTGATCGGCGACCGCATCGTCAAGATCAAGAAGGAGCTGGAGGAGGTCCGCCGCACCCGCGGCCTGCACCGCAAGGCCCGCGCCAAGGTGCCGTACCCCGTGGTGGCGCTGGTCGGCTACACCAACGCCGGCAAGTCCACCCTGTTCAACCGGCTGGCCAACGCCGACGTCTTCGCCAAGGACCTGCTGTTCGCCACGCTGGATCCGACGATGCGTCAGGTGACCCTGCCGTCGGGGCGCAAGGTGATCCTGTCGGACACGGTGGGCTTCATCTCCGACCTGCCGCACGGCCTCGTCGCCGCCTTCCGCGCCACGCTGGAGGAGGTCGACGCCGCCGACATTATCCTGCATGTCCGTGATGTGTCCCATCAGGACAGCGAGGCCCAGAAGGCCGACGTGCACGAGGTCATGAGCGACATGGGCATCGACCCGGACGCCGACGACCGCGTCATCGAGGTGCTCAACAAGATCGACGCGCTGGACGAGGAGTCCCGCGAGGCGATCCTGGCCCAGACGGCCCGCAACCCGCGCGCCGTCGCGGTGTCCGCCCTGTCGGGGGCGGGGATCGCCGATCTGGACCGGCTGCTCGACCAGCGGATGAACGCCCACCGCCATGTGGTGGACCTCTCCGTCGAGTTGGGGGACGGGGCGGCGCTCGCGTGGCTCTATGCAAAAGGTGAAGTGCTGGAGCGGCGGGACGACGAGGTCCAGGCCCACATCCAGGTGGCCATCGACCCGGCGGATCTGGCCCGTTTCGAGAAGCGGTTCGTGCACGGCTGATCTTTCGCCATAAAGGGACCGGGCGCGTCATAATTCGTTCGTGCACGTGCGACGACATGACGCGCCCGATTTCAGACCCGGCCTACGACGTCCGAGGTGTAGCCTTTTCCCAACGCGCCCCCGATATTTGAGCCGGGGAGCCGATGGGTTATCCCCGGGAGGAGGCCCGCCTATGCGTTTGCAGACCGATCCAACACACTTTTCGATCACCGCCTTCCTGGCCGATCAGGTGACTCTGGTCGCCCGGCAGGAGCAGTTGTCGCCCGGTGCCGCGGTGCTGCGCATCCAGGAACTGTCGCGCGACACCGCCGGCCGCGCCCGTCTTCTGGAAATCATCAGTGACGCCTGGCGCAAGGAAACCAACCCGACCGAAAGCAGCAAGATCGCCGCCTTGCGGTCCGAACTTGCTGCCTGGGCGCTGCACGTCACGCCCAGCGACAGCCTGCCGCGCTCCTGACGGAGCGGGGAGGGTGCCGGGACAGGGATTTGTCCGTGGCTATGCGGCGGGCGGGGCGCCATAATGGGTGCACGGCCCGCTTCTTTTTTCGTCCGGATTCCCTTGCCCGTTCCGCTCGTTCTTCTGCCCTTGGCGCTTTTGGCCTTTGTGGGCCCCGCTGCCGCCGCCGAGCGGGTGCTGCCGCCGGGATTCGTCGAAGAACCGCCGGTCGCGCCGGAAGATCCCTTGCCGCCGGAGCCCGCGGCGTTTCCGCCCGCCCCGTTCAGCCCGCTGGTCGTGGCGCCGGACCCGAAGGAATTGCTGAAGGCCTGCAAGGAAGCCACCTTCACCGACTGTTTCCGCCTGTGGCGTCCGCCCCCACCGCCGCCCAAGGAGGAGATGCGGGAAGCGCGCGACGTGCCGCAATCCCCGCCCGATCCGAACGCGCCGCGCAAGCCGCCGGAACCCGGCCCGCTGACCGGCACGCCGCCCGCCCCGAACCCCGCGGCCGATCAGGCCACCTATGACGCGCTGGTCAAAGCGTTGAAAGACAGCGGCTTGGACGGCAAAGTCATGCTGCCGGAACCGCCGAAGGATGGCGGAACGGTCCTGAGACTCGACCCCCGATCCAACAAAGCGGCACCGAAACCGTGACGAATTTTCCGATTCCCGACGTCGACCGCGTCTCCGCGATCATCCGCGAGGTCGCGGAGAGCGAGATCCTTCCCTATTTCCGCGATCTGGCGAACGCCGGCATCCGCGAGAAGACCGGGCCCGCGGATCTCGTGACCCTGGCCGACGAGGCGGGCGAACGCGCCCTGACGCCGCGCCTGCTGGACCTGCTTCCCGGCAGCACGGTGGTGGGCGAGGAGGCCGTCTCCGAGGACAAGTCCCTGCTCGACCGCATCCACGGCGACGCGCCGGTCTGGATCATCGACCCGATCGACGGCACCCTGAACTTCGCGAACGGGCGTCCGCTGTTCGCGGTGATCATCGCACTGGCCTGCCGCGGCGAGACGGTGGCCGGCTGGATCTACGACCCGTGCGACGGGCGCATCGCCACGGCGGTGAAAGGGCAGGGCGCCCACCTGAACGGCAAGCGCGTCACGGTCGCACCGGCGGTTCCCCTGCCCGAGATGACCGGAGCCCTGTCGACGCGCTTCTGCGCCGAGGATCTGGGGCGCCAACTGGACGAGCGCGGCCGCTCCCTCGGCCCGCGCGTCTGCCTGTCCAGCGCCGCGCAGGAGTATCTGCGCCTGCTCGACGGTCGGGCGCATTTCTCGATGTACCATCGCCTGATGCCCTGGGATCACGCGGCGGGCGTCCTGCTCCACGCGGAGGCCGGCGGCTACAGCGCGCTGTTCGACGGCTCGCCCTATCGTCCGACCGTCCTCAACGGTGGGGTGATGCTGACCCCCGACCGTGCGAGTTGGGAAGCGATGCACCGGCATCTGTTCGGTTAAGGCGGGGACGAGCCGGACTACCGCACACGTCCGTCGCCGGGGACCGGATTCGGTGGGAACTCTGCGGGCACGGCGGCCTTATAGTGCCTGGATGCCGGAAACGGCCGCCGTGAGCCTTGCGGAGCGCCCGATCATGAAGGCCATTGTCCTGAAGCGTGTGCTGTTGGTGGCGTCATTGCTGGCGCCCACGGCCTGCGCGGAGCGGATCGCCGAGTGCCAGCCCTCAGGCGGGACGGCGTTGGCGGCCGGATCGGCGCGATGTTCCACCGACGCGGACACCCCGGACCTCGCGCAGGATCATGAAGTGGTTCGCGCCATGGACCCCGAACCCGTCCTCAGCGTGGCGCCGCCGCAACGCCGGAAGGCGCGGCCGGTCACCCACGCCGGGTCGGCTTCCGCGCCTGGTCCGCAGTCCGCGCAAGGTTTGCCGGCACCGGTCGAGGCTTTGGCGGTTGGCCCGACGACGCCCACCGATTGAGCTTTTCCCCCATGGAACCCGCCATCACCGAAGCCTGTTGGGACCGGTGCAACAACGGCGGATATCCCATGCAGACGGCCAACATCCACGATCCTCGGAGCATCGAAAGCGTCTATCCACGAAGCGCCTTCGACAACGATGCGCGGCAGAACGCGCGGGACAAGGAGGCGGTGGAACACGGGGTGATGATCCTTTCGATGCCGGACGCCGACGGGAACTTCTCGCTGACGCGGTCGCAGCGCCATGTCGGTGAACCGGGTGCCGCCACCCATTCGATTTTCCTGGCGCCGACATTGGACAGTTCCGAGTATGGAGCGCTCCTTCCAAGCGACACCGACTATGGTGGGCCGGTCGAGGCGGCCAAGGTTCCCAAGACCCCCGGCGATCCGTACGGCTCCTTCGTGGACTCGCTGATTCAGGCCGCCCGCGGCGCGGATTTCCCGCCGCCGCCACCCGCCGAGAGCCTGAAGGGGTTTCGCGGCGGCTGAGAGGCCGGTGACCAGGGGACAACCGACGGTCCCCCTCCTCCTCCCTTGTCTTATTTTCCATAATCTAGCTTATATGATTTTTATGAACCGGCAGGGGTGTTTCCTTTTCTCGCTGTGACGGGTCGGCTAAGGTCGCCTTCCCGTCCCATCCCGCTGCCGAAGAAGACCCTCCCATGGCCCGCAACATCGACCGCCTGATCGACGTCATGGCCCGCCTGCGCGACCCCAACGGTGGATGCCCGTGGGATCTGGAGCAGACCTACGCCACCATCGCGCCGCACACGATCGAGGAAGCCTACGAGGTGGCCGACGCCATCGAGAAAGGCGACATGCCGGCGCTGCGCGAGGAACTGGGCGACCTGCTCTTCCAGGTGGTCTATTACAGCCAGATGGCCCGCGAGGAGAATCTGTTCGACTTCGACGAGGTCGCGGGCGTCATCGCCGACAAGATGATCCGCCGCCATCCCCACGTCTTCGGTGCCGAAGAGGTGAAGGGCGCCGACATGCAGACCTCGCGCTGGGAGGACCACAAGGCCGCCGAGCGCGCCGCGAAGGCCGCCGAGGAAGGCCGTGCCCCGTCCGCCCTGGAGGGTGTGATCGCCGGCCTGCCCGCCCTCACCCGCGCCCTGAAGCTGCAGAACCGCGCCGCCCGCGTCGGCTTCGACTGGACCGACGCGCGGGACATCCTCGACAAGATCGAGGAGGAAGTCCGCGAACTCCGCCATGAGATGGACAGCGGCTCCGCCCCGGAGCGGGTGGCCGACGAACTGGGCGATCTTCTCTTCGCGCTGGTCAACCTCGCCCGCCGCCTGAAGGTCGAGCCGGAATCGGCGCTGCGCGGCACCAACGCCAAATTCGAACGCCGCTTCCATCGCATCGAGGCCCTGCTGTCCGAACAGGGCCGCACGCCCAAGGAGGCGACGCTGGACGAGATGGAGGCCTTCTGGCAGCAGGCCAAGCGCGAGGAACGCGGCGAGTCCTGAGCCGTCGTCATTTCGCGGCGCTGGTCTCCAGCAGGGCCAGCAGACCGGCCAGCAGATCGGTCGGCCGCGGCGGGCAGCCGGGGATGCGCAGGTCCACCGGAAGCACCTCCTCCACCGGACCGACGCAGGCGTAGCCGCCGGCGAACAGCCCGCCGCTGACCGCGCAGTCGCCGCAGGCCACCAGCCATTTCGGGCCGGGTGTGGCGTCCCAGGTGCGGACCAGCGCCTCGCGCATGTTGCGGGCGACCGGCCCGGTGACCAGCAGGACGTCGGCGTGGCGCGGCGAGGCGACGAAGCGGATGCCGAAGCGCTCCAGATCGTAGATCGGGTTGTTCAGCGCGTGGATTTCCAGCTCGCAGCCGTTGCAGGACCCGGCATCGACCTCGCGGATCGACAGGCTGCGGCCCAGCCGCGCCTTGGCGGCCTTGTCCAGCTTTCCGGCCAGTTCCGCCAAAGCCGGATCGGCGGGGGCCGGGGCGGCTTCGGTGACCGGGCCGCCGGTCAGGGAGGTCAGGATATGCTTCAGCATCGGCGGCCTCCTTACAGGTCGTGTCCCGCGTAGGAACAGTTGAACGACTTGTTGCACAGGGGGAAGTCGGCAACGATGTTGCCGCCGATGGCCGCCTCCAGCAGCGGCCACTGGAACCAGGACGGGTCGCGGGGGTGGCAGCGGGTGACGACGCCCTCCCCGTCCAGCCGCACCCAGGTCATGATCTCGCCGCGGAAGGACTCCACCAGGGCCATGCCCTCCCCGCCCCGGCCGGCCTCCAGCGGAACCGATGGATGGTCGAGACCCCGCGAGATCGCCGGCAGGCGGGCCACGATCTGCTCGATCAGGGTCAGGGACTGCTCCACCTCGCGGATGCGCACCCAGACGCGGGCGTTCACGTCGCCCTCGGTCAGCACCGGCACCTCGAAACGCAGCTCGTCGTAGGGGGCGTAGCCGGGGCTGCGGCGGGCGTCCTGGTCGCGGCCGGAGGCGCGCCCGACATGGCCGCCGGCGCCGAAGCGGGTCACCAGATCGGCGGACACGAATCCTGTCGTAACCGTGCGGTCCTGCAAGGACGCCTTGCCGTCGTAGATGGCGACCAGCGGCGGAAAGCGCTTGCGCAACTCCGCCACCAGCTCCAGCAGCAGCCCTGCGCCGCGTTCCGGCAGGTCGGAGGCGACCCCGCCGGGGATCACCCGGTCCATCATCAGCCGATGCCCGAAGCAGGCGTCCGCCGTGCGCAGCACGCGCTCGCGCAGCTGGCTGGTCTGGGCCAGCATGAAGGCGAAGGCGGCGTCGTTGCAGATGGCCCCGATGTCGCCCAGATGGTTGGCGATCCGCTCCAGCTCGGCCATCAGGGCGCGCAGCCAGACCGCCCGCGCCGGCACCTCGACGCCGAGCGCCGCCTCCACCGCGCGGGCGAAGGCGAGGCTGTGCGCCACCGTGGCGTCGCCCGAGATGCGGGCGGCCAACCTCGCCGCCTCCGCCACCGGCCTGCCCTGCATCAGCCCCTCCACCCCGCGGTGGACGTAACCGAGCCGCTCCTCCAGCCGCACCACGGTCTCGCCGTTGGCGGTGAAGCGGAAATGGCCGGGCTCGATGATGCCGGCATGGACGGGGCCGACCGGAATCTGGTGCAGCCCCTCCCCCTCCACCGGCAGGAAGGTGTAGGGGCCGGGGCTGGGCACCGGGGCCGCCGGCTGTTCCGACAGGGGCCGGCGCACGCCCCAGGCGTCGTGGTCCAGCCAGGGGCGCGGGTCGGTCGTGCGCTCCGCCGTCAGCCCGTAGAGGTCGTGGGCGGCGCGCTCCAACCGGTTGGCGGCGGGACGCACGGCGCTCAGGCTGGGGAACCGGCCTTGCGGGCAGTCGAGGCTGACCACCGCGACGTCGCCGGAGAAATCCTCGCGGAAGGCGGCGTTGACCGCCTTCGGCTCGCCCCACAGGCCGAGCAGGCTCCAGGCGTTGCCCGCCAGCCCCTCGATCAGGCGCAGCCAGCCGTCGCGGCCCAGCCGGTAGCGCGGCCAGGGCCGGTGCCCCTCGACCGGCGTGCCGATGCGGTTCAACAGGCCGAACAGCGGTTCTTCCCCGTACATGCCGCCTCCCCCCTACCCGAGCAGCGCCGCGACGGTCTGGAACCACGCGACCAGCGGCCCCGGCAGCCAGACCCCCGCCACCAGAACCAGCACCAGATGCGCGTAGAGCGGAACCAGCGTTCCCTGCAGCGGCACCGACGCCACCGGGACGCCGCTGCCCTCCACCGTGCCGGGCGCGCCGAAGCACAGCTGCTGGACCCGCAGCACCAGCGCCCCGAAGGCGACCAGGATGCCGACCACCAGCGGCAGGGCGAGCAGCGGCTGCCGCGCGAAGGTGCTGGTGACCAGCAGGAACTCGCTCATGAAGACGCCGAAGGGCGGCAGCCCGGCGATGGCCACCACCCCGGCCAGCAGGCCCCAGCCCAGCGCCGGATGGCTGACCGTCAGGCCGGAAATCCGGTCGATCCGCTGCGAGCCCGTCACCTGAACGGCGTGGCCGACGGCGTAGAAGATCGCCGACTTGGTCAGGCTGTGCATCGCCATGTGCAGCAGCCCGGCGAAGTTGGCGAGCGGCCCGCCCATGCCGAAGGCGAAGGTGATGATGCCCATATGCTCGATGGAGCTGTAGGCGAAGAAGCGCTTCACGTCGCGCCGCCGGTAGAGCATCAGCCCGGCCAGCAGCAGCGAGGCCAGCCCCATGGCGATCATCAGCGGCCCCGGCGCGATGGCCTGCCCGTTCGCCGCCAGCAGCATCTTGAAGCGCAGCACGGCGTAGAGCGCCACGTTCAGCAGCAGGCCCGACAGCACGGCGGAGATCGGCGTCGGCCCCTCCGCATGGGCGTCCGGCAGCCAGGCGTGCAGCGGCGCCAGCCCGACCTTGGTGCCGTAGCCGATCAGCAGGAAGACGAAGGCGAGGTTGAGGATCGCCGGGCTGATCTTGGCGACATGGCCCATCAGCTCCGTCCAGGTCATCGCCGCCATGCCCGGCCCCATCACCGGCTGGGCGGCCATGTACATCAGGATGGTGCCGAACAGGGCTAGCGCGATGCCGACCCCGCACAGGATGAAGTATTTCCACGCCGCCTCGATGCTGGCCGCGGTGCGGTACAGGCTGACCATCAGGACGGTGGTCAGCGTCGCCCCCTCCACCGCCACCCACATCACGCCCAGATTGTTGGCCGACAGGGCCAGCAGCATGGTGAACATGAAGGCCTGGTACATGGCGTGGTAGAAGCGCAGCTTGCGCTCGTCCAGCTTGCGCGCCGCGATCTCGTGGGCGATGTAGCCGGCGGAGAAGACGCTGGTGGTCAGCCCGACGAAGGCGGTGAGCGCGATCAGGTAGATGTTGAAGGCGTCCACCACGAACAGCGCGCCGCTCGACGGCTCCATCCCGAACAGGACCAGCGATGCCAGCAGCGTGACGGCGGAAAAGCCGATGTTCAGCCGCGCGCCCAGCCGGTGGCCGGGGATCAAGGCGAGGACGGCGGCGCCGATCAGCGGGGTGGCGACGATGACGGCGACGGCGCTCAATCGCTTTCCCCCCGGAAGCTCTCGATCTTCTGCATGTCGAGCGTGTCGAACCGCTCGCGGATGTGGAACAGGAAGATGCCGAAGATGATGAAGGCCACCATGACGGAGAAGGCCACCGACATCTCGACCACCAGCGGCATGCCGGCGACCCCGACCGCCGCCAGGATCAGCCCGTTCTCGATGGACATGAAGCCGACGACCTGGCTGACCGCGTTGCGCCGGGAGATCATCATCAGCAGGCCGAGCAGGACGACCGACAGCGACAGCGCCAGATTCTCGCGGGTCAGGGCGGTCGCGTCCGCCGTCACCGGCAGCACCAGCAGGATCGACAGGGTGACCAGCGACACGCCGGCGACCATGGTCAGCCCGATGCCCAGCGCCGGCTCGATGGTGCGGTGGATCTTCATCTTGACGACGATGCGGTGCAGCGCCACCGGGATCAGGATGGCCTTGAGGACCAGCGTCAGCAAAGCGGTGATGTAGAGGTGCGGCTCCCCGTGGGAGTAGGCCTGCCACGCCGCCGTCGCGGTCAGCGCCAGGGCCTGCATCGTGAAGACGTTCAGCAGGGAGAACAGCCGCCGCTGGTAGAGCAGAGCGAAGCTCATCAGCAGGACGACGGCCCCCAGCATGTGCGCGGCGTCATAGCCCAGGTCGCTCACCTCACACCCCCCGCGACACGTAGAGGAAGATCGCGCCCAGCAGGCTCAGCAGCAGGGCGCCGCCCAGGAACTCGCCGACGCGGAAGACGCGCATCTTGGCGATGGAGGTCTCGAACAGCGCCAGCAGAATGCCGCCGAAGGCGAGCTTCGCCACGAAGACCAGCATCCCCCCCAGCGCCGCCGCCACACCGGACCCGGCGGTCGCCATGCCCCAGGGCGCGAAGACGCAGGCGATCAGCGCCATGTAGAGCAGCAGCTTGAGCATGCTCGCCGCCTCGACCAGGGCGAGGTGGCGGCCGGAATATTCCAGCACCATCGCCTCGTGCACCATGGTCAGCTCCAGATGCGTGGCCGGGTTGTCGATGGGGATGCGGGCGTTCTCGGCGATCGCCACCATGACCAGCGCGATCAGCGCCAACGCCAGGGAGATGCGCAGCCCGACCGCGCCGGCCATCATGAAGTCGGCGATCTCGGCCAGCGAGGTGCTGCGGACCAGGATCGCCACCGAGAAGACGATCATCAGCATCGCCGGCTCGGCGAGCGCCGCGATCATCATCTCGCGCGACGAGCCGATGCCACCGAAGCTCGTCCCCGTGTCCATCCCGGCGAGCGCCAGGAAGAAGCGCGCCGAGCCGAGCAGCGCGATCAGCGCGATCAGGTCCGCGGTGGGGGCGAGCGCCAGTTGCGTGGTGAAGACCGGGACCAGCCCGGCCGCCAGCCAGATCGCCGTGAACATCATGTAGGGCACGGAGCGGAACAGCCAGGAGGCGTTGCGGGCCAGCACCACCTCCTTGCGCAGAAGCCGCAGCAGGTCGCGGTAGGGCTGGAGGAGAGACGGCCCCCGCCGCCCGACCAGCCGCGCCTTCACCAGCCGCACCCAGCCGGTCAGCAGCGGCGCCAGGGCCAGCACCAGCAGCATTTGCAGAATCTGATAGAGGGTGGCCAGCAGCAGCGTCATCGTTGCGTCACCGCCACCATCACCAGCAGCACGACCAGCGCCAGGAACATCAGGGTCAGGTAGCGGCGGATGGTCATGAACTGCAACCGGTTGGCCTTCTCGGCCAGCCAGCCCACCGCGCGGGACAGCGGCTCCACCACCACGACCCAGGCCGGGTCGGTCCAGGTCACCGACAGGCGGGCGGGGCGCGTGTCGCCCGGCACCGGCATGTCCACATGGTCGCGGGCGCGGAACACCGTGCTGCCGAAGGCCCGCCGGATCGGCTGGCCGAAGCTGGAGGCCGTGTACTGCGTGACCGCCGCCGGGTCCGGCCCGTCGAAGCCGCAGCCCCAGGGGATCGACCAGCGCACCCGGTCGCTCGCCTTGCGGTGGATGCCCATGACCAGCACGACGGAGAGCAGCGCGATCACCACCAGCATGATCAGGCCGTTGTAGGAGTTGCCGATGGCAGAGGTCGGGGCCAGCCAGAACCAGGGCTGGTAGGCGCGGCCGTCGAACGGCCCGGCCTCCACCAGCAGGCGCAGCGCCGGCTCGAACAGGCGGATCAGCGGGGTCGGCAGGACACCGAGAACGACGCAGAGCACCGCCGGAACCGCCATGCCGAGCCGCATCGCCCGCCCGACCTCCACCGCATCCGCGGCGGCGCGCGACCGTGGCCGCCCCAGGAAGGCGATGCCGTAGAGCCGGACGAAGCAGGCGGCGGCGAGCGCGGTGGCGAGCGCCAGGGCGGCGCCGACCACGGCGATCTCGATCTTCAGCGACCATTCCGACAGGGCCGGTGCGTTCAGGATGGCCTGGAACAGCAGCCACTCCCCGACGAAACCGTTCAGCGGCGGCAGCGCCGAAATCGCCGCGGCGCCGATCAGGGCGAGGACGGCGGTGGTCGGCATCCGGTGGATCAGCCCGCCCAGCCGGTTCAGGTCGCGCGACCCCGTGGCGGTCAGCATGGCGCCCGCCGCGAAGAACAGCAGGCTCTTGAACAGGGAATGGTTGACCACGTGCAGCAGCGCCGCCGCCAGGGCAAGCGCGGCGATCACCGGCGTGTGGGCGGCCTTGAAGACCAGAGCCAGCCCCAACGCGATGACGATGGCCCCGATGTTCTCCACCGTCGAATAGGCGAGCAGCCGCTTCACGTCGTCCTGCATCAGCGCGTAGAGCACGCCCATCACGGCGGTCAGGGCGCCGAAGCCCATGGTCACCCCGCCCCACCACCATTCCGGCTCGCCCAGCAGGTCGAACAGCACGCGGATCATCGCGTAGACGGCGACCTTGGTCATCACCCCGGACATCAGGGCGGAGACGTGGCTGGGGGCCGCCGGATGGGCCAGGGGCAGCCAGACATGCAGCGGCACCAGCCCGGCCTTCGACCCCGCCCCCAGCAGGATCAGCACGACGACCAGCGCCGCGCCCCCCGCCTCCGGCGCGTGGGCGCGGATGGCGGCGAAGCTGTAGTCGCCGTGCGCCGTCGCCAGCACCCCGAAGGCCAGCAGCAGGCAGGCCGTGCCGAAGCTCGCCATGATGATGTAGAGGCGCGCGGCCTTCGGCGTTTCCGGGTCCCGGTGCGTGGACAGCACGAGCAGCCAGGAAGCCAGCGACATGAACTCCCAGGACAGCAGGAAGGTGAAGGCGTCGGCGGCGATCAGCACCATGTTCATGCCCGCCAGGAACAGCGGGTAGAGCGGCAGGACCGGACCATCCTGTGAACCGCCATGGTGGTCGTGGTGCGCCCGCTCGTATCCCCAGCCGAACAGGCTGGCGGTGATGCCGCCCAGATTGACGACGATCAGGAAAACGGCCGACAGCGCGTCGGCGCGCAGATGGGCCTGGATCCAGGGCAGCCCGACCGGCAGAACCAGCGCCGCGTCCGGCCCGCCCCCGGCCAGCCGGAGCGCCGCCCACAGGGCGATCAGCGCGCAGGCCGCCGCCGTTCCGCCATAGACGATCGTGGGCGCTTGCGACAGCCGCCTCGCCGCGGCGCCAGAGACGGCCACAGCGAACAGGAAGGCGATTGCCGAAACGACCAGTTCCAAGGCAGCGAATCCGTTTGGATTAGACCCACAATCAGTAAGGATGTTTCTCCCAACGAACGCAAGGGGAAAAACTCTGTCGCGTTCTTCTTGCGGGTGCGCGTGCTTTGGGCGCCACGCGCACAGAAAAAAGGCGGCTCACCAAATCGGGAGCCGCCGGAGTCTGTTCGGGAGGAAACGCAACCAAGTTGCAGGGGAAGATATGCGCCCGTTAAGGTTAACGACACGTAAAGGGCGCTGGGTTTTTCTTTAACTATACTTTTTTGCAAGGGCCCGGCCCGGGATTCGCGCGTCCACTCCGGACCGGTCTCCCCGCCCTCTCCCAGATCGGCACTGGCCGGGAAGGCCCGCTTCGCGCTATAGGAGGCCCCCTTCCCTTTCACCAGTCACCGGTCCTCCATGCCGTCCACGTCCATCAGCCAACGCATCGCCGACGAGCTTTCGGTCCGCGAATCCCAGGTCGCCGCGGCCGTCAAGCTGCTCGACGAGGGATCGACCGTTCCCTTCATCGCCCGGTACCGCAAGGAAGCCACGGGCGGGCTCGACGACACCCAGTTGCGCACGCTGGAGGAACGGCTGTCCTATCTGCGCGAGCTTGAGGACCGGCGCGAGGCCATCCTCTCCTCCGTCCGCGAGCAGGACAAGCTGACCCCGGAGCTGGCGCTGCAGATCCGTCAGGCCGACACCAAGACGCGCCTGGAAGACCTCTACCTGCCTTACAAGCCGAAGCGCCGCACCAAGGCGCAGATCGCCCGCGAGGCCGGACTGGAGCCGCTGGCCGACCGTCTGCTCGCCGACCCGTCCCTGCAGCCCGACGCCGAGGCCGCCGGCTTCGTCAGCGCCGACAAGGGGGTGGCCGACGTCAAGGCGGCGCTGGACGGCGCCCGCCACATCCTGGTGGAGCGCTTCGGCGAGGACGCCGAACTGGTCGGCAGGCTGCGGGCTTCGATGGCCGACAAAGGCGTGGTGACCGCCAAGGTGATCGAGGAGAAGCGGGCGGAGGGCGCCAAATTCTCCGACTATTTCGAGTTCGACGAGCCCTGGGCCAAGGTGCCGTCGCACCGCGCGCTGGCGCTGTTCCGCGGCCGGGCGCAGGGCGTGCTGGACATCCGCCTCGACCTGCCGGTCGAGGAAGGCCAGCCCCACCCGGCGGAGCGCACCATCGCCGCCCACACCGGCATCCGCGACCAGGGCCGTCCGGCCGACAAGTGGCTGTCCGACGTGGTCCGCTGGACCTGGAAGCTGAAGATCGGCCCGCATGTCGAGACCGACCTGATGGGCGACCTGCGGGAGCGCGCCGAGGACGAGGCCATCCGCGTCTTCGCCCGCAACCTGCACGACCTGCTGCTGGCCGCCCCCGCCGGCCCGCGCACGACCATCGGTCTCGACCCCGGCATCCGCACCGGCGTGAAGGTCGCCGTGGTCGACGCCACGGGCAAGCTGGTCGACACCGCCACCGTCTACCCGCACCAGCCGAGGAACGACTGGGACGGCGCCATCGCCGCCATCGCCGCCCTGGCGGTGCGCCACAAGGCGGAGCTGATCTCCATCGGCAACGGCACGGCGAGCCGCGAGACGGACAAGCTGGTCGCCGACCTGTTCAAGCGCCACCCGGAGCTGAAGCTGACCAAGCTGGTGGTCAGCGAGGCCGGCGCGTCGGTCTATTCCGCCTCCGAGACCGCGGCGGCGGAGTTCCCGAAGCTGGACGTCAGCCTGCGCGGCGCCGTCTCCATCGCCCGCCGCCTTCAGGACCCGCTGGCCGAGCTGGTGAAGATCGAGCCGAAGTCCATCGGCGTCGGCCAGTACCAGCACGACGTGTCGGGCGGCAAGCTCGCCCGCTCGCTGGACGCGGTGGTGGAGGACTGCGTGAACGCGGTCGGCGTGGACCTGAACACGGCGTCGGTCCCGCTGCTGACCCGCGTGTCCGGCCTGAACGAGACGATCGCCCGCAACATCGTGGAGCATCGCGACCGCAACGGCGCCTTCCGCTCGCGCAAGCAGCTGCTCGACGTGGCGCGCCTCGGCCCGAAGACGTTCGAGCAGGCCGCCGGCTTCCTGCGCATCCGCGAGGGCGACAACCCGCTGGACACCTCGGCCGTCCACCCCGAGGCCTACCCGCTGGTCGAGCGCATCCTGAAGAAGACCGGCAAGGATCTCGGCAGCGTCATCGGCGACGCCCGCTTCCTGCGCGGGCTGAACGCCGAGGACTTCACCGACGAGCGGTTCGGCGTGCCGACCATCGAGGACATCCTGAAGGAGCTTGAGAAGCCGGGCCGCGACCCGCGTCCGGAATTCAAGACCGCCACCTTCCAGGACGGGGTCGAGGAGCTGAAGGACCTCCAGACCGGCATGGTTCTGGAAGGGGTGGTGACCAACGTCACCGCCTTCGGCGCCTTCGTGGACATCGGCGTGCACCAGGACGGCCTGGTCCACATCTCGCAGCTGTCCACCAGCTTCGTGAAGGATCCGCACACCGTCGTGAAGGCCGGCGACATCGTGAAGGTCAAGGTGCTGGAGATCGATATCCCGCGCAAGCGCGTCGGCCTGACCATGCGTCTGACCGACGCCGCCCCGCGTCCGGAGCGGGGCCAGGGCCGGGCGGAAGGCCAGCGTGGCGATGACAAGCGCCGGGACGACCGCCGCGGCCCGCCGCCCGGCAAGGGCTCGGCTCCCAAGCCCGCTCCCAAACCGGCGAAGGCGCCGGAGTCCATCAACAACGCCTTCGCCGAAGCCTTCGCGCGGGCACAGGCCGGAAAGAAGCGGTAAGGCCGCAGCGGGCGCAGCGTGGGGCGGGTGCCGGACACACTCCGGTACTCTCCCCATGGACGGTTCGTGCGCCAAAGGCTAGTCTGACCGACGCCAACCGCACAGGCGCCCATGCTCTCATCGGCAACCCGAATCGTCGGCCTTTACACGGTCCTCGCCACCGCGTGGGTGGTGGGGTCCGACCGCCTTCTGGACGCCGCCGGTCTGGACGAGGTGGTGCTGATCCAGAACGTCAAAGGCACGGCCTTCGTTCTGTTCACGGCCCTGGTCCTGTGGGGCTTCCTGCGCCAGGAGTTCCAGCGCCGCACCCGGTCGGAGGACGCCCTGCGCTCCACGCTGGAACGGCTGGCCCAGTCGGAGGCCGACCTCCGCTCGGTGATCGAGAAGCTGCCGGACGCCTTTTTCCGCACGGATCTCGATGGCCGGGTCAGCATGGCCTCCCCCCAGTTCGCGCGGGAATTCGGGCTGACTCCCGAGACGGTGATCGGCACCCGCATCGCCGACCATTATGTGGAGGAGGACGGCCGCGCCAAATTCCTTGCGGCGCTGGAGGAAGCGGGCGGCGAGATCCGTGACCACCGCATGCCGATGCGGCGCCAGGACGGCAGCACCTTCTGGATTTCAGCGAACGCCTACATCCGCCGCGATCCCGCCGGTCGGCCCATCGGAGTCGAGGGGATCGCCCGCGACACCACCGCCCAGCACCATCTGGAGGAGCGGCTGCGCTACCTCGCCGGGCACGACGCGCTGACGGGCTTGTGCAACCGCATCCGCTTCGAGGACCGGCTGGAGCACGCCATCGCCCGCGCCAAGCGCGAGGACAAGAGCTTCGCCCTGCTCTTCCTCGACCTCGACGGCTTCAAGGAGGTCAACGACACCCATGGACACCAGAAGGGTGACGAGGTGCTGGTGACCACCGCCCAACGCCTGTCCGGCGCCCTGCGCAACAGCGACACCACCGCCCGCATCGGCGGCGACGAGTTCGCCGTTCTGCTGGAGGGGGACATCTCCGTCGAGAACGCCCGGACCGTGGCGGAAAAGATCATCGGCTCCATCGACCGGCCCATCCCCGGCCTCGATCTGTCGGTGTCGGCGAGCGTGGGAATGGCTTTCTATCCATCGGACGGCGCCGACGCCGGCGTGCTGCTGCGCAGCGCCGATCAGGCCATGTACCGCGCCAAGCGCCTGGGCAAGAACCGCCTGGAACTGGGCACCGCCTGAACCGGGCGGCTGATGGCGCAGAGCTTCGGGGTGGAGCTTCAGGTTGGTTTGGCGACGTCCATCACCAGCCGAATGCCCAGCGCTCCAATGACGGAGGCCGCCAGCCGGTCGATCCACGTCTTGGAGCGCAGGTAGGCGGCGCGCGGCCGGCCGGCGGAAAAGGCCACCGCGACAATGGCGTACCAGCCCGTCTCGACCAGAAACACGGCGGGCGGCAGGGCCAGCAGAACCCAGGCCGGCGGAGACGCCGGCAGAAGGGTGGCGAAGATGCTGGCATAGACGATGGCGGTCTTCGGATTGCTGATCTGCGTCGCCAGACCGACCCAGAACGAGCGCAAGGCGCCGCCGGCGTCGGTGGCCCCGTCCGGGACGCGGACGGGCTCGGCCGCGCCCCGCCAGATCCGCAGCGCCAGATGGACGAGGTAAAGGCCGCCGGCCACCTTCAGAACCAGATAGAGCCATCCGACCTGCGTCAGCAGGGCGTGCAGACCGAGAAGGGCAAGGGTGGCGAAGACCACGCCGCCGGTGCCCATGCCGAAGGCGGCGGCAAGACCGGCACGGCGCGATACGGCGATGGAGGTGCGCGCCACCAGGACGAAGCTGGGCCCCGGGCTGATGGCGCCGATGGCCAGGGTGCCGAGAATGCTCAACAGGGCGAGAGTGGACCCATCCATGGCCGCGGCTCCGCTGTTCGGGAGGGCGTCAGTTTATGGATGGCCTGCGGGATCGTCAAACGGCCCAAGGGTCGCCGCGCCCCGCCCGCTCACTCCGCGGCGATCAGGAAGCTCGTGCCGAGGTGGGCGCGCGGGGGCATGTCGGGGAGGCCGATCGTCCGCCCGACCTCCTCGGTCGTCGGCTGGCGCCGGTAGGTCTCCACATAGCGGTCCAGGGCGGCGAGGCATTCGGCGATCGAACCGGAACCGACGGCCCGGCAATCCTCGAAGGCGTGCGGGTCGGGGCGGAACCAGTGGGTGATGTAGCCGTCCTCGGTCCCAGTCAGTGTCAGCGTCAGGGCGAAGCGTCCCTCATGCCCGATCCGGGCGTGGGCCGCGCGCAGCCGGGACTGAACCTCTTCGATGGTCATGGCGCGTGCTTCCTTCTCAAACATCAGGCGGCCTTTCGATCACGCCGCGTTGCGGAGCAGCCTGTCTTCCAGGCGGCGCGCCCATTCGGCGTCGCGGGCCAGCGATTCGACCAGCAGGCGGGCCGGGCCGGCCGCGTCCGCCGGGGTGTCGGGGCGGAGCAGCCCGGCCAGCCGCAGGGCCAGCGATTCCGCCTCCGCCTCCACCCAGCGGGCGTACTGCTTGCGGCGTTCCGCCTCGTTCCAGTACCAGCGCGGAAGCTGGGGATAGCTGCGCTCCATCTCGCCTTCCCAGGCGCTCATGCGGAACAGACCGCTGGGCGAGCGTTCGGTGGTGGTGCTTGCGGGTGTCATCGGCAGGGTGTCTCCTTCCACGCCGCAGGTCGGGCGCGGTCAGGCGGCCTCCAGATCGCCGCCCTCTTCGTCTTGCTTCAGGATTTCCGCCTTCTTCCGGGCGAACAGGCTGGTGATGCGGTGCTGGGCCGTGCGGTCCACCGAGCCGATCTCGCGCAGGCGGGTGCCGGCGCCGGTCCGCCACAGCTCCTCCAGATCCTCCAGGCCCAGGCAGGCGCCGAGCCGCTTGCGGATTTCCTCCTCGAAGGCCGCGATGGCGGTCGGCTGCAGGTCCGGGTTGGACTTGGCGGCGTAGAAGGCCTCCGACTCCTCGCGGTACTTGCTGTCGTCGAACTGGCCCATATGCACGTCGGCGGCGAGGCCGAGCTGGACGAGGCATTTGCCCACCGCGTCGGTCATCGACATCTTGAAGCACTCGTCGTCGGGCGCCTCGATGCCGTTGCGGCGGCGGACCATCTCGGTGCCGCCCCACTGCGGGCCCGTCCAGCACTTCTCGCCCGTCTCCGGATCGAGGTACCAGACGCGGGCGCAGATGAAGACCATGCGTTCAGCGATGGTCCAGTCCATCTGCTCATAGCCCCAGCCCTTGCCCACCGGGCCGAACACCTCGGTCATCATCATCAGGCGCCAGGTCGGGTCGATCTGCGTGCCGCGGAAGCCGCCGGAGCGGGTGAAGGGCTTGGTCGCCTTCGGGTCCGTCCGCTTCAGCCGGTTCCACAGATGCATGGGGTCCGGGGCGGCGGGACCCGCGGTGGCGGTCTGGGAACCCGCGATCTTCGGAGCGGCCGTGCTGACGGTCTTCTCGGTTTCGGCAACAGTGTCGGTCTTGCTCATGCGTCCCATGGTCGTCGGGTTCCCCTTTTTGGTCAGTAGCGTTCGTCTCTCCCCTCACCCCAGCCGCCGCTGAGCACAGCGTCCAGGCTCGGGTCAGGGGACGGATCGGTCGTGGCGGGCTGCCACGGTTCGGCGGTGTCGAGCGCCCGCCGGGGCGGCGCGCCGTAGCGCAGCGACAGGCGTCCCTCGCGGTCGCGGGCGAGATACAGGCCGCGCCCCGGCTCGTCCCCCGCCACGAAGGCGATGCGCGCGTCGGCGGGCATCAGCGCCTTCAGGGCCGCCTCCGCCTCGCGGACGGCGAGCGCGGCGGTGCGGCGGTCGACCAGCTCGGCCGCCAGGGCGGCGAAGCGGTTGTGCTGGGCCATGTCCACCACACGGCGGGTCTCGTAGATCGGCGCCTCCGCGGGCAATGGGTCGCCGGGCTCCACATCGTTGGCGACGTGCCACCAGAAGGCGTCCAGCGTCTCCATCAGCCGCCCGCAATCCACCTCCCGCCGCGGCACGCGGACGAGCGCGTGTCCGGTGGGGCGCAGGATCGACAGCATGGCCCGCTCCAGCCCGGTGACCACCAGCTGGTGCTGGACCTGCCAGTGGTAGCGCTGGGCCAGTTCCACGTCCGACTGGAAGCCGCCGGAGAATTTCGCCTCCACCAGCGTGTCCGGCGTTCCGGTTTCCGTGTCGTCCTCCCACGTGAGGAAATCCGGGTGGGCGACCATCCAGTCATGCTCCGGATGGACCCAGGTGCGCTCCGCCGGCACGCAGGGAAGGCCGGTGGCCTTCTCCACGAAGCGGGGGTGCAGATGCTCGGTCGCGATGCCGATCTGCACCGCGGCGACGAGGTCCAGATCGGCCGGCGCCGAACGTCCCGTCTTCTCGCGCCACAGAGTCAGCCAATCGCCCGCCATGATGCGGGTGGCGTCGGAAGACCCGATACGCCCTGCCCGCGCGGCGCGCTGCGCGTCCGTAATCGCCATTCCCCTGCCGGCCCCCAGCCGTTTCCATGCGTTCCTGGCCACCGTCCCGGTGGGCGCCCGATGCGTCTTCGCAGCGCTCGTGGCGTTAACCATAAACCGTAGCGTGAATATGGGCTGCGAACATGCAGGATTCAAGAACAAAAAGAGAACCTGCGGCTTGGCCGTAGGATCGAATCTTCGAACCTTTTCAAAAAACTAAGTAGAATACGGCGCAGCCGCGGTCCCGCTGTGACCGAATCGGGCGACTCGGCACAGATGGGTATGGATTCGTGGGGGCAAAGGGGCTTTCGGAAAAGAATTTCACCGCCAAAACTGACGGCTTTTCTTCCAGATTCCCGCCAAATACGCGCGATCAGGCGCGCAGGCAGCGCGTGATGTGAACCGCGACACCCGCGACGTTTGCGCGCTCGATGGGAGTCGGGCGGCAGCCGGGGTCGGTGCTGACCGGCAGCAGATGCGGCGGGAAGAAGCGGTAGCCGCACACCGTCCCGTCGCCCACCGTGACCACCACGTCACCGGCCTGCGGGGCCAGCACGTCCAACGGTTCCAGCACCACGCAGTCGTCCGGCAGGACGCCGGCGGCGTTCAGGCTGGAGGAGGCGATGGTCAGCGCGAAGGCGCGGCGCGAGGCCGGACGGTCCACGGCAATCCCCCGCGCGCCACCCGTCAAGGCCGCGGCGATGAAGGCTTCCCCGGCCCTCCGCCCCAACTCCAGAAAGGCCCGCACCTGCTCGACCGACAGCAGAGGCACCCGCGCCACGGCCGGGTAGGCGGTCTCGTCGAGGAATCGCGGCTCGGACCCGGCGACGCGGGCCAGGCGGCCCAGCGTTTCGGCGCTGGGAACGCTGCCCCGCGCCGGGTCGCGCAGGAAGCGCGTGATGTTGGTCGGCGTGACCTCGGCCAGCCGCGCCCAGGCGCCGGCGCTCCAGCCCTGGGCCTCCATCACGCCGGTCATCCAGCGCAGGATCGCCCGCCGCGTGTCGTCCATACCGCCGTCCTCCCCGCCGAAAGAGCGCCCTATAAGAGAGAACGTTGAATGAACGCGCAAGGTTTCTTCGCTTATGTCGCAATTTCGCCGAGGATGCGCTGCGAATTCGCAGTATCACATCGGACTCCCCTCCTCTCCCGCTGAGCCCGTTCCCCACCCATTGCGACAGGCCGCGCGCGCCGCCATCTGGAGGGCGCGAAACCACATCCGGAGGAACCGATGATCGTCACCAGCACCGACACCGTCGAAGGCCGTCCCGTCACGCAGTATCTGGGCATGGTCGCCGGCGAGGCGATCCTGGGCGTGAACATGTTCCGCGACCTGTTTTCCGGCATCCGCGACATCGTCGGCGGCCGGGCCGGCGGCTACCAGAACGCGCTGCGCGACGCCCGCGAGGCCGCCTTCGCCGACCTGCAGGACGCCGCGCGGGCGCTGGGCGCGGACGCCATCGTCGGCGTGGACATCGATTACGAGGTGCTGGGCAAGGAGAACGGCATGCTGATGGTTTCCATCAACGGCACCGCCGTCCGGCTGGGCTGAATTCCCCCAACCGTTTAGGCCGATTGCCCGCCTGGACGGGCGGTCGCACCCCCTTACACTCCCTCCCCGCATCGATAGGGACCTGAGAAACGGGAGGGACGACATGCGTTCTCTGGCGAAACGGCTCGGCGGCCTGGCCCTGGCCGCCGGGCTTTTCTGCGCGGCGCCAGCCCTGGCCTTCGAAGGCCTCGTGGAGAAGAAGGTGTTCGAGATGCCGTCCTACACCACGGTGGGCGGCGGCACGATCAAGAACGTCCGGATCGGCTGGGAAAGCTACGGCAAGCTGAACGACGCCAGGGACAACGTCATCCTCGTCACCCATTTCTTCAGCGGCAACAGCCACGCCGCCGGCAAATACAAGATGGAGGACCCGGCCCCCGGCTACTGGGACTCCATCATCGGGCCGGGCAAGCCGCTGGACACCGACAAGTACTTCATCATCAGTTCCGACACGCTGGTGAATCTGTCGCCGAAGGACCCGACCGTCGTCACCACCGGCCCGGCCAGCGTCAATCCCGACACCGGCAAGCCCTACGGCATGAGCTTCCCGGTCGTCACCATCCGCGATTTCGTCAATGTTCAGAAGGCATTGCTTGACAGTCTTAATGTCAAGTCTCTGCACGCGGTGATGGGCGGATCGATGGGGTCGCTTCAAGCTCTGGAATGGGGGGCGTCCCATCCGGAGATGGTCAAGCGCGTCGTCGCGGTGATCGGTGGGGCGGAAGCCGATCCGTTCCTGATCGGCTGGCTGAACCTGTGGGCGGCACCCATCCGCGTCGATCCGAACTGGCAGGGCGGCGATTACTACGGCAAGGCGGAGCCGAAGGCCGGGCTGACCGAGGCCCTGAAGCTGGTGACCCTGCACGCCCGCCACTGGAAATGGGCGGACGCCACCTTCGGCCGCGGCTGGGCGGAGGAAGGCAAGGATCCCGCAGCCAGCATGAACAACCAGTACGCCATCGAAGCGTGGCTGGACAAGGCGGCGGCGGCCCGCGCCGCGGTCAGCGACGCCAACCACTTCCTCTATCTGGTGAAGGCCAACCAGACCTTCCTGGTGGGCGGCGGCGGGGCGCTGGACGACGGTCTGGCGAAGATCAAGGCGCCGGTCCTGCTGATTCCCTCCGCCGACGACCTCGTCTTCCCGCCGGAACGCGCCATGCACCCGTTGAAGGAGCGGCTGGAGAAGCAGGGCGTCGCGGTCACCTACACCGACGCGATCACCACCAGCCTCGGCCATCTCGACGGCATCGCCAACATCGCCAAGACCGGGGACACGATATCGGCGTTCATGGCGAAGTAAGCGCCCCTGCCGCCCCGCCCGGCGAGGAGCGCCCGGCGGGGCCTTTCAGGGTCCGACGTAATGCGGCATCAGCTTGGCCTGCTCGCCGACATAGACGGTGCACCGGCTGTCCTGGCCATCGAAGAAATACACCTGACCGGTCTTCCGCTTGTTCTGCGGGTCCGACAGGTTGGCCCCGCCGGAGAAAGCCACGCCATAACGCTTGTCCGGCGTCCGCGCCCAATAGAAGCCATCCGTCTCCTGCCCGAAGGCGCCGCGCTGGCACAGGCGCGACAGGGCGGCATCGTAGCGGGTCAGACCGTCCAGCCCCTTCGGCAGATTGTAGACCGCTTGGCTGCGCACGTAACGCATCCGGGGCGGAATGACCTCCGGGGGAAGGAATGAGCGGTTCAAGGCGCGCAGATGGCCGGGATCGGTCCGCTCGACCCGCATCGGGTCCGCCGCCGCGGGCACAGCCAGCAACGCAAGCAACAGCGGAACGGCGGCGATGGCTTTCATGGGCTGAGTGATGAAAAGTCCAATGAGGACAGGACCATAGCACGGTTTGTCCGGCGGAGAGGAGCGACCGCCGATGGTGGGTCAATGGCGGCCGATAAAATCTTTTTCCATCAGATGATTGAAAGCGCTCTTTCAAACCAAAAATCAAGAACCGGGAACGCTCTCATTCTTCAAAGGAAGGTTTAGAAATTTCTCTCAAGACACTGCTTAAAAAGGATTTTTCAAATCCGTTCTCCTTTGCCGTCCAGATAGCGGGTGATCGTCGCCAGGAAGTCCCGCGGCTGGATCGGCTTGGGCACATGCCCGTCGAAGCCGGCGTTGGAAAAGCGCAGCATGTCCGTGGGCGTGGACAGGTTGGTGACCGCGACGACCAGCGTGCGCGCCAACGCCCGGTCGGCGCGGATCAGCCGCATCAACTCGACGCCGGACAACCCCGGCATCACCACATCCATGATCACCAGATCGGGCTTCAAAGCGCGCATCAGGTCCAGCACGCCCCGAGGGTCGTCCGTCTCGACGACGCGGTGGCCGCCTTCCTCCAGGCAACGGACCAGCAGTTTGCGCATCAGCGCGTTGTCATCGACGACGAGGATGGTCCGCGTCCTGTCCAACGAATGGGAATCCATAGCGTCCGTCCCACCCGTTACGGCGTCTTGCCGGTGCCGGCGGACGAGGCGTCCGTCAGCCACCAGGAGTCGAAGGAGATCGAATAGGGAGGCACGGTGTCGGGGCGCTTCAAGCGGCTCCAGTAGGCTACGCGGTAGACGCCGGAGTACCAGTGCGGCACCACGTAATGGTTCCACAGCAGCACCCGGTCCAGGGCCGACACCGCGGCCTTCAGATCCTCCTGGCTGTTGGCGCGGACGATCTCGCCGATCAGATGATCGACCGCCTCGCTGCGCACCCCGGCCATGTTCTGGCTTCCCGGACGGTCGGCGAAGGCCGAGCCCCAATAGCCGGTCTGCTCATTTCCCGGCGACAGGGACTGCGGCCAGACATGGACCACCATGTCGAAATCGAAGTCGCGGGTGCGGTTCTCGTACTGGGTGGTGTCCACCGTGCGGATGCTGGCCCGGATGCCGAGGCGTTTCAGATTCTCGATGAAGGGCAGAGTCACCCGCTCGAAGGTCGGGCTGTCGAGAAGGATTTCGAAGTCCAGCGGCTTGCCGGTCGCGACGTCCACCCGCACCCCGTTGCGCACGTCGGTCCCCGCCTCGTCCAGCAGCCGCTTGGCTTCCAGCAGGTTGCGGCGCAGCCCGTTCTGGCCCTCCGTGCTGGGCGGATGGTAGGTCTTCTCGAAGACCTCGGCGGGGATTTTCCCGCGCAGCGGCTCCAGGATGGCCAGTTCGCGGCCCTGCGGCAGGTCCCTGGACTGGAGCGGCGAGTTCTCGAAATAGCTCTCCGTCCGCTTGTAGGCGCCGTAGAACAGGGTCTGGTTCGTCCACTCGAAGTCGAAGGCGTAGGCGATGGCCTGGCGCACCTTGGGATTCGCGAAGACCGGGCGGCGCGTGTTGAAGACGAAGCCCTGCATGCCCGCCGGCACCTCGTTGGCGATCTCCTCTTTCACCACCTTGCCGTCGCGCACCGCGTCGAAGTCGTAGCCGGTGGCCCAGGTCTTGGCGACGTTCTCCTGGCGGAAGTCGTACAGCCCGCCGCGGAAGGCCTGGAGGGCGACGCTGGCGTCCCGGTAATACTCGTAGGCCATGGTGCCGAAATTGTTCCGCCCGACATTCACCGGCAGGTCCTTGCCCCAATAGTCGGCGACCCGCTCGTAGGTGATGCCGCGGCCCGGATCGAAGGACGCGATGCGGTAGGGACCGCTGCCCAGCGGCGGCTCCAGCGTGGTCGCCTGGAAGTCCCTGCCCTCCCAGTAATGCTTCGGCAGCACCGGCAACTGCCCGACGATCATCGGAAGCTCGCGGTTGTCGCCCGGCTTGAAGGTGAAGCGGACGCGCCGCTCACCCTCCGCCTCGACCTTGTCCACCGCGCCGTAATAGCTGCGGTAGAAGGGATGGCTCTCCGTCAGGATGGTGAAGGAGAACACCACATCCTCGGCGGTGACCGGCTTTCCATCGTGCCACCGCGCGCCGGAGCGCAGGGTGAAGGTGATGGAGGAGCGGTCCTCCGGCATCTCCACGCTTTCCGCGAGCAGGCCGTATTCGGTGAAGGGCTCGTCCGCCGACCCGGTCATCAGCGTGTCGTAGATCAGCGCCGCCCCCGCCGCGGGAACGCCGCGCAGCGTGAAGGGGTTCAGCGTGTCGAAGGAGCCGATGGCCTGGAGGGTCACCTTCCCGCCCTTCGGGGCGTCCGGGTTGACGTAATCGAAATGCCGGAAGTCCGGCCCGTATTTCGGCTCGCCGTACAGAGCCATGCCATGCCGCGCCGCGCCGTGCGGTGTCTGGGCCCCCGCCGGTCCGGCCACGGCGGCGGCGATCAGCCCGATCAACAGTCCAGCGGCCATACGGCGCATGCCCCATCCTCCCATCATTCGCGCCGGAGCGCTCGGCCCCGGTTCCGTTCTGATATCATGTGGGAGGGGTGAAGCGGTGCGAAACCCCCTTCCCCACCCCACAGGGTCGCGCCCCGCGATTTGCTCTGGTGTCCTACCGGGCTTGGGGTCATGGTTTTCGGCAATCCGCGCGGCCAAGCGCGACCATCATGGAGGGTTCTTCGACCGTGTCCGCCGAATTCACCGTTTACGGCAATTTCAATTCCCAGCCCGCCACCCGCGTCGCCCTGTTCCTGTCGATGGCCGGCGTGCCCTACGCCTACCGCCATGTCGACCTGCGCGGCGGCCAGCAGAAGTCGGCGGAGTATCTCGCCATCAACCGCTTCGGCCGGGTGCCGACCCTGGTCCACGGCGACCTCAGCATCTCGGAATCGGGCGTCATCCTCACCTACCTTGCCGAGAAGACCGGCCGGTTCGGCGGCCGGGACGAGGCGGAGAAGGTCCGGCTGGCGGAATGGCTGTCCTGGCTGGCCGACGTGCTGCTGCCGGTCCAGCGCGCCCGCGCGGTGCGCAAGTTCCACGGCGACGCCAACGCCCTGCCCTGGATCGACGCCGCGGCCGCCGGCGGGCTTGCCCAGTTCGATCGCCATCTGGCGGGTCGGACCTTCATCGAGGGCGAGCGGGTGACCATCGCCGACATCTTCGCCTTCCCGTGGATCGACCTCGTGGAGGAGTCGAACATCGACATCGCCACCTACCCCAACGTCCAGGCGTGGCACGCCCGCATGCTGGCCCAGCCCGGCGCCAAGCGCCAGATGGCGCTGATGCCGCAGACGGACGTCGGCTGACGACCAAAGAAAAGGCCCCCACCCGCTGTGCGGATGGGGGCCTTTCTTCAAACGGACGCTCTTACTTCTTGGTGCCGGCCGTCGCGGCGAAGCTGTCGTAGGGCAGCTCGGCGACGCGGAACCACAGCTGGGTCTCGTCGAGGAACGGCTTCCAGCTCTCGTAGATCGTCTTGAAGTTCGGGTTGGTGCTCGCCAGCTCGTCGTAATACTCGAAGGCGATCTTGTGCGCCTGCTCCATCAGGTCGCGCGGGTAGGCGCGCAGGATGGTGCCCTTGGCGACCAGACGCTTCAGAGCCTTGGCGTTCTCCGAATCGTAGCGGGCGATCATGTAGGTGTTCGCCTCGGCGCAGGCGGCCGTCAGGATCGACTGGTAGGCCTTGGGAAGCTTCTCCCACTCCTGCAGGTTGACGTAGAGCGAGACGTTCGGCCCGCCTTCCCACCAGCCCGGGTAGTAGTAGTACTTGGCGACCTGATGGAAGCCCAGCCGCTCGTCGTCGTAGGGACCGACGAACTCGGTCGCGTCGATGGTGCCCTTCTCCAGCGCCGGATAGACGTCCGCGCCGGCGATCTGGGTCGGGGTGGCGCCCATCTTCGACATGATCTGGCCGGTGATGCCGGCGATGCGGATCTTCAGGCCCTGGAAGTCCGCAGCGGTCTTGATCTCCTTGCGGTACCAGCCGCCCATCTGGGCCCCGGTGTTGCCCGCCGGGAACTGGATGACGTTGTGGTTCTTCATGAAGGCGCGCATCAGATCGAGGCCGCCGGCCTGGAACCAGGCGGTGGTCTGGCGCGCGTTCGGGCCGAACGGAATGGCCGTGTCGAAGGCGAAGGTCGGGTCCTTGCCGACGTAATAATAGCCGCAGGTGTGGCCGCACTGGACCGAACCGTTCTGCACGGCGTCGAGCACCTGGAGGCCGGGCACCAGCTCACCACCCGGGAAGGCACGGATCTGGAACTTGCCGTCCGTGCTCTCGGCGACGCGGCGGGCGATCAGCTCCGACGCGCCGAACAGGATGTCGGTGCTCTTCGGGAAGCTCGACGCCAGGCGCCACTGGATTTCCGGCTGCGACTGCGCAATGGCCGGCGCGGCCACGCCGGCAACCGCCAGCCCCGCACCCGCGGCCGCAGCGCCCGCACCCGCCGACTTCAGAAACGCACGTCTTTTCACGATTCTTCTCCCGTGGACTCCGCCTTCCCTTTTCGTTTCAAGCAGCCCGTCGGACCACTTGTTGCGAGGGAATTTTCACAACTGTAACAAAGCAGCGTTTTCGTTCCGATTCATCGCACAAAAGCGCATGACAGGTCTACCCTGGTCCCACGGATTACGCGACCGCCTCAGCCGCGCCGTCCCAGGAAGGCGGAAAGCGGCGGCAGGACCAGCGTCCGCCCGTCCGCGGTGACCTCGGGAACCGGCGTTCCCGGCGGGCGCGGCAGGTCGAGTGCCGCCATCGGCGGCTTGCGCTTCAGCGCGTATTCCGCCGGCTGGTCGGACAGGTTGAAGACGGCCAGCAGCTCCTCGCCCTCCGCCGCCCGTTCGAAGGCCAGGACGCTGCCGGCCTCCTCCACCGCCGCCACGCCGCCCTGCGTCAGCGCCGGATGGCGGCGGCGCAGGCGCAGGGCGTCCCGCCAGACGTCGAGCGGGCTGCCGGGGCGGCGCTCCTGCGCGTCCACCGCCAGGGCATGGTGCGGCTGGGCGACCGGCAGCCACGTCTCGACCGCGCTGGAGAAACCGGCGTTGGTGGCGCCGGACCGCCAGGGCATCGGCGTGCGGCTTCCGTCGCGCCCCTGGAAGTCCGGCCAATAGGCGATGCCGAAGGGGTCGCGAAGGTCCTCCGGCGCCAGCGCCGCGTTGGGCAGCGCCAGTTCCTCCCCCTGATAGAGGCAGACGGTGCCGGGCAGCGCGGCGAACAGCGTGGCCAGCAGGGCGTTGAAGCGCTCCGGATCGGCGCCGGGCGGCAGCCAGCGGCTGGCGGCGCGCTCGACGTCGTGGTTGGAGAAGCTCCAGCAGATCGCCTCCGGCTGCGGCGTGCCGGTCAGCGCCCCGGCGAAGTTCTGCGCGGTGAAGGGCTGCTTGGCCAGCGACAGGGTGTAGGCGGCGTGCAGCCCCTGCGGCCCGCAGTAGGCGGCGATGCGCCGCGCCGCGCCCGGCTGGCTCGACAGTTC
The DNA here is from genome assembly GCF_003119115.1 of Azospirillum sp. TSH58. Lineage (NCBI taxonomy): Bacteria > Pseudomonadati > Pseudomonadota > Alphaproteobacteria > Rhodospirillales > Azospirillaceae > Azospirillum > Azospirillum sp. TSH58. Next base: position 42,758 of record NZ_CP022367.1, read on the forward strand.
GCCCAGCAGCACCCGGTCGGGATAGCGGTCGACCACCGCGCGCAGCCGAGCCAGCACGGCGTGAATGGCCGGGTGCATCATGTCGTAGAGATGCTGTTGCAGCGCGAACAGCTTGGCCGGCGGCTCCGCCCCGCTCCAGGCCGCCGCGGGGTTGGAGCGGAGCTGCGGGTCGTGGGCGAAGAAGTCCACGGCGTCGATGCGGAAGCCGTCCACCCCGCGCTCCAGCCAGAAGGCCGCGGTGTCGCCGAGCGCCTGGAGCACCGCCTCGTCGTGCAGGTTCAGGGCGGGCTGGCTGGACAGGAAATGGTGCAGATAGTATTGGCGCCGCCGCGGCTCCCACGTCCAGGCGGGGCCGCCGAACACCGAAAGCCAGTTGTTGGGCGGCGTGCCATCGGGGCGCGGGTCGGCCCAGACGTACCAGTCGGCGAACGCGCCGCCGCGCGACCGGCGGCTGTCGCCGAACCAGGGATGCGCGTCAGAGGTGTGGCCGCAAACCAGATCCAGGATCACCTTCAGCCCGTGGCCGTGCGCCGCCTCGATGATGCGGTCCACCGTCTCCAGCCGGCCCATGCGCGGATCGACCGCCCGGTGGTCGGTGATGTCGTAGCCGAAATCCTTCTGCGGCGACGGGTAGAAGGGGCTGATCCACACCCCCTGGACGCCGAGCGACGCCACATGGCCGAGGCCGGCCAGCACGCCGTCCAGATCGCCCCAGCCGTCGCCGTTCCCGTCGAGGAAGCTGAGAGGATAGATCTGGTACAGCGCGGCACCGCGCAGCCACGAAGACGCCTGGGACATAGGGACCCTCCACAAGAGACTCGTGGAAAGGGTCCCCCCATAGCCCTAACGATCGGTTACCGACCCGGTTTTGGTCACGGCTTCCGACCGCCCGGCGGCGGCGTCAGGCGCAGCCAGGGCGCCCAGACCTGCCGCATGGCGTCGCTCCACATCCGCATCGGCGCCGTCCACAGGGCCAGCATCGGGTTGGCGCTGGCGAAGGCGGGATTGAGCAGCGGGTTGGCCGAGGCCAGCAGCGCCGGCCCCATCATCCCGCGCAGCGCGTCGAAGGAGGGCGTGGCGGTGATCTGCACGGCGATCGTCTCGGACCCGCGCTCCGGATCGTCGCGGTGCAGGATCTGGATGTCCAGGTTCGGCAGGGCGGCGGTCAGCTTGGTTTCTTCCATCGTCCTCATCCCTTCGGTGCCGGCGGGCCTCGAGGCCGGGGCCATGGTCGCCGAACGGCGCGCCGTCGGCAACCGTCCAGCCCGCAACCATGCAACCAAAAGCGGGCGCGGATGTTTCCCGCTGGCAGGCAACGGGCCGCAGCCAATGGGTGGCAACCGATGGGGATTCCAGCATGGACGGAGTGATGGTCACCGATCCCCGCACCGAGGCGGAAGAGGCCGCGGCCTGCGCCGGGCTGAGCTATGTCTGCGACGACGAGCCGGGAATCCGGCGGCGCCGCGCCGGCAAGGGCTTCTCCTACCAATGGCCCGACGGCACGCGGGTGACCGAGGAGGACACGCTGCAGCGCATCCGCAAGCTGGCGATCCCACCGGCCTACCGCGGTGTCTGGATCTGCCCGGACCCGGACGGCCACCTCCAGGCCACGGGCCGCGACACGCGGGGACGCAAGCAGTACCGCTACCATCCCCGCTGGACCGAGTTGCGCGAGGGCACGAAGTTCGGGCGCATGCTGGATTTCTGCCGCGCCCTGCCCGCCATCCGCCGTCAGGTGGACGGCGATCTCGCCCGCCGCGGCCTGCCGCGCGAGAAGGTGCTGGCCGCCGTGGTGCGGCTGCTGGAGACCACGCTGATCCGCGTCGGCAACGAAAGCTACGCGCGAGAGAACAGCAGCTACGGACTGACCACCCTGCGCGACGACCACGCCGACATCGAGGGGGCGGAAATCCGCTTCACCTTCAAGGGCAAGTCCGGGAAGGAATGGAACGTCACGCTGAAGGACCGCCGCCTCGCCCGCGTCGTCCGTGCCTGCCGCGACGTGCCGGGGGACGAGCTGTTCCAATACATCGACCGCGACGGGCAGCGCCACGCGGTCAGTTCCGGCGATGTGAACGAGTATCTGCGCGCCGTCACCGGACAGGATTTCACCGCCAAGGACTTCCGCACCTGGGCCGGAACCGTCCTGGCCGCCATGGCGCTGCGGGAGTTCGAGAGCTTCGACAGCGCCGCCAAGGCCAAGCGCAACGTCACCCACGCCATCGAGCAGGTGGCCGCCCGCCTCGGCAACACCGCCAGCGTCTGCCGCAAGAGCTACGTCCATCCCGAGATTCTGGACGCCTATCTGGAGGGCAACCTGCTGGACTCCCTGACCCGCGAGGTGGAGACCGAACTGCGCGAGGAACTTCCCGAGTTGGAGGCCGAGGAGGCCGCCGTGCTGGCCTTCCTGCGCAGCCGGCTGGAACGCGAACGCCGGTCCCGCGCCAGCGAGAGCCGGCGGCGTCGCGCGGCCTAGGGCCTATGCCTCCGGCTGGTCCTGGGTGGACATGCCGTCGCCCCAGTCCAATCGGCGGGCGACCTTGAAGGCGGCGCCATCGCGCTTGCCGAGAATCCGCTCGGTTTGCACACCGTCCCGGCCGCAGAGCTTGAAGCCGATGCGCCCGTTTCCGGCGTTCCAGGGCGGTGCGATGATGCGGGCGTCGGGGCGGGTGCCGGGCTGGCGGGAAGCGGCGACGTAGACGAACTTCTCGTCCTCCCACGGCACCTCCGCCCCCTTGGCCATGCGGTGCAGGCGGGAACGGGCGACGCGGCGGGAGAAGTGGCACCAGTCGGGTGCCGCCAGCGGGCAGGCGGCGCTGTGCACGCAAGGGGCCAGCAGATGGGCGCCGGCGGCGACCAGCCGCTCCCGCGCCCGGACGATCCGCGCCCAGCCGGCGGGCGTGCCGGGCTCGACGATCAGCAGCGTCCCGGCGGTGAGCGACCACAGCCGGTCGACCAGCCGGTCGCGCGCCGGCTCCGCCAGTTCATCCAGCACATAGGCCAGCGTCACCAGATCGCGCGGCTCCAGATTCGGCAGATCCCCGGCGGCGTCGCCGGCCCGCCATTCGATCCGCGTGGGCGTTGCCGCGCCGGACAGCGTTTCGCCGACCGCGCGGATGGCCGGGCTGCCCTCGATCAGCAGGGCGTCGTCCAGGCTGGACCAGCAGTCGGACGCCGCCCACAGCGCCGTCCCCGGCCCCGCCCCGACGTCCAGGGCGGTCACCGGCGCGAAATCGGGAAGCGCCTCGGCCACCGCCTCCATGCTGGAGCGGACGGCGGCGAAGGTGGCCGGCAGGCGGGTGGCGAGATAAGCCCGCGCCGCCAGATCGTCCGACAGGTGGAAGCGCCCGTCCCGCACCTCCGCCCGGTAGCGTTGGGAAAGGCGGTCGGCCGCGCGCTTCAGGTCGGACAGGGCGATGCCGTCGAGCGCGCGGTCCACCGCGTGGCGGAGCGAAGGAGGAAGTTCCATGAATCCGAACGGGAGCAGGCGTGGTCGTCGTTCCGCCTGTTAGCACGCCGGGCGGGCGTTCGGAAACGGACAATGCGCGGACGGGCATCACGCGCGTTGCACCCATGGGATGAATGCACTAATGCATATTCCCTCATGGATTGGTCGCGCGCGAAGGGGGATTTGTGAAACCAGGCGCCATGCTGCTCATTCCCTGCGTCACGATGCTGGCCGCTTGCCAGACCACCTACGCGCAAAGGCCCATCCGCATGGCCCCCGCGGCCATGCAGTATTTCGCCGACTGGGCCGCCATCCCCCACGCCAAGGCCTTTGCGGTCAGTGAGAATGGCCGCGCCGTCGGAATCGTCTACTGCCCGGAGTTCGGCGGCTGCGCCGGGCCTTCGGAATCCACCGCCATCAGCATTTGCGAAGCCAATTCGAAGGGCGTTCCCTGCCTGATCTACGGCGTCGATGGAAGGCCCGTTCTCGACGATCCCAAGCTGCAAGCGTATCTGGAAACCCACAAGGGCGACCGCTCGAAGATCCGGTGACCGGAGCGCCTTCCGGCGCTCCGGCGTCAGGCCCGCACCTGCCGCAGGAAGTCGTTGACGGCGCCGTTCAGCGTGCCCGCCATCGCCGACAGCCGGTCGGCCGCCCCCATCATGGCGTCGGCGGAGCGTCCGGTGTCCACCGCCACCCGGCTGACGTCGCCGATGTTGGACGACACGTCGGTGTTCATGCACTCCACGATGCGCACGTTGTGGGTGATCTCCGAAGTGGCCTGCCGCTGCTGCTCGACCGCCGCCGCGATGCCGCTCACGCTCTCGCCGATCACGGCGATGGTGGAGCCGATGCGGGCGATGGCGTCCACCACCCCCATCGTCGATTGCTGGATGCCGTGGACCAGCGTGGCGATCTCCTCCGTCGAGGAGGCGGTCTGGGAGGCGAGCGCCTTCACCTCGGTGGCGACCACGGCGAAGCCCTTGCCGGCGTCGCCGGCCCGCGCCGCCTCGATGCTGGCGTTGAGCGCCAGAAGGTTGGTCTGCTGGGCGATGGCCGTGATGATCGCGACCACCTCGCCGATCTTCTGGGCGGAGTCCGACAGGCCCTTGGTCAGGCCGTCGGCGCGCTGGGATTCGGCGACGGCGTCCTCCGCCACGCTGCGCGACTGGGCGATCTGCTGACCGATCCCGTCGATGGAGGCGGAGAGCTGTTCGCTGGCCGAAGCCACGGCGCCGACGTTGCTGGTCGCCGTTCCGGCGGCGTCCGCGGCGGCGCGGGTGCGCTGCGCGGTGTCCGACGCCATGCCGGCCACGGCGCGGGCGGAGCCGGTGACCTCCTCCGCCGCCACGGACAGCGACCCGGCCACCGCCTGCACGGTGCGCTCCAGCCCGTCCGCCAGCTTCGCCATCAGGGCGCGGCGTTCCTCCTCGGCGCGGCGTTCCTGGTCGCGGCGGGTCTCCTCGGCCCGCTGGCGGGCGTCCAGAGCCTCGCGGAAGGCCTCGACCGCGCCGTGGATGTCGGCGATCTCGCGCAGGGGCGAGGGGCGCAGGCTCACCGCGCTCTCGCCGCGGGTCAGCGCCTGGAGCGCCCGGCTGGCGTCGCGCACCGGCTGCATGATGAAGCGGTAGCCCAGCAGCATGTTCAGGCCGCCGATCAAGCCGATCAGCACGAAGGCGCCCAGCGCGATCAGCGTCAGCCGGTCGAGCACCGCGGTCAGCGCCGCCGCCCCCTCCTGGCTGCGCGCGGTCACCGCGTCGGAGGCGGCGTTCATCCCCTGCACCAGCCCGTCGACCAGCGTCCGGACCTCCTGGTTGTGGGCGTGGGCGTCGGTGGTCAGGCGCAGCGTTTCGGTGCGCTGCGCGAAGGCCTCGTCCAGAGCCGCGAAGGAGGCGATGTCGTCGGCGACGCTCTCGAACTCGTCGGCGTCCGGCAGATGCCGGCGCAGCTCCATGGCCTTCGCCATGTGCTCGCGGAACTGGCGCAGGTCGTTGCCGACCGCCGGCGGGTAGAGCTGGGACGGCAGGCGGGTCAGCAGGAACTTGGCGTCGCGGATGGTCGAGAAGAGCGTGGCGAGCGCTTGCTCGTCCGCCGGTTGCGTGGTCGCGCGCATCGCCGCGGACAGGCCGCGGGCGATGTCGCCCGACAGGCTCTCCGCGCGGCTGATGTTGAAGCCGAACTTCTTGTCCAGCGCCTCGACCTTGGCGCCGATGCTTGCCGCCTCCCGGCTGGCCGCGACGGCCTTGGCGACGGTCTGCGCGATCTCCGGCGTGGTGTTGGCGGACATCCGCGCGGCGTGGGCGTCCAGGCCGGTCAGCGCCTCGGCCCGCGTCGCCTCGTCGCCGCTGGCGATCACCGCCTCGCCCAATTTGGCGAGCCTTTCGGCCTCCAGGGCGATCCGCTGGTTCTCGGCCACCCGCTGAGCCAGTTCGGCGTTGCCGTCGGCGATCCGCGTCGCCTCCATGGCGGTCATGCCGCCGAACACCGCCAATGCGGCCACCACGACGCCCGCAATCAGGCAATCCACCACAACGACTTGAAAGGTCGAGCGTTTTGCCCGTTCACCTGCACCGGATACCATCTCCACACCTCATCCGCAGCGTTCCCCCGAACTCTTCGTTCTTCCGGATGAGCTGCGCAGGGCGGCTCCTCCGGGGCTTTATCGTTTGAGTACCTATATGCTCGGGGATGTGGGTGTGAGGCTATTGTGGAAAACCGAAGACGGCGCCCGACCGTCCGGTGGGCGCCGCCTCTGGTTGTTGCCGATGCTGTGAAACGGGAGTGGGCGAGGCCGTTACAGGCCGGCGCCTTCCCCTCCGGCCAGGGCGACGCAGACGCGGTCCCGGCCCTCCAGGCTGCCGCAGCCGCCGCTGCGCTGGGACACGAAGCGGATGACCACCCGCTCGCCCTTGCCGACCGCGTGGGGCGGCAGCATCGCCTCGGCGACCAGGGTTTCCACCGTCCGCGACGGCGTCCGTCCGGAGCGGGCGGCGGCCGGCGCATCCCGGTCGGTGGCGGCGACGAATTCCGCGGGCGGCCGGGCCTCGCCGCGACCGGTGGGCTCCACCACGAGCGGAGCCGGGCGGGGCTCCAGGGCGGCCACGGCGACCGGCGCCGGAGAAGCCGGGGTCTGCGGCACCGGCGCCACCGGTTCCGGCACCACCGCGGCGACGGCGACCGGTTCCGGAGCCGCCGGCTTGGCGGCGGGCTTGTTGGCGGCCACCGCCACGGGCGTCGTCGTGGGGGCGCTCGCCGGAACGATGGCGACTTCGATTGCGCTGGCGCCCGCCGCCTGCGACGGTTCGCGGGGCGCCACGCCGCGCAGATTTGGGGTCAAGGCGGCGATGTACATCCGGGTTTCCCGCGGCAACCGCTGCTTGCCCGCCAGATGCGAGGCGTAGCAGGCCGGGCCGCAATTGTAGGCGGCGAGGAAGCCCGGCGCGCCGAACAGGTCGTACATCTCGCGCAGATAGGCGGTGCCGGCCAGGATGTTGTCGCGCGGATCGGACGGATCGGACCCCAGCCCGTATTGCGTGCGCATCATGTCGTAGGTGCCGGGCATCACCTGCATCAGCCCGATGGCGCCGGCGTGGCTGGTGATGGTGCGCCCGTTCACGACGGAGCGCCCGCCGCTCTCGCGCATCATCACGGCCCTGATCCACTTCTCCGGCACGTCGAACCGTTCCGACGCCTCGCGGATGTGGGGGACCCAGCGGCCGAGCGGATCCTTCGGATCAATCGGGACTTCGGCCACCTCCGGGGCCTTGACGACAAGCTCCGCCGTTTCCGGAGCGTTCGAGGCGCAACCCGCCAAGCCGAGGGCGAGAATCAGGGCGGCACCGGCGGCGCGGGCCGCGGTGAAGTCGCGATAAGCCACGAGGAGGGGTCCGTGCTGGTTGCACAAAGATCGAAAGCGTTACCCTCTCTTTGCGATGTAATGGTGTCGGCTGTCAAGCAACAAGGCGGGTGTAATGTCCTGATTCCACGGCCTTTCCCTTTTTCATAGCCCGTTGGAATGGTTTTCAGGCAAATGCTGTTCATCCGTATTCGCCCTTTTTCTGTCCCATTTGACACTGTTGCGATCTTTGCCGAGGCGGGCGAGAGACCCATTCCTGTCACGCCCTAAACTTGCAGGGCCGATCGCCGCGGTCCTCGCAACCGCTTGACTTTTCAGAGGCCATTCCATATTGAATGAACGTTCATTTATAGCCGCGCACCGATGCCCGACAGTTCTCCCCTTCCCCCGTCCCGCCGCTCCCGGCGCAAGGAGGCCCGCCCCGCCGAGGTGATCGAGGCGGCGCGCGACCTGTTCATCTCGCGCGGATTTGCCGCAACCAAGCTGGAGCATGTCGCCCGCAAGGCCGGTGTCAGCGTCGGGCTGCCCTACCTCTATTTCGAGAACAAGGAAGGGCTGTTCAAAGCCGTCGTCCGGCAATCCATCCTGCCGCAGTTCCAGATGGGCGAGGATCTGCTCGACAGCTTCACCGGCAGCAGCGAGGAGTTCCTGCGCGGCCTTGCCCGCGGCTTCTGGGAGATGGAGCAGAGCCCCAACGCCGGGCTGTCGAAGCTGGTCATCGCCGAGGCGCAGAACTTCCCCGACCTCGCCCGCTTCTACATGGAGGAGGTCGTCCTGCGCGGGCGGCGCTTCTTCGCGCGCATCCTGCGCCGCGGCATCGAGCGCGGGGAGTTCCGGCCCGTCGACGTGGAGCAGATGGCCCGCGTCATCGCCGCTCCGCTCAGCATGCTGTCGCTGTGGAACCACTCGCTGCGGCCGTTCGAGCCGGACCCCGCCGCGGCCTCCGCCGAATCCTATCTCGACGCCTATCTCGACCTCGTCCTCAACGGGCTGAGGGCCGAACCCAAGGACCGCACCCCATGATCGACGCCGCCCGTTCCGATGGTCCCGCCGCCAAGCCGCGGCGCCGCCTGCTGCTGCCCCTTCTGATCGTCGGGGCGCTGGCCGCGGGTGGCGTCGCCTGGAAGACCACGAGCAGCCACGACGCGGTGGCTCCCGCCGCGGCCGGCCTGCCCCCGGCGGAACGGGCGGTGGAGCTGTCGCCGATCGAGCTGACCCGCATGGCCCCGCGCCGCCTGACCGAGCTGGTGCGGCTCAGCGGCTCCGTGAAGCCGATGGAACAGTCCATGGTGAAGTCGGAGGTCGCCGCCCGGCTGGTCGAGGTGCCGGTGCGCGAGGGGCAGGCCGTCCGGAAGGGGCAGGTGCTGGCCCGCTTCGACACGGTGGAGCTTCAGGCCAAGCTGGACGAGAAGCTGAGCAATCTGGAAGGCGCCAAGGCGCAGCTCGTTCTGGCCGACAAGACCCGCGCCAAGAATCTGGCGCTGCGCCAGAAGGACATCGTGTCGGAAACCAACATGGATCAGGCGCAGAGCACCTTCCGCTTCCAGCAGGCCACCGTTTCGGCGCTGGAGGCCCAGGTGGACCTCGCCCGCAAGGCGCTGCGCGACGCGGTGGTGGCGAGCCCGATCGACGGAACGGTGGCCGAACGCGCGGTCAACCCCGGCGAGACGCTGGCCATCAACGCCAAGATGTTCTCCGTCGTCGATCTCAGCCGTGTCGAGGTCGAGGCGGCGGTGCCCGCCGACGACGTGGCCCGGCTGAAGCCCGGCCAGACGGTGCGGCTGCGCGTCGAGGGCTTCGGCGAGCGGGACTTCGTCGGCCAGATCGCCCGCATCAACCCGATGGCCCGCGCCGGCACCCGCGCCATCCCCGTCTACATCGTCCTGGACAACGCCGACGGCAGTTTGCGCGGCGGCATGTTCGCCGCGGGCGACGCGGTGGTGGACGAGGTGGAGGGCGCCTTCGCCCTGCCCCCGGCCGCCGTCCGCCACGACCAGGACGGCGACTTCGTGCTGGTCGTCTCCGGGGGCCGGGTGGAGCGCCGCAAGGTCGAGGTGCTCGGCGCCTGGTCGCGCGGCGATCTCGTGGAGGTGCGCGGGCTGGCCGACGGCGATCTGGCGGTGACCGCCCCCCTGCCCGGCCTGACCGCCGGGCGGGCCGTCAAGGTCATGGGTTCGTAAGGGAACGCGCCGCGCCATGCCGATCACCCGCATCAGCGTCGACAACCCCGTCTTCGCCACCATGATGATGGTGGCGCTGATGGTGCTGGGCCTGTTCTCCTACAACCGGCTGGGCGTCGACCAGTTTCCGGACGTGGATTTCCCGCTGGTCGTCGTCTCCACCGAATATCCCGGCGCCAGCCCGGAATCGGTCGAGACCGACGTCACCCGCCCCATCGAGGACGCGGTCAACACCATCGCCGGCATCAAGACGCTGACCTCCCGCTCCTATGAGAGCCAGTCGGTGGTGATCGCCGAGTTCGACCTGAAGACCGCCTCCACCCAGGCGTTGCAGGACGTGCGCGAGAAGGTGTCGGCCCTGCGCCCCAAGTTCCGGGACGAGGTGAAGGACCCGCAGATCACCCGTTTCAACCCGGACGACCAGCCCATCCTCTCGCTCGCGGTCAAGTCGGACATCCGCAGCTTGCGCGACCTGACCACCATGACCGACCAGATCGTCCTGAAGCGCCTGCAGAACGTGCGCGGCGTCGGTCGGGCGACCATCGCCGGCGGGGTCAAGCGGCAGGTCCAGGTGCGGCTGCGCCCCGAACGGCTGGAGGCGCTGGGCGTCGGCGTCGATCAGGTGCTCAAGGCGATCCGCGACGAGAACCAGGACATCCCCGCCGGCACCGTCTCGGGCAACGGGGCGGAGCGCGTCGTCCAGGTGGACGGGCGGGTGATCAACCCGCGGGAGCTTCTCGACATCATCGTCACGCGCCGCGGCGGCGAGCCGGTGCGGCTGCGCCAGGTCGCCGAGGTGCTGGACGGCCAGGAGGAGCAGGACTCCGTCGCCCTGTTCAACGGACAGCCGGCGCTGGCCGTCGATGTGGTGAAGATCCAGGGCTCCAACACGGTGGAGGTGGCGCGCGGCCTCTACAAGGCGCTGGACGAGCTTCGCCGCGACGGCTCCCTGCCCTCCGACGTCGCCCTGGAGGTGGTGCGCGACACCTCGCGCGGGATCACCAATTCGCTGAGCAACGTGCAGCGCACGCTGGTCGAGGGCGGCGTGCTGACCATCGCCATCGTCATGATCTTCCTGGGGTCCTGGCGCAGCACGGTGATCACGGCGCTGACCCTGCCGGTGGCGGTGATGGGCACCTTCGGCGTTCTGGCGGCCTTCGGCTTCACGCTGAACACGATGACGCTGATGGCGCTGTCGCTGGCCATCGGCATCCTGATCGACGACGCCATCGTGGTGCGCGAGAACATCATGCGCCACCTCGGCAAGGGCCAGGGGCACCGGCAGGCGGCGCTGGACGGCACCAAGGAGATCGGGCTGGCGGTCCTGGCGACCACGCTGACCATCGTCGCGGTGTTCCTGCCCGTCGCCTTCATGGGCGGCATCATCGGGCGCTTCTTCCTGCAGTTCGGCATCACCGTGTCGGCGGCGGTGCTGATCTCGCTGTTCGTGTCCTTCACGCTGGACCCGATGCTGTCCAGCCTGTGGTACGACCCGGCGGCCCATGGGCGGCACGGGCGCGGCGTCTTCGGTCGCTTCGCGGCGGGGTTCCAGGCCGCCTTCGACGCGCTGGCGCGGGTCTATGGCCGGACGCTGCGCTGGGCGCTGCGCTGGCGCTGGCTGGTCCTGCTGATGGCGCTCGGGATCTTCGTCGGCAGCTTCTTCCTGGTGCCGCGCATCGGCGTGGAGTTCGTCCCCGCCGCCGACCTCGGGGAATCCATCGTCGATGTGGAGACGCCGGTCGGCTCCTCGCTCGACTACACGGCGGCCAAGCTGCGGCAGGTGGAGGCGGCGATCCGCGAGTTTCCGGAGGTCGCCTACACCTACTCCACGGTCAACACGGGCGCGTCGGTCGGCAAGAACCGGGGCAGCGTCTATGTCCGGCTGAAGCCGATCGACCAGCGCACGCGCACGCCGAACACGCTGGCCCCGCCGCTGCGCGAGCGGCTGTCGGCGATCCCCGGCGTCCAGATCGGCATCGGCATCCCCGGCGTCGGCGGCGTGCAGAAGCAGATCCAGGTGTCCGTCCAGGGCCGCGACATCGCGGAGCTGGACCGCATCGGCAAGCAGGTGACCGCCGCCATGGCCGGCATCCGCGGCTTCGTGGACGTGGACGTCAGCCTGAAGGCCGCCAAGCCGACCCTGTCGGTGCGGCTGGAGCGCGATCTGGCGAGCGATCTCGGCGTCGGGACGGCGCAGGTGGCGAACACGCTGCGCCCCCTCTTCGCCGGGGACAAGGTGTCCACCTGGAAGGCGCCGGACGGCGAGACCTACGACGTTCTGGTCCGCCTGCCGGAAAACGACCGGGTGGGCCGCGCCGACCTCGACCGCATCTACCTGACCGGCTCCAACGACGCCGAGGGGGCGCCGCGCATGGTGCCGCTGTCGCAGGTCAGCCGGGTCGAGACGACGCTCGGCGCCTCGCAGATCAACCGCCGCGACCTGTCGCGCGAGGTGAACGTGCAGGCCAACGTCCAGGGCCGTCCGGCCGGCGACGCCGGCAAGGAGCTTCAGGCGGCCATCGCGGAGATCAAGCTGCCGCCCGGCTACCGCATCGTCTTCGGCGGCTCGACCAAGGACATCGCCGAGACGTCGGCCTACGCTACCCAGGCGCTGCTGCTGGCGGTGATCCTGATCTACCTGATCCTGGCCTCGCAGTTCGGCAGCTTCCTCCAGCCCATCGCGATCATGATGTCGCTGCCGCTGTCGCTGGTCGGGGTGTTCCTGGGGCTTCTCGTCGCCGGGTCGACGCTGAACATCTTCAGCGCCATCGGCTTCATCATGCTGATGGGTCTGGTGACCAAGAACGCCATCCTGCTGGTCGACTTCGCCAACCAGGCCCGCGCCCGTGGGGTGGACCTGCGCGACGCGGTGGTGGAGGCCGGCATCATCCGCCTGCGGCCCATCGTCATGACCACCATGGCGATGATCTTCGGCATGATCCCGCTGGCGCTCGGCATCGGCGAGGGCGCGCAGCAGCGGGCGCCCATGGCCCACGCGGTGATCGGCGGCCTCATCAGCTCCACCCTGCTCACCCTGCTGGTGGTCCCGGTGATCCTCACCTACCTCGACGCGCTGTCCCGGCGCCTCAAGCGCTGGTTCGCCCACAAGGACCCGGACGCCGTGGCGCACGGCACGGCGGCACAGGGCACGGCGGCGGAGTAGTCATCACCCCAGATGCTCCAGCAGCAGGAACAGCCCGAGCGCCAGCAGACCGAGGAAGAAGCAGCGCCGGAACACCTCCGCCCGCACCCGCCGGCGGAGGCTCTGGCCGAGCGCCATCCCGGCCAGGGCCGGCAGCAGCGACGCCAGTGATCCCCAGGCCAGCGTGCCGTCGAACAGCCCGTGCTGCGCCAGCCCGGCGGCCAGCGCCAGAGTGGACACCGTGAAGGACAGGCCGAGCGCCTGGATCAGCCGGTCGCGCTCCAGCTCCAGCGCCTGGAGGTAGGGCACGGCGGGGATGACGAAGACCCCGGTTGCCGCCGTCACCACCCCGGTCGCCACGCCGACCAGCGGCGACAGCCAGGATTCCGCAGCCGGCGGCACCCGCAGCGGCAGCTTCACCAGACCGGCCACGGCGTAGAGCGCCAGCGCTCCGCCCAACGCCGCGGCAGCCTGCCCCGAGGAGGCGCCGGCCAGCAGCCCCGCCCCGGCCCAGGTGCCCAGCGTGATCCCCAGCATCATCGGCCAGAACCGCTCGATGGTGGCGCCCAGGCCGGGGCCGAAGGCCAACTGCCAGAGATTCGTCACCAGCGAAGGCACGATGAGGATCACCGCCGCCTCGGCGGGCGGCATGACGAGGCCGAGCAGACCCATGGCGACGGTCGGCAGGCCCAGGCCGATCATGCCCTTGACGAACCCGGCCAGCAGGAAGGTGAAGGCCATGGCGGCGACGATGAGGAGAGGAAGGTCGGTCATGATCACCACTTGAAGCCCGGCGACGGCTTCCGGCAATGTGGATGTCACGCAGCCAGCCTTCGGCTCCAACGAAGGCTGAACCTCCGCCGGAGACCGCGCCCATGCGCTTCGACCTGACCGACCTGCGGCTGTTCCTGAACGTGGCGGAGGCGGAGAGCATCACCCACGGCGCGGAGCGCACGCACCTCGCCCTCGCCTCCGCGAGCGCGCGCATCCGCGGCATGGAGGAGACGCTCGGCGTGCCGCTGCTGGAGCGCGGGCGGCGCGGCGTCAGCCCGACCCCGGCGGGACAGGCGCTCGTCCACCACGCCCGGCTTCTCCTCCAGCAGGTGGAGCGGATGCGGGGCGAGCTGGGCGATTACGCGAAGGGGCTGAAGGGGCATGTCCGGCTGCTGTCCAACACCGCCGCCCTGGCCGAATTCCTGCCCGAGGCCCTGGCGCCCTTCCTGGCCGCCCACCCGAACATCGACATAGATCTGGAGGAGAGGCCCAGCCACGAGATCGTGCGGGCGGTTGCGGAGGGGCTGGCCGACGCCGGGGTGGTGTCCGACCACGCCGACCTGTCGGGACTTGAGGCCTTTCCCTTCCGCACCGACCGCATGGTGCTGGTCACGCCGCACGGCCACCCGCTGGCGAACCGCCGCAACGTCGCCTTGCGCGAGGTTCTGGAGGAGGATTTCGTCGGGCTGGCGGCGCGCAACGCCCTTCAGCAGCACATCAACGAGCACGCCATCCGCGCCGGCCACCCGCTGAAGCTGCGCGTGCGCGTGCGAGGCTTCGACGGGATCTGCCGGATGGTCGAGCAGGGGGTGGGGCTCGGCATCGTCCCGGAAGCCTCGGCGAAACGCTGCCGCCGCTTCACGAAGATCCGCACGGTGCGCCTCACCGATCCCTGGGCGGTGCGCTCGCTGGTCGTCTGCGTCCGCCGGCTGGACGCCCTGCCCGGCCACAGCCGCGAGTTGGTGAAGCGGCTGGCGGGCGTACCGCCATGCGCAACCCCCTCACCCTGACCCTCTCCCCGGAGGGGAGAGGGGAATCGCTCCGAGGAGCGGGATGGCGTTCCCTCATTCCGCTCCCGGCACCGGGTGCGGCGCCTCCGGGGCGACTCCGCCGCGGCGCTTCCACAGGCGGGTGACCGCGTTGCCGGCGTCCTCCATGTAGAGGAACAGCACCGGCGTGATGTAGAGGGTCAGGATCTGCGACACGCACAGGCCGCCGACCACCGCGAGGCCGAGCGGCTGGCGAAGCTCCGCGGCGGCGCCGTGGGCCACGGCGATGGGCAGGGTGCCCATGATCGCCGCCATCGTCGTCATCATGATCGGGCGGAAGCGCAGCAGACAGGCCTGCTCGATCGCCTCGCGCGCGGTCATGCCCTGGTTGCGCTGCGCGTCGATGGCGAAGTCGATCATCATGATCGCGTTCTTCTTCACGATGCCGATCAGCATCAGGATGCCGATGATCGCGATGACGCTCAGCTCCTGCCCGAACACCATCAGCGTGGCGAGCGCCCCGATGGCCGCGGACGGCAGGCCGGACAGGATGGTCAGCGGGTGGATGAAGCTCTCGTACAGCACGCCGAGAACGATGTAGATCACCAGCACCGCCGCCAGCAGCAGCAGACCCTGGCTCTTCTGCGCGTCCTCGAACACCTGGGCGGTGCCGGCGAAGCCGGTGGTGATGCCCGGCGGCAGGGCCATCTCAAGCTCCGCCTGCCGGACGGCGTTCACCGCCTCGCCCAGCGAATGGCCGGGCGCCACGTTGAAGGACAGGGTGACGGCGGGAAGCTGGCCCTGATGGTTGACCGTCAGCGGCCCGGCGGTGCGCTGCACGCTGGCGAAGGCATCCAGCGGCACCAGCTTGCCGGAGCCGGAGCGCACATAGATGCGCGACAGGGCGTTGTCGTCCTGCTGGTACTTCGGCGCCAGCTCGATCAGCACCTGATAGTCGTTGGTCGGCGTGTAGATCGTCGAGACCTGCCGCTGGCCGAAGGCGCTGTAGAGGGTGGAACGCACCTGATCGATGCCGATGCCCAGCGTGGCGGCCTTCTCCCGGTCCACATGCACATAGGCCTGTGGGCTGTTGAGCTGGAGGTCGCTGGTCACGTCCTGAAGGATCGGGATGTCGTGCATCGCCCGCTCCAGCCGTCCGGACCAGGCGTAAAGCTCCTCCGTGTTCAGGCCCTGGATCGTGTACTGGAACTCGTTCTTGGACGAACGGCCGCCGATGCGCAGATTCTGCACCGGCTGCATGTAGACCGCCATGCCGGGAATGCCGGCGAGCTGGCGGCGAAGCTGCTGGATCACCTCGCCCGCCGGCGGGCGCTCGGCGCGCGGCTTCAGCACGACGAACATGCGGCCGGTGTTGACCGAATTGCCGCCGATGGCGACCGACGAGGTCATGTCGGCCACCGCCGGGTGGGCCTGGATGATCCGCGCCACCTCCTGCTGCCGCTCGGCCATGGCCGGGAAGGAGATGTCGGGGGCCGCCTCCGTCGAGACGGTGATCTGGCCGATGTCCTCGGTCGGGAAGAAGCCCTTGGGGATCGCCTGGAACAGCAGGGCGGAGCCGACCACCGTCGCGATCATGACGAGCCCCATCACCGGGCGGTGCCTCAGCGCCAGCCGCAGGGTCACGGCGTAGCCGCGGTGCAGCGCGCTGAACCCGCCCTCCAGGACGCGCCCGAACCAGCCCTCCTTGGCGCCGTGCGGCTCGTGGGTCAGCATGCGCGCGCACATCATCGGTGTCAGGGTCAGCGCCACGAAGGCCGACGCGCTGATCGCCATGGTCACCACCAGGGCGAACTCGTGGAAGACACGCCCGACCACACCGCCCATCAGCAGGATCGGGATGAAGACCGCCACCAGCGACACGGTGATGGAGATGATGGTGAAGCCGATCTCGCGCGAGCCCTTCAGGGCCGCCTCGAAGGGCTGCATCCCCTCTTCGACGTAGCGGACGATGTTCTCCATCATCACGATGGCGTCATCGACGACGAGGCCGACCGCCAGCGTCAGCGCCATCAGCGAGATGTTGTCGATGGAGAAGCCCATCAGATGCATCCCGCCCGCCGTCGCGATCAGCGAGATCGGGACGGTCAGCGCCGGGATCATCGTCGCCGTCAGCCGGCGCAGGAACAGGAAGATGACCAGCACGACCAGCGCGATGGTCAGGCCCAGCGTGAACTGCACGTCCTCCACCGCCTCGCGGATCGAGGTGGAACGGTCGTTCACCACCTCCACCTTCGCGCTGGGCGGAAGCTGCGCGCGGAAAGTGGGCAGCAGGTTGCGCACCCGGTCCACCACGTCCACCGTGTTGGCGTCGGGCTGGCGCTGCACGGCCATGACGATTGCGCGGGTGCCGTTGTGCCAGCTCGCCGTGCGGGCGTTCTCCACGCTGTCCAGCACGTTCGCCACGTCGCCCAGCCGGACCGGGGCGCCGTTGCGGTAGGCGACGATCAGGCCGCGGAAGGCCTCGGCGTCGGGAAGCTGCGGGTTGGCGGCGAGGACGAGCTGCTGCTTGGCGCCGGACAGCGTGCCGACCGGGGTGTTGGCGTTGGCGGCGGCCAGCGCCTTCTGAAGCTCGTCGATGCCGATGCCGCGCACCGCCAGCGCGTTGGGGTCCACCTGCACGCGCACGGCGTATTTCTGCGCGCCGTAGATCTGCACCTGGGCGACGCCCGGCAGGGTGGCGACCTTGGGCTGGACCGCGGTTTCCGCGAAGTCGTTCAGCGAGGACAGCGTCAGCGTCGGCGACGAGAGCGCCAGCATCAGCACCGGCTGGTCGGCCGGGTTCACCTTGCGGTAGCTGGGCGCGGTGGTCATCTCCGCCGGCAGGCGGCGCTGGGTGCGGGCGATGGCCGCCTGCACGTCCTGGGCGGCGGCGTCGATGTCGCGCTCCAGAACGAACTGGATGGTGATGGAGGTGTTGCCGAGGCTCGACGTCGAGGTGATCGTGTCGATGCCGGCGATGGTCGAGAACTCGCGCTCCAGCGGGCTGGCGACCGAAGCCGCCATGGTCTCCGGGCTGGCGCCGGGCAGCGTGGCGGAGACGTTGATGACCGGGAAGTCGACCCGCGGCAGCGCCGCGACGGGCAACTGGCGGTAGGCCGCGAGGCCCCCCAGAACCAGCGCCGCCGTCAACAGGATGGTCATCACCGGACGGCGGATGCACAGCTCCGAGAGGGTCATGACGCGCCTCCGGTGAGCGGAGCCTTGCCGTTGGCGCCCTCCTTGCCGCCGTTCTTGGCGGCGGCGACCTTGGCGCCGGGATAGAGGCGGGACTGGCCATCGACCACCACGCGCTCACCGGCCTGAAGCCCGTCGGCGATGACGACGAGGCCGTCCTGGCTGCGCGCCACGGCGATGTTGCGGATCTCCACCGTGTCGTCCGGCTTGACCACATAGACGAACCGGCCCTGCTGGCCGGTCTGCACCGCCTCCTCCGGCAGGGTCAGGGCCTGCGGCTCGACCCGCAGGGTCAGGACCACATCGACGAACTGGCCGGGCCACAGCCGGGTGTCGGCGTTGGTGAACTGGCCCTTCACCAGGATCGTGCCGGTCTGCTGGTCGACCTGGCTGTCCACGAAGTTCAGGACGCCCTCGGCCGGGGGAACGGCGGCGCCGGGAATGCCGGCGGTGACCGCCAGCGTGCTCGTCTCCATCGCCGCGCGGATGGTCGGCAGGTGGCGTTCCGGAACGTTGAAGGCGACGGTGATCGGGCGGAGCTGGGTCAGCGTGACCAGCGGCGTGGCGTCCGCCCCGCGCACCATCGTGCCGGGCTTGGCGTTCACGGCGCCGGTGCGCCCGTCCATGGGGGCGGTGATGCGGGTGAAGCTGAGCGACACCTTGGCCGCCTCGATGGCCGCCTGACCGGCCTTCACCGTGGCCTCCAGCGCGTCGGCGGCGGCCACGGCGGCGTCGTACTGCTGGCGGGCCACGGTGTTGGAGCGGACGAGCTGCTCGTAGCGCTTCACGTCGCCGCGCGCCTTGTCGAGATTGGCGCGGTCGCGCTCCAGATTGGCCTGGGCCTGACGGAGCTGCGCCTCCAGCGCGCGGGAGTCGAGGGTGAACAGCAGGTCGCCCGCCTTCACCTCCTGCCCCTCGGTGAAGTGGACCGTCTCGACGACCGAATCGACGCGTGCCTTGATGGCGATGGCGGCCACCGGCTGGACCGAGCCGATGGTGCCCAGCCGCTCCGGCACCGCGCGCCTCTCGGCCGCCTGGATGACCACCGGCAGCGCGCGCGGTCCCGCCGGGGTGGCGGCCTTCGCGGTCTGCGCGTCGGCCCCGCCCGCCCGGTGCGTGTACCAGTAGCCGCCACCGATCAGCGCGGCCAGCAGGAGCGCAAACAGCACTATGCGTTTCGTCACATCGAACTCCCGGTAGGGCTGCCCGGTCCGGCCGGAGCGCACCATCCTGCCACAAGGCAATGCGGCCCATTATCGCAGGAGAGGCTTTGCAGGTTAATGTCCATCCTACAGCCAATTGGTAACAGACTGTAACAGCGGCTATGGGCTGCGGAGCGATTCGGCGATGCTGGACCTAAAGAACTTGGAAGCCTTCGTGTGGATCGCCCGTCTGGGCGGCTTCCGCGCCGCGGCTGGGCGGCTGAACACCACCCAGCCGGCCATCTCCGCCCGCATCGCCCAGCTGGAAAAGGAGCTGGGCGTCCAGCTGTTCAACCGCGGCACGCGGCGGGTCACCCTGACGCTGAAGGGCATGGAACTGCTGGACCACGCCGAGCGGATGCTGACGCTCCAGGCCGAGCTGGTGCACGCGGTCGCCGAATCGACGACCCTGCGCGGGCTGATCCGGCTGGGCGTGGCGGAAACCATCGTCCACACCTGGCTGAGCCGGCTGATCGAGCGGCTGCACAACCGCTTCCCGCTGGTCAGCCTGGAGATCGAGGTCGACACCTCCATCCACCTGCGCAACGGGCTGCTGGCGCACGACCTCGACATCGCCTTCATGCTGGGACCGGTGGCAGAGCCGGACATGCGCAACCACGCGCTGAGCAGCTACCCCATGGCCTGGGTGGCCAGCCCGTCGCTTGACCTGCCCGCCGGGCGGCTGGGGCTGGCCGATCTGGCGCGCTATCCGGTCATCACCTTTTCCCGCCAGACCAAGCCGTCGGTGGCCATCCAGCAGATGTTCAAGCGGCCCGGCCTGCCGCCGCTGCGCTTCTACGGCAACAGCTCGCTCGCCAGCATCGTGCGGATGACCCTGGACGGCATCGGCATCAGCGCCATCCCGCCCGCGGTGATCGAGCGCGAACTGGCCGAGGGGCTGCTGCGGCTGATCCCGGCGGAGGACCCGCTGCCCGACCTCGACTTCACCATCTGCCACCCGGTGGACAGCGACAACCCGCTGGTGCCCATCGTGGCCGACATGGCCTTGGAGATCGTGCGGGCGCAACGGCATGGGGCGCCCACTGATAAACGCCGTTTATCGCAAACGATCCAAAATGAAAATTTGACGGATCGGACGGATGCGTGAACCCTTAGGACACAACAGTCCGGTCACCGAGGTTTTGCCCGCCATGCAGTCCGTGACCCCAAACACCTCATCTCCGCCCGGCACCGCTACCGCCGCCCTGCTGGCCCGTCTGGCGATCCGCCGGGGAGAGCATCGCGGGCCGACCGCCGGACTGGCGCCCGGCCATGTGCAGGCAAACCTCGCCATCGTCCCCGCAGCGGTGGCTCCCGCCTTCGAACGCTTCTGCCGCGCCAATCCGGTGCCCTGCCCTCTGCTGGCCGTGTCGAAGCCCGGCGACCACCGCTTCGCGGAGCTTGGCGCGGACCTCGACCTGCGCACCGACTTCCCGCGCTACCGCGTCTACCGCGATGGCCTGCTGGCGGAGGAGCCGGAGAACCTGCTGTCGGTCTGGCGCGACGATCTGGTCGCCTTCGCCATCGGCTGCTCCTTCTCCTTCGAGGAGGCCCTGCTCGCCGCCGGCCTGCCGGTCCGCCACATCGAGCGCGGCTGCAACGTGCCGATGTACGTGACCGACCGGGACTGCGTGGCCGTCCCGCCCTTCGCCGGCCGGATGGTCGTGTCGATGCGCCCGATGACGCCCGCGCAGGCCGAACGCGCCGCCGCGGTGACCGGGCGCTACGCCGCCGTCCACGGCGCGCCGGTGCACATCGGCGACCCGGCGGCGCTCGGCATCCGCGACCTGTCGCGGCCGGAGTTCGGCGACGCCGTTCCGCTCGGCCCCGGCGAGGTCCCCGTCTTCTGGGCCTGCGGGGTCACCCCCCAGGTGGCGCTCGCCGCCGCCCGCCTGCCCTTCGCCATCGCCCACAGCCCCGGACACATGCTGGTCACCGACCGGCTGAACGCCGAGCTGGAGGGCGTGTCCCCTACGGTCGCGCAACTCTTCAGACAAGAACAGGGAGCTTCATGACATGACCGCGATCACCCTGCGTACCCGCCTCGCCGCCGCCGCCTTCGGCGTCGGCCTCTGCGCCACCCCGGTCGCGGCCTTCGCCGAGACCTGGGACATGCCGACCCCCTACCCCGACACGAACCTGCACACCATCACGGTGCGCCAGTTCGCCGAGGACGTGAAGGCGGCGACAAACGGCAAGATCCTGATCACCGTCCATTCCAACGGCTCGCTGGTCAAGCATCCGGAGATTAAGCGCGCGGTCCAGTCGGGCCAGGCCCAGATCGGCGAGGTGCTCATCAGCTCCTGGGCGAACGAGGACCCGCTCTACGGCCTCGATTCCGTGCCCTTCCTGGCGACCGACTTCGCCGCCTCGAAGAAGCTCTACGAGGTGTCGAAGCCCTACCTGGAGAAGAAGCTGGAGCGTCAGCGCCTGAAGCTCCTCTACTCGATTCCGTGGCCGCCGCAGGGCCTCTACGTGAAGCAGGAGATCGCCTCCGTCGCCGATCTGAAGGGGCAGAAGTTCCGCGCCTACAACCCGGCGACCACCCGCATCGCCGAGCTGGCCGGCGCCGTGCCGACCAAGATCGAGGCCGCCGAGGTGTCGCAGGCCTTCGGCACCGGCATCGTCACCGCCATGATGACCTCCGCCGCCACCGGCGTCGACACCAAGGCATGGGACTTCGTGAACGTCTATTACGACGTGCAGGCCTGGCTGCCGCGCAACATGGTGTTCGTCAGCACCGAGGTCTGGAAGGGCCTGGACGACGCCACGAAGAAGGCCGTCGAGCAGGCCGCCGCCAAGGCCGAGGCCACCGGCTGGACCGAGTGGGAGAAGAAGACGGCGGAGCTGAACAAGACGCTGTCCGGCAACGGCATGAAGGTGCTGACCCCGTCCCCGGCGATCAAGGACGGCTTCGCCGCCATCGGCAAGACGATGACCGAGGAGTGGACCAAGGCCGCCGGCGCCGACGGCGAGGCGATCGTTTCGGCGTTCCGGAAGTAAGCGGCGGCGACGCTTGCCCCCACCCTAACCCTCCCCCGCTTCGCAGGGGAGGGGATTTGAACTCCCTCCCCTGCGTCAGCGGGGGAGGGCCGGGGTGGGGGCAACACGCCCACCACCACAAAAAACACCCCCCGCCCTACCCGGAGGTGGTCGCTCCATGCGCACCGCATTGACCTTCCTTTACCGCGCCGCCGAGATCCTGGGCGCGGTGTTCCTGGTGCTGATCGCCGTGCTGATCGTGTCCCAGGTGTTCGCCCGGCTGGCCAACCGCATGGTGCCGGGAGCCGACGAGTTGGCCGGCTACTGCATGGCCGCCTCCTTCTTCCTGATGCTGGGTCCGGCGCTGCGCCGCGGCGCGCACATCCGCGTCGGCGTGCTGGTCGACCGGCTGCGCGGCGGGCCCCGCCGGCTCGTGGAGCTGATCTGCCTCGGCTTCGGCACGGCGCTCAGCGGCTATTTCGCGTGGTACTGGCTGCGCATGACCTACGATTCCTACGACTTCGGCGATCTGGGACAGGGGGTTCTGCCCATCCCGCTGTGGATTCCGCAGGCCGCCATGGGCGTCGGGCTGGTGATCCTCGTGATCGCCTTCCTGGACGACCTGCTGGCGGTGATCCAGGGACGCGAGGCGTCCTACCAAAGCGCCGGCATGCAGAGCGAGGGCTGACCGATGGACCAGACGACCGCTTCCATCGTCGTCGTGGTGACGATGCTCCTGATGCTGGGGACCGGCATCTGGGTGGCGCTGGCGCTGGCCGGCGTCGGCTTCGTCGCCATGGCGCTGTTCACCACACGCCCCGTCGGCATGGTCATGGCGACCAACATCTGGGGCGCCAGCACGAGCTGGACCCTGACCGCCCTGCCCCTGTTCATCTGGATGGGCGAGATCCTGTTCCGAACGCGCATCTCGTCGGACATGTTCAAGGGGCTGGCGCCATGGACGGGCTGGCTGCCGGGGCGGCTGATGCACGTCAACATCGTCGGCTGCACGATCTTCGCCGCCGTCTCCGGCTCCTCCGCCGCGACCGCCGCGACCATCGGGCGGATGACCATCCCGGAACTGACCCGGCGCGGCTACGACCCGATGATGATCGTCGGCTCGCTGGCCGGCGCCGGCACGCTGGGCCTGCTGATCCCGCCCTCGATCATCATGATCGTCTACGGGGTGGCGGCGGACGTATCCATCGCGCGCCTCTTCATCGCCGGGGTCATTCCGGGCATCGTGCTGACCGGCCTGTTCATGCTCTATGTCGGCGGCTGGTCCCTGCTGAATCCCGACCGGGTGCCGCCGCGGGAGGCGCGCCAGAGCTTCATGGAGAAGATCCGCGACACCGGGTCGCTGATCCCCGTCATGCTGCTGATCGCCGGCGTGCTCGGCTCCATCTACGCGGGCATCGCCACGCCGACGGAGGCCGCGGGCATCGGCGTCCTGGGATCGCTGCTGCTGGCGCTGGTGACCGGCACGATGAGCTGGGCGACCTTCCGCGACAGCGTGCTGGGCGCGGCCCACACCTCCTGCATGATCGGCTTCATCCTGGCGGGGGCAGCCTTCCTGACCGTCGCCATGGGCTACACCGGCATCCCGCGCCTGCTGGCGGAGTGGATCACCTCCATGCAGCTCTCCACCGCGTCGCTGCTGGTCGTGCTGACCCTGTTCTTCATCGTCATGGGCTGCTTCCTGGACGGCATCTCGATGGTCGTGCTGACCACCTCGGTCATCCTGCCCATGGTGCAGAACGCCGGGATCGACCTGCTGTGGTTCGGCATCTACATCATCATCGTGGTGGAGATGGCCCAGATCACCCCGCCGGTGGGCTTCAACCTGTTCGTCCTGCAATCGATGACGGGCAAGAACATCTTCACCATCGCCAAGGCCAGCCTGCCCTTCTTCCTGATGATGATCGTCATGGTGTTCCTGCTCTGGATCTTCCCGGGCATGGTGTCGTGGCTGCCCTCGCTGATGATCGGGTGAGGAGCGGCATCATGGACGTCCGTTTCACCACGGCGGGCGACACGGCCTTCAACGTGGAGTTCGGCGAGGGCATCGACCGCCCCACCAACGCCCGCGTCATGGCCCTGCACGCCCGGCTGAAGCTGGCCGCCCTGCCGGGTCTGGTGGAGACGGTGCCGACCTTCCGCTCGCTCCAGGTGGTCTACGACCCGGCGGCGACCAGCCGCCGGGAGGTCCAGGCCGCCGTGGAGGCGGAACTGGCCCACACCGGGGACGCGCCGGCCGAAGGCACCCTGTGGCGCCTGCCCGTCTGCTACGACCCCGATCTGGGACCGGACCTCGCGGAGCTGTCCGCGTCGCTCGGCCTGTCGGCGGACCGGCTGGTCGACCTCCACGGGTCGACGGAGTATTTCGTCTACATGCTGGGCTTCATGCCGGGCTTCGCCTACATGGGGGACCTGCCGGCGGAGCTGGAGAAGCCGCGGCGCGGCGAGCCGCGGGTCCGCGTGCCGGCGGGGTCGGTCGCCACCGCCGGGCGGCTGACCACCGTCTATCCCTGGGAGAGTCCCGGCGGCTGGCACCTGATCGGGCGCTGCCCGGTGCCGCTCTACGACGGCGCCCGCCCCTCCCCGGTCCTGCTGGCCGCGGGCGACCGGGTGCGGTTCGAGGCGGTGGACCGCGCCCGTTTCGACGCCCTGTCCGCCGAGACCGCCGCCGGGCGCTTCGATCCCGACACGCTGAGGGCCGCACCATGAACCCGCCCTCCCTTGCCCCCTGCCTCACGGTCGTCCGGCCGGGGCTGTTCGCCACCATCCAGGACCTCGGCCGCTTCGGCCATCAGGAACTCGGCATGCCGGTGGCCGGCGCGCTCGACCCCATCGGCCTCCGCCTCGCCAACGCGCTGGTCGGCAACCCGGCGGGCGCGGCGGGGGTGGAGATCGCTCTGCTCGGCCCCGCCCTGAAGGTGGAGGCCGACGGCGTGCGCGTCGCCATCGTCGGCCCGATGGCGCTGAGCCTGGAGCGCGAGGGGCAATCGCCCCAGCCGCTGGAACCCCACCGCAGCCACACGCTGGCGCGCGGCGACGTGCTGAAGCTGGGCGCCGTCACCGGGGCGGCGGTCGCCTATCTGGCGGTGGCCGGCGGCTTCGCGCTGGAACCGTTCCTGGGCAGCCTGTCCACCTATGTGCGCGCCGGCATCGGGCCGCTCGGCGGCAAGCCGCTGGGCGACGGGACGCGCCTGCCGCTCAACCGCAGCGACGCCCCGCCGGGCGCCGACGTGGAACTGCCGGAGCCGCCGGACTATGGCGGCGGGCCGGTGCGGGTGGTCCTCGGCCCGCAGGAGGACCGCTTCACGGCGGAGGCGGTGGAGACCTTCCTGTCGGCGACCTACCGCGTCGGCAAGGACGCCGACCGCATGGGCCTGCGGCTCGACGGCCCGACGCTGGCCCACACCGGCTCCGCCGACATTCCGTCCGACGGGCTGGTCACCGGCTCCATCCAGGTGCCGGGCAACGGCCAGCCGATCCTTCTGCTGAACGACCACCAGACGGCGGGCGGCTACGCCAAGATCGCCACGGTGATCTCCGCCGACTTGCCCCGCGTCGGCCGGCTGAGCCCCGGCGGCGCCCTGAGCTTCCGCGCCGTCACGGTGGAGGAGGCGGAGGCCATCCGTCGGCGGCAGGAGCAGACCATCGCGGCCTGGATCCGCGCCATCCGCCCGGTGCGCCCGGCGGGCGGCGTCGATCTGGAGGCGCTCTACGCGGAAAACCTCGTGTCCGGGGTCGTCGACATCGTCAACGGCAACGGCGACATCCTGAACCGGGAAAACATGTGCGGGAGGGCACCATGACCATCACCGTGAACCTGAACGCCGACCTGGGCGAAGGGTTCGGCGCCTACGACATCGGCGACGACGAGTCCATGCTGGGCATCGTCGCGTCCGCCAACATCGCCTGCGGCTTCCACGCCGGCGACCCGCTGGTGATGACGCGGACCGTCCGGAACGCGGTGGCGAAGGGCGTCAGCCTGGGCGCCCACCCCTCCTACCCCGATCTCCAGGGCTTCGGGCGCCGCCCCCTGCGGATGTCGGCGGCGGAGGTCGAGGCGATGGTCGCCTACCAGATCGGCGCGCTGATGGGGATCGCCGCCGCCAGCGGCGGTTCGGTCACCCATGTGAAGGCGCACGGCGCCCTGAACAACATGGCGGCTGTGGACGAGGGGCTGGCCCTGGCGATCGGGCGGGCGATCAAGGGCGTCGATCCATCCCTGATCTACCTCGCCACCGCCGGGTCGGAAATGGCGCGGGCCGGGCGCACGCTGGGCCTGCCCACGGCGGAGGAGGTCTTCGCCGACCGCGCCTATGACGACAACGGCAACCTCGTGCCGCGCGGCCAGCCCGGCGCGATGATCCACGATCCGGACGTGGCGGCCGCCAACGTCCTGCGCATGCTGGAGGAGGGCGTGATCCTGTCGGTCACCGGCACGCGCATCCCCTGCACCGTCCATTCCGTGTGCGTCCACGGCGACGAGCCGAGCGCCGTCGCCATGGCCAGCAACCTGCGCCGCACGCTGGAGGCCAAGGGGGTCCGCATCGTCCCCCTGCCGGAGCTGCGGGACCGCTTCTAAAGCGAATTTTCATTCGCTTTAGAATCATATGGCCTTATTCGCCGGCCGGGCTTCGTCCGCGCTTGCGGCCGGGACCGCAGTCGCGGTCCAAAGCGGATTGA
The DNA here is from genome assembly GCF_003119115.1 of Azospirillum sp. TSH58. Taxonomy (NCBI): domain Bacteria; kingdom Pseudomonadati; phylum Pseudomonadota; class Alphaproteobacteria; order Rhodospirillales; family Azospirillaceae; genus Azospirillum; species Azospirillum sp. TSH58. The sequence continues at coordinate 69,224 of NZ_CP022367.1, forward strand.
AATCCGCTTTAACGCGTTGGGATCATGCCGGCCGCAGCTTCGCCGCTTCGGCGAGGCTGGTGAGCGTATCCAGGATGACCTGCGGGCTGACCGGCTTGCGCAGCACCACCAGCGGCTGCCAGCGGTCGGACGTCAGGTCGTCCTCCCCCGCCTCCATCGACAGGAAGCCGGTCATCACCAGGATCGGCAAACGGGCCGCCCTGACCCGCAGCTCGCGGATCAGGGCGCGGCCGTCCATCCGCGGCATGCGCAAATCGGTGATCACGAGGTCGGCGGGGTCGGCGCTGTAGCGCTCCAACCCCTCCTGCCCGTCCTGGGCCAGGGTCACGCGGTATCCCTTGCGGGATAAGAAATCCTCCAGCGCCATGGCGGCGAGGGCTTCGTCCTCGGCCACCAGGACATGCAACGGAACGGTGACGGGGTCAGGCATGAGCGCGCTCCACGTCCTGAACGGAGGGATGGGACACCGGCACGGTGATGGTGAAACGGACGCCGCGGCTTCCGTTCCCGTGGGTGACGTTCGCCGCCTCGATCCGTCCACCCATGGAATCGACGATTCCATAGCCGATCGACAGGCCGAGGCCCGACCCCTTCCCGACCTCCTTGGTCGTGAAGAAGGGGTCGAAGATGCGCGGCAGGATGTCGGGGTCGATGCCGCCGCCATCGTCGGCGATGGTGATGACGGCCCGCCCGGCGGTCATGTCGCAGCCCATGCCCACGGCGATCCGCCCGGCGGCGGGCGATCCGTCGGGGTCGGCGCGCCATTCCAGGATGGCATCACGCGCGTTGGACAGCAGATTGAGCAGCACCTGCTCCAATTGCAGGGGGCGCCCGCGCGCGACGCAGTCGATGGGCGGGATGTCGCTCACGACCTCGATGTTTTCCAAGGCGAACTGGTTGGACACCAGCTCAACGGCGGAGCGGACGCTCGCCGCCGGATCGAAGCGCTGGGTGGCGCCGTCGCGGCGGCTGAAGGTGCGCATATGGTCGATGATGCGGCCCATGCGCTCCGCCTGTTCCGACATGATGGTCAGCACCTTGTCCAGGCGCGCGGTGTCGGTGTCGCCGTCGCGCAGGCGCGACAGGGCGTTCTCGGCCCAGATCCGGATGATGTTCAGGGGCTGGCTCATCTCATGGGCCATGCCGGCGGCGACCGTGCCCAGCGTCGCCAGCTTGGAGGTCTGGACCAGCTCCTCCTGAAGCCGCTTGCGGTCGGTGATGTCGCGGGAGCTGCCGAGGATCTGGATTACCCGGCCATCCTCGCCGCGCACCGGCACCAGGACGGTGTGCCACGTGCGCCGCCCGACCGGAAGGTCCAGCGTCTCCTCGTAATCGATCGGCCCGCCGGCGGCCACGCAGGCGCTGTAGCGTTCGACCACCGCGTCGGCGGTCTCCGGGGGAACGGCCTCGCGGACCAGCCGGCCGCGGATGGTCTCCGGGTCGATCCCTGTCGCCCGCGCGTGAGCGGGATTCAGCGTGTCGAAAGCGAAGGCGCCGTCCGGCAGGACCGTGACGACGAACAGTCCCTCCACCAGATTGTTGAAGAAGCTGGCGTAGCGCAGTTCGGCCTGACGCCGGATCTCGATCTCGCGCTGCAAAGCCGCGTTGGCGTCGGCGAGCTGGGTGGCGCTGGGCAGGGCGAGCGCCCTGGGCATCTGCACCCACAAGGCGACGGCGGTCAGCACGGACACCAGCGCGGTCAGCGCCTTGACGATGCCTTCCACGGCATAGTCGGGGTACCACAAGGTCCACAGGCTGAAGAAATGCGTCGTGCCGCAAGCCAGGATGAAGGCGGCGAACAGCCAGACGATCCAGCTGAAGGCGACATCGCGTCGTTTCAGGACGAAGTAAAGCAGCGCGACCGGAATTGAGTAATAGGAAAGACCAGTCAGCACATCGGACACGATGTGCAGGGTCAGGATTTCCGGACGCCAGAACAGGCACACGCCGTGAGGCAAGTACGCGCTGGTGTCGAAGAAGGCTTCCACGCCACCGAACATGCCGCCCCTCTTTTTTCGGTCACCGCCCGCGGCCCAGCCGGACCCGCCAACGCCGCCGTTTCTCTGATCCCACCACAAAGCCTTGAAGCACAACGCCTTGCGGCACTCCGCCGCGAAGGCTGCATCAGCGAACGCTACTCGAATCAGAGAGGCGGAGCAACACGCGGAACGCGATACCAGCCTTTGGTCAGCGCGTTCCGCATGCCTGCGGATGAATGTTACGCCGCGGTGTGCACCTTACGGTTTTGCTCGCGGGTCTTCAGGAAGCGCAGGGCCGGAAAATCCTCCTGCGTGCGGTTCAGGTGCCAGGCGTTGCGGGCCAGGAACACCAGCGCCCCGTCATGGTCCTCCGCCGCCGCCGAGCGGTTGAGGTCAAGGAACTTCTTGAGCTGGTCCTCGTCGTCCGTCTCGATCCAGCGGGCGGCGTCCACCCCCGCCCCTTCGAAGCGGGCGGCGAGGCCGTATTCCGCCTCGATGCGGGCGGCCAGAACCTCGAACTGGAGCTGGCCGACCACGCCGACCACCCAGTCCGCCCCGGTCAGCGGCTTGAACACCTGGGAGGCGCCCTCCTCCGCGAAATGCTCCAGCGCCTTGCGCAGGTGCTTCACGCGCATCGGGTCTTCCAGCCGGACGCGCTGGAGCAGTTCCGGCGCGAAGCTCGGCACGCCGGTGAAGCGCAGGTCCTCGCCCTCGGTCAGCGTGTCGCCGATGCGCAAGGACCCGTGGTTTGGGATGCCCATGATGTCGCCGGGCCACGCCTCTTCCGCCAATTCGCGGTCGCGGGCCAGGAACAGCACGGCGTTGTTCACCGCCATCAGCTTGCCCGAACGGACATGCTTCAGCTTGGCCCCGCGCTTGAACTTGCCGGAGCAGATGCGCACGAAGGCGATGCGGTCGCGGTGGTTCGGGTCCATGTTGGCCTGGACCTTGAACACGAAGCCGCTGAACTTGCCCTCGTCCGGCTGAACGGAGCGCTGCTCCGCCGGCTGCGGGCGCGGCGGTGGGGCGTTCTCAGCCAAGCCCTGGAGAAGCTCGCGCACGCCGAAGTTGTTGATCGCCGACCCGAAATAGATCGGCGTCAGGTGGCCGGCGCGGTAGGCCTCCAGGTCGAAGGGCGGCATCAGCCCGCGGGCCATCTCCACCTCCTCGCGCAGCTTCGCCACGGCGTGGGCCGGCAGCAGCTCGTCGAGGCGCGGGTCGTCGAGGCCGTTGCACTCGATGCCGTCGTCGATCTCGTCGCCCTTGGTGCGGTCCATCAGGATCAGGCGGTCGCGGATCAGGTCGTAGCAGCCCAGGAAGTCGCGGCCCATGCCGATGGGCCAGCTCGCCGGGGTGACCTCCAGCGCCAGCGAGCTTTCGATCTCGGAAATGAGGTCGAAGGGGTCGCGGGCCTCGCGGTCCATCTTGTTGCAGAAGGTGATGATCGGCACGTCGCGCAGGCGGCAGACCTCGAACAGCTTCAAGGTCTGGCTTTCGATGCCCTTCGCGCCGTCGATCACCATGACGGCGCTGTCCACCGCGGTCAGCGTCCGGTAGGTGTCCTCCGAGAAGTCCTCGTGGCCCGGCGTGTCCAGCAGGTTGAAGGTGCGCCCCTCGTAATCGAAGGTCATGACCGAGGCGGTCACGGAAATGCCGCGCTCGCGCTCCACCTTCATCCAGTCCGACTTGGCGCGGCGCTGCTCGCCGCGGGCCTTCACGGCGCCGGCCATCTGGATGGCGCCGCCGAACAGCAGCAGCTTTTCGGTGAGGGTGGTCTTGCCGGCGTCGGGGTGCGCGATGATCGCGAAGGTTCGACGCCGGGAAACAGCGTCCAGAAGCTCGGACATGCGCGTTCCCGTAACTCAGCGGTGCAGACAACGGCGAAGAGGGCCGGGAGGCGGAACGCCCCACGGCCCTCTTCGTTCGGACGTATAGATAGCAGCGAAGACCGGCCCATTCCAGCCTTCATCCCTCCCGCCGAAAGGAAGGAGGGATGACGGAGGCCGCTCGTGCCTTACAGGCTCAGCTCGGCGATCTGCACGGCGTTGAGCGCCGCGCCCTTCAGGAGCTGGTCGCCGCAGACGAACAGGTCGAGGCCGTGGTCGCCGAAGATCAGGCTGGTGCGGATGCGGCCGACCTCGACGTCGAACTGGCCGGTGGCGTTGATCGGCATCGGGTAGACGCCGTCCGCCGGCACGTCCTTCACCACCACGCCCGGCGCGTCGGCCAGAACGGCGCGGGCGGCGTCCTGGGTGACCGGGGACAGCGTCTCGACCGTGATCGCCTCGGAATGGGCGCGGTAGGTCGGGATGCGCACCGCCGTGCAGCTCACCGGCAGGTCCGGGATCTCCAGGATCTTCCGGGTCTCCCAGGTCACCTTCATCTCCTCCTTCGTGTAGCCGTTCTCCTGGAAGGCGTCGATCTGGGGGATCAGGTTGAAGGGAATCGGGTGGCGGAACACGCTGTTGACGACCGGCTTGCCGTCGAGCTGGTTGCGGGTCTGCTCCTCAAGCTCGGCCATGCCCTCCGCACCGGCACCGCTGGTCGCCTGATAGGTGGAGACTATGACTCGCTTCAGGCCGAAGGCCTTGTGCAGGGGGCCGAGCGCCACGACGGCGATGGCGGTCGTGCAGTTCGGGTTGGCAATGAGCTTGGCGTCGCCCATGGCGTGGGCGTTGATCTCCGGCACGATCAGCGGGACGTTGTCGTCGTAGCGGAAGGCCGAGGAGTTGTCGATCACCAGCGCCCCGCCCGCGGCGATGGCCGGCGCGTGCTCCTTGGCGAAATCACCGGACACGGCGAGCAGGACGATGTCGTAGCCCTTCACCTTCTCGACGTCGAACGCCACGAGGGTCTTCTCGCCGAACGGGGTCTCGACTGTGCGGCCGGCGCTGCGCTCCGACGCGAACAGGCCGAGTTCCGCGACCGGGAACGAACGGCGGTGAAGAACATCGACCATCTCGCGGCCGACGGCGCCCGTGGCACCGACGATGGCAACGCGGCGGGGAGAAGGAGAAGAGGTGCTCATGGGTGTGGTCCGTCCTTTGGTCTTGCCCGGATCGAGCGTGGACGGCGGCCCCAGATGCACCAAGGCCCCGTCCGTGTCCGGCGGGGCCTTCGTGGTGGGTGAAGCGTCTTACTCGATCAACGCACGCCACCATCCGACGGCCCGCCGGAGCGGGTCGTTTTGGTAGTGGTGGTGGTGATGGCGAGCGAGCGATTCATAACTGGCTAGATAAACGAAAGGCGCGGGGCTTGTAAAGCGCCCGCGCCTTCGCGCCACAATTTTTGTCCGGCTCGGGGCGAGGCCGCGTCAGCCCTCGGTTTCGGTCACATGCTCCGGCTTCACGGGATGCACGTCCCAGATCTCCATCGCATACTCCATGATGGTGCGGTCTGAGGAGAACCAGCCCATGTTGGCGGTGTTCAGGATGGCCTTGCGGGTCCATTCCTCCTGGTCGCGGTAGAGGTCCATGGCCGCCTGCTGCGCCTGGCAATAGTCGGAGAAGTCCGCCGTCACCAGGAAATGGTCGCCGCCGTCGGTCAGCGCCTGAAGGATCGGGTGGTAGCGGTTGGGATCGTCCGGCGAGAAGACGCCGGTGGAGATCATGTCCAGCGCCCGCTTCAGGCTGGGGTTGGAGGCGATGACGTCGCGCGGGTTGAAGCCGCCGCTGGCCCGCAGATCGTTCACCTCCTCGGCGGTCAGGCCGAAGATGAAGATGTTGTCCTCGCCCACATGCTCGCGGATCTCGACGTTGGCGCCGTCCAGCGTGCCGATGGTCAGCGCGCCGTTGAGCGCCAGCTTCATGTTGCCGGTGCCCGACGCCTCCATGCCCGCGGTGGAGATCTGCTCCGACAGGTCGGCCGCCGGCATGATGATCTCCGCCGCCGTCACGTTGTAGTTCGGCAGCAGGACGATCTTCAGGTTGTCGTGCACCGACGGGTCGTGGTTCACCACCTTCGCCACATCGTTGATGAGCTTGATGATGAGCTTAGCCATGTGATAGCTCGGCGCCGCCTTGCCGGCGAAGATCTTGGTCACCGGCACCCAGGAGACGGTCGGGTTGTCGCGCATCTCGTTGTACAGCGCGATGGCCTGGAGGATGTTCAGGAGCTGGCGCTTGTACTCGTGCATGCGCTTGACCTGCACGTCGAACAGGCTGTCGACCTGCACGTCCACCCCGGTCTGGCGCGCGATGTAGGCGGCCAGCCGCTTCTTGTTCTTGCGCTTGGCGCGGCGGAACTCCTCGCGGAAGACCAGATCGTCGGCCTTCTCCGCCAGCGCCTTGATCTGGCTGAGGTCCTTGATCCAGCCGTTGCCGATGCGGCTGGTGATCAGCGCGGCCAGGGGCTGGTTCGCCTGATGCAGCCAGCGGCGCGGCGTGATGCCGTTGGTCTTGTTGTTGATGCGCTCCGGGAACTCCGCGTGGAAGTCGGCGAAGACGGTCTGCTTCATCAGCTCGGTGTGCAGAGCCGACACGCCGTTGACCTTGTGCGAGCCGAGGAAGGCCAGATTGCCCATGCGCACCCGGCGGTCGCCGCGCTCGTCGATCAGCGACAGGCGGGACAGCCGCCCGTTGTCGCCCGCCGCCCGCGCCTTGGAGCGGTTCAGGAACTTGGCGTTGATCTCGTAGATGATCTGCATGTGGCGCGGCAGGACGCGCTCCATCATGCGGACCGGCCACGCCTCCAGCGCTTCCGGCAGCAGCGTGTGGTTGGTGTAGGAGAAGGTCGCGCGGGTGATGTCCCACGCCTTGTCCCAGACCACGCCGTGCTGATCCACCAGCAGCCGCATCAGCTCGGCGATGCCGATCGCCGGGTGCGTGTCGTTGAGCTGGATCGCCGCCTTGTCGGGCAGGCTGTCGAAGTTGGAATGGTGCTGCAGATAGCGGCGCAGGATGTCCTGCAGCGAGGCGGAGGTGAAGAAGTACTCCTGCTTCAGCCGCAGCTCCTTGCCGCCTTCCGTCGCGTCGTTCGGGTAGAGGACGCGGCTGAGATTCTCGGTCAGCACCTTCTGCTCGACCGCCTTCATGTAGGCGCCGTCGTTGAAGTGGCCGAAGTTGAAGTCGCGCGTGGCGCGCGCCGACCACAGGCGCAGCGTGTTGATCGTGTCGCCGCCGTAGCCGACCACCGGCGTGTCGTAGGCCATGGCCAGCACGCGCTCGGCGTCCACCCAGCGGTAGGCGCGCTCGCCCACCGAATCCCGGAACTCCTCGACGCGGCCGTAGAACTGGACGGGATACAGCACCTCCGGACGCGGGAACTCCCACGGGTTGCCGAATTGCAGCCACTGCTCCGGATACTCGACCTGCCAGCCATGCTCGAAGCGCTGCTCGAACAGGCCGAACTCGTAGCGGATGCCGTAGCCGTAGCCGGGCAGCGCTTCCGTCGCCATGCTGTCGAGGAAGCAGGCGGCCAGACGGCCGAGACCGCCGTTGCCCAGCGCCGCGTCCGGCTCCGCCTCCACCACGTCGTCGAGGTTCAGGCCGATACGGTCGAGCGCCTGACGGCACTGGTCGGTGATGCCGAGGTTGGCGAGGCTGTTGGTCAGAAGGCGGCCGATCAGGAATTCCAGCGAGAGGTAGTAAACGCGCTTGGCGTCCTGCTGGTAATAGGTCCGCGTCGTGTCCATCCAGCGGTCCACGAGGCGGTCGCGCACGGCCAGCGCCACGGTGTGGAACCAGTCGCGCCGGGTCGCCGCCCGCGCGTCCTTGCCGACGGAATAAACCAGCCATTCCAGAAACGAGCGCTTCAGCCCGTCGACATCCAGACTGCGGCGTTCGATCTCGCGGGACTTATACCGAGCGTCCATGTCTTGACTTTCTTCTTTCCAGGGCCAACTGGAGCGGCGGTTATTCAGCCGGTCTTCCATCGGCGGCAGTTTCCGGGGTCCATGGTTAAGCAACGTTTAAGTCGCTGCGCCCAACCAGTCGAATCGGCTAGGCCGTTCGTCCAGAGCAACAGCCAAGACTTGCCCTTGTGCCACACGCGCTGTGCCAAAACGCAAACCATCCCCGCGGCGCACCAGAGGTCGGTAATCGCTGCGAAGCCCCGCTGGAGGGAGTAAGATGGCGTCCGTGTCAGCCTCTTTGAACCTCCCGATGCTCGACAATACCGTATCTGCGGATTCCCGCCAGGACCTGCCCGGCGACGCCACCATCCTGCTCCGTCAGGCCCAGCCGGCGGACATCCCCGCGTTGCTGGCCATCGAGGAGCGGTGTTTCGCCACCGACCGCCTGACCCGACGTAGTTTTCATTATTTGCTGACGAAAGCCAAGGCCACTGGACTTGTGGAAGTCCACAGCGGCGCGGTCGTCGGCTACGCGCTGGTGTCCTTCCATTCCGGGACCTCGCTCGCCCGGCTCTATTCCTTCGCCGTCGATCCCGACCACCGCGGCCAGGGCGTCGCCAAGCGCCTCCTCGCCGCGGCGGAGCAGGCGGCCCGCTCGCGGGACTGCATCTATCTGCGGCTGGAGGTGCGGCGCGACAACGCCGCGGCGATCGACCTCTACAAGAAGGCCGGCTACCGCGAGTTCGGCGTCTACACCGACTATTATGAAGACCATATGGAGGCGCTGCGGCTGGAGAAGCGCCTCGGCCACAGCGGCCCCAGCGCGCCGCTGGGCGGCCCCCTGGTTCCCTACTACCAGCAGACCCTGGACTTCACCTGCGGCCCGTCGGCCCTGATGATGGCGATGAAGGCGCTGAAGCCCGCGGACATCGAGCTGGGGCGGAAGCTGGAGATCCGCCTGTGGCGGGAATCCACGACCGTCTTCATGACCTCCGGCCACGGCGGCTGCGGCCCGTTCGGGCTGGCGCTGGCGGCGGCGCGGCGCGGCTTCGCGGTGGACATCCACATCAAGGACAACGCCACCCCCTTCCTGGACAGCGTGCGCAGCGACGAGAAGAAGGAGGTCATGCGCATCGTGCACGAGGACTTCCTCGACGAGCTGGAGGGCAGCGGCGCCACCGTCCGCCACAACACCCTGACCGCCCAGGACATGGCCGACGCGGTGGCTGGCGGGGCCATCCCCATCGTGCTCATCAGCTCCTATCGGATCTATCACGAAAAATTCCCGCACTGGGTCGTCGTGACCGGTGCCGACGACCGCTTTCTCTATGTTCACGATCCGCTTGTGTACGACCGTCACCACGCTCACATCGACCGGATGAACATGCCGATCCCGAAAGCCGACTTCGAGCGCATGGCCCGCTACGGCAAGGCCCAGCTGAAGGCCGCCCTTCTCCTCCGGCCCCAGATCCCTGATCGGGCCGCCAAAGGGCCCGCCGCCTGATGCCCGCGCATCTTCTCGTCGTCGACCGCCGGGCGGATGTGAAATGGGCGAAGGACGGCCTGCCGGTGGTCAGCGCCCGCGACTACATCGCCCACCCGGAACAGGCGCCGCGCGGCGCTCGGGTGCTGAACCTGTCGCGCAGCTACCGCTATCTGGGCACCGGCTACTACGTCTCGCTGCTCGCGGAAGCGCGCGGCGAGCGGGTGATCCCTTCGGTCCGGACCATCCTCGACCTGTCGCAGAAGAGCTTCTACCGCGCCCAGCTGACCGAGGCGCAGGAGGCGCTGCGCAAGGCCATCAAGCGGATGGACCACGCGCCGGAAGCCTCCTTCAACCTCACCGTCTTCTTCGGCCACGCAGACGACGCGCGGTTCCAGGACATCGCCCGCACGATCTTCGATCTGTTCCGCTGTCCCCTGCTGAAGGTTCAGGTGCGGCTGAAGGAGGGCTGGACCATCCACGCCCTGGAGCCGCTGTCGCTGGCCGACCTGCGGCCCGACCAGGAACCGCTGTTCCAGGCGGCGCTGGACGCCTACACCCGCACCTCCTGGCGGGAGCCGGCGGCCAAGGCGCCGCCGCGCTACACGCTGGCGATCCTGCACAACCCGAAGGAGGAGCTTCCCCCCTCCAGCCCGCGCGCGCTCCAGAAATTCGTCAAGGCCGGGGAGAGCCTGGGCATCGCGGTGGAGCTGATCGAGAAGAAGGACTATTCCCGGCTCGCCGAGTTCGACGCGCTGTTCATCCGCGAGACGACGAATCTCGACCACCACACCTACCGCTTCGCCAAGAAGGCGGAGAAGGAAGGGTTGCCGGTGATCGACGATCCCAACTCGATCCTCAAATGCACCAACAAGGTCTATCTGGCCGAGCTGCTGCGCGCCAACCGCATCCCGGCGCCGAAGACGGTGATCTTCGACAAGCGCGGTCTGGCGACGCTGGACCAGGAGATCCCCTACCCCATCGTCCTCAAGATTCCGGACGGTTCCTTTTCCCGCGGCGTCTTCAAGGTGCAGACCCGCAGCGAGCTGGACGCGACGGCCGAAAGCCTGTTCGAGCAGTCCGACGTGATCCTGGCCCAGGAGTTCATGTACACCGAGTTCGACTGGCGCGTCGGCGTGCTGAACCGGCAGCCGATCTATGTCTGCCAGTATCTGATGGCGAAGAAGCACTGGCAGATCGTCAAGCACGGCGGCAACGGCCGGGCCGAGCAGGGCTCCTCCCGCACGCTGTCCGTCGAGGAGGCGCCGCGCGAGGTCATCGAGACCGCGGTGAAGGCGGCGGGCCTGATCGGCGACGGGCTCTACGGCGTGGACGTGAAGCAGAACGAGCGCGGCGTCTTCGTCATCGAGATCAACGACAACCCCAGCATCGACCTCGGCGTCGAGGACGCCAAGCTGAAGGATGGGCTGTACCGCCTCATCATGGGCGAATTCCTGCGCCGCCTGGAGTCCCGGCCGCGCAAGCCCGGCTCAGCAGCCTGAAATTCCCTTTCGGGCAGTTCCGCCATCCGTTCGGATGACCCCCGGATTCCAAACACTTCTCCTCCTAAGATGTTTTCGGCTGTGGCCGCCGGGGAACAAGCCTCTTCCCCCCGCGTTATGAAATCAACGTCACCACGAACGGGAGCAACACCGAAGCGCATCGACGCTTAGGAGTTGCCCAGGCTGGAGAGCGGGAGACCGTTGATGACGACGAACTGCTCGATGTGCTGCGCCGGACCGATGCCCGGACACTGCTAGGCAGCACCACCGGATTCCACCCAACCGACACGAATCACACGACCGGCGCGGCCATACGGCCGGCGCCGGAAGAGACCACGCGTCGACAAGGCGATCATCGCCCACCGAAACCTCGGGAACCGAACTCTCGGGAACCGAACTTTCGGGACCGGGGCGCCGTCACCACCGACCGGCAGCCCCGCCGAATGAAGAGAAGCTGGAGGAAGAGCGACAATGGCGTATTGTTTCGAATCCGAACTGATCCGTTGCATGCCGAACCTGCAGCGTTATGCCTGCAAACTGACGCGCGACGTCAGCGCCGCCGAGGATCTCACCCAGGATTGTCTTGCCCGCGCCCTGTCCCGCCAGCATCGTTTCGAGCCCGGCACCAACATGCAGGCCTGGTTGACCACGATGCTGAAGAATCTGCATTTCAACAACCTCCAGCGTGAAAAGCACGTCACCAAGGTCGAGCTGTGGGACGGCGCCATGTCGGTCGAGGCGTCCCAGATCGCCCGGCTCGTCTTCCGCGACGTCGACCGCGCCTTCGGCGCCCTCACCCCCAGCCAGCGCAAGGTCGTGAAGCTGGTCGCCATCGAGGGCCGCCCCTATCAGGAGGCCGCGGAGAAGCTGAACGTCTCCATCGGCACCATCCGCTCCCGCCTGTGCCGGGCCCGCGAACGGCTGAACAACCTGATGGCGGCCTGAGGCACGGCAGGGAATGCGCCACGGGGTATGGCAGCCGTACAACAGGTTGATTTTTCCGTCGCATCCGGACAATCCGGTGCTGGAACAACCGATGGGAGCGGCTGTTACTTCCCGCGAGCGAAACGAGCATGGCTGCTGCGGAGTGGCCGGACATCCACGGGGACCGAACGGATACGCCTCGCCTACCAATTGGCGGTATCGGCATCATCCCCATAAGATGAGGTAAGACACCACTCCCGACGCCGTGCCCGCCTCACTATATTGAACTCTGCGTCGCGGATCGTTTCCGTCTCGGGGGGATGGCCTCCGGAGACGTTCCGGGATCAAAAGATATGAAGCGTGTGACGATGAACCATATCAACGCATATCTTGACGGTGCCTTGGACGATAAGGAGCGTCAGGAGTTCGAGCAGTCCGTAGAGGACGACGCCGACGCGAAGGCCGTGGTGACCTTCCACAGAAGCCATGTGGAGGAGCTTCACCGCCTTTACGATCCTGTGCTGGAAGAACCGGTGCCGGCGCGCATGCTCGAACTGCTGAGGCAACGCCGCAAGAGCTAGCCTCCCGATTCCCGTGTTCCATCGTCACATGTGGGGCGACCGGACGACCCGGCCGCCCGCTTTTTTTGTCCGCACGCAGGTTTCCTCGTCGCGGCGGCGGGTTTTCCCGTTTTTCCACGCGGCCTCCCCCTTCGGATCAGCGCTTGCCCCTTTTACAGACCGGCGGCTTTTCCCATAAACAGGAGCCGCGGAAACGGAAGCTGGGCCATGGGCGCCCGGACCGGCGGGAACGAAGAGGATGAACAGCGTCCATGGCGCGCGGCAGGCCGGCACCGAACATCATTCTGGGTCCCGTCCTTTATTTCCGGGGAGAGCAAGGCGACCGCTGGTGGCTGTCCGCCCTCTTCGTGCTGGAGGGCGAGGCCGAACCCTACGACCTGCGGGTGGACGGCGTGACCCTGCCCGTTCCGCCCCGCCATCTCGCCCAGTGGCGCAACCGGCATGTCTGGCGCTTCGATTTCGCCATTCCGCGCGGTTCCCGCGATGTCGAGGCCGCCTATGGCTTCACCGACGGCGCGTCGCCGGGGGACATCTGGGCGGTGACCGTGCCGGGACGCGCGTCGTCGCCGCGGATCGCCTACGTCTCCTGCAACGGGGCGGAGGATGAGGAGAAGATCGCCGGGCTGACCGCGCCGCGCAACGCCCTGTGGGGCGACCTGCGCCGCCGGCACGAGAGCGAACGTTTTCATCTGCTGCTGCAGGGCGGCGACCAGCTCTACGCCGACGCGGTGTGGCGCCAGCCGCCGCTGCTCAGCGCCTGGAAGAAGCGGACGGACGCCGCCCGCCTGCAGGAGCCCTTCACCCCCGCCATGGCGGAGGAGGCGACCGACTTCTACTTCGACCTCTATCTGCGGGTCTGGGGCCAGCCGGAAACTGCGGCGGTGACGGCCCGCATTCCCTCGGTGATGATGTGGGACGACCACGACATCTTCGACGGCTGGGGCTCCCACCCGGACGAGGAGATGATGTCCCCGGCCTGGCGCGGCGTCTTCACGGTCGCCCGCCGCCATTTCTCGCTCTTCCAACTGGGCGCCACGGGCGAAGCCCAGCCGGAATGCGTGTGGGGGGCGCCGCTGAACTCGTTCAGCCAGGGGTTCCGGCTTGGCGACGTCGGCGTTCTGGCGCTGGACATGCGCAGCGACCGCACGCCGAGGCGCGTTCTGTCGGACCGGGTCTGGGACGCCCTGCCGGAGTGGCTGGAACGCTTCAAGGGCTGCCGCCATCTGATCCTGATGTCCAGCGTGCCGCTGCTCTACCTCGACACCGGGGTGATGGAGCGGGCGGTCGGCCTGTCGCCCGTCCGTGTCGGGATCGAGGACGATCTGCGCGACCAATGGCGCAGCCCCGCCCACGCCGAGGAATGGCTGCGCCTGCTCGGGCTGCTGGCGGAGTTTTCCCGACGCACCGGGTGCCGGGTCACCTCCGTGTCGGGGGAAATCCATGCGGGCGCGCGGGCCGTGCTGCGCGGCGGCGGCGTGGAGATGTGGCAGCTCATCGCGTCGGGGGTCGTCCATCCGCCGCCCGCCAAGGCCACCACCGTCGCCCTGGAATGGCTGGCCGGCCGCAAGGAGACCCTGCCCAACGGCTATGTCTTCGAAATGCCGGCTTTTCCCGAATCGGGCAAGCGCATCATCCGGCAGCGCAACTGGCTGTCGCTGATCTTCGACGGCAAGGGCCAGATCCACGCCCGCTGGTCCGCCGAAGGCCAGCCGAACCGCTACACCCAGGTGATCTGACCCCGTGATCCGACCCCAGGGTGTTTGACCCCGGACGACCGGACACGGCCGGCTCACTCCGACTGGGGGGACCGGCGGCGGTTGCGCAGATTGAGTGCGTTGAGGAAGCTGGTGGCCTGCGCCGGCGTGGCCGGGCCGCCGGCCCCCGGCGCCTTGGCCGAGGTCGCCAGGAAGCCGCCGACGCGGGCGCGCAGTTCGACCGAATCGTGGGCGGCCTGATCGGCGTTTTCCGCCACTTGGCGGCGCACGTCGGCGTCGAGCGTGTTGAAGGCGCGGGTGGCGAATTCGAAGGCCGGCTGGGACTTGGTGGCGATCACCTGCCGCAGCGCCTTGGAAACCAGGACCGTGTCCAGCCCGCCGGGGCCGTCCACCCCATCCAGCACGTCGGCGAGGATGCCGATGGCCTGCAGGGTCTGGTTGTCATCGAGCGAGATGGGCTCCAGGCCGTCCATGACACTCACTTCCGATGTGGTTTGCCGAAGCGTGGTTGAACCAGCGGACACCGCCGGAAATTTTGCCGGTGCGGGAAAGCATAGTCGGACCGCCCCGCCGAGGCAATGCGCACGGCGTCAGGCCGCACGTCTGGCGCTCCGGTTCACCAGGGCGACCCCGGCCACCGCCAGCGCCATGCCGGACAGGGCCAGCAGCCCCAGCCGCTCCCCGAACATCGCCCAGGCGATCACCGCGGTGACCGGCGGAACCAGATAGAACAGGCTCGCCACGCGCGCCGCGGCACCGCGCCGGATCAACAGGAACAGCAGGAAGATCGCTCCCACCGACAGCACGAAACTGAGCCACAGCAGGGCGAAGACGAACTCGCCGGTCCAGTCGATGCGCATGGTCTCGAACAGCGGCGCCAGCACCGCCAGCACCGCCGCGGTCGCGGCGTACTGGATGGCGGCACCGCTGCGCAGGTCCATCGCCGTGCCGTGGCGCTTCTGGTAGAGCGTGCCGAAGGTGATGCCCAGCAGGGCGGCCAGCGCCAGCCCGATGCCCAGCGCGTCCGTCGAGTCGAAGTGGAGCTTCTCGCCCACCACCAGCCCGACTCCGGCCAGCCCCATCAGGAACCCCACCCACTGCCGCCCGCTCACCCGCTCGCCCAGCAGAGGGCCGGAGAGGGCGGCGGTCAGCAGCGGCTGGATGCCGACGATCAGCGCGGTCACCCCCGCCGGCATCCCCTTGGCGATGGCGCAGAACACGCCGGTCAGATAGACGCCGTGCACCAGCAGCCCGGCCAGCGCGATGCGCCCGGCCTCGCCCCAGCTTTTCGGCCAGGGGGCGCCGGTGACCAGGGCGACGACGCCGAGGATCACCGCGACCAGCCCCAGCCGGACCAGCAGGAAGGTCAACGGCTCCGCATAGGGAAGCCCGTATTTGGCGCCGATGAACCCGGTGCTCCACAGCAGCACGAACACGCCCGGCATCAGGCGCACCCAATCGGGCCGCCCGCCCGCGGCGGCGGTGGTCGCTTGCACGGTCATCGCTTTCCCTCGTCTCCTATCCCCGCGCCTGCGCACCTTCGGCGGCGGAGGCCTCGACCGCCAAGGGTTGGGCGTCCGGGGCGGTCACCGCAGCACCGGACGGGTCCGGCTCGGGCGCCTCCACCGCACGCGTTTCCGCCACGGGTGTCGCAGACTCCTCGACAGGCTTCGGCGGCGGGTTGCGCCGCGCTTCGGCCACCGACTGGAGATGGGCGCGCAGGCTTGCGTCCTTCTTCACCAGCCGATGGAAGTCTCTCACATCCAGGACCAGCAGTTGGCAATAGCCCATCGCGCGCACATCGGCGTTGCGCCGCTGGCGGGTCAGCAGGGCCATCTCGCCGAAGACGTCTCCGGTGCCGAGCTGGACCGGCTCGTCGAGACCCGGAACCAGCACCTCGACCGCGCCGGAGGCGATGAAGAACATGGCGTCGCCGCGCTCGCCGCGCCGCACGATGGTTTCCCCGGGCAGGACCAGCCGCGGCTTCAGCAGGGTGGCGATGCCGCGCAGGCGGTCGCCCTCCAACCCCTTGAACAGCGGGACCCGCCCGACGAGGTCCATCAGATCCAGCCGCAGATCGAGCTTCGGCAGGGCGTCGAGCGCGCGGCGGCGGTCGTCCAGATCGCGCTGGAGGTCGCTCAGGATTTCCTGGCTGATGATCGATTCGGCGAACAGCGCCCGGTAGTCCGCCTCCTCCAGCCGCAGGGCGGCCCGGCTGACGTAGCGGCTCTGCAGGATCAGCGCGTAGTCGGGATACTGCAGCTTCAGCGCCGCCAGGGCCTGCTCGACCATGGCGAGCCGCACCGTCAGGATGCCTTCCAGCTCGCAGGCGACGTCGGTGCCCAGCACCTGCCCGACCTTGTCGTTGATGAACTCCAGCAGCTCGCGCTGCACGGTGCGCACGCCCAGAAGGATCTCGAAGCGGAAGGCGAGCCGGCGGGCGAGCGGCGCGTGGATGCCCAGCCGGCGGTGCAGCAGGCTGGCCACCCGCATCCAGGGCGTGAAGGAGATGAAGGGTTCCTCGAAGGCGCGGTAGCCGGCGCGGCCCTGGGCCTTCACCGCGTCGAGCAGCCGCCCGGTGCGGCGGTTCAGCAGCTCCGCCACACCCCGCGACAGGATGCCCTCGCGGAAATGCTCGTAGTACAGCTCCTCCTCGCGGTTCACCAGGATCACGAGGCCGATGGTCACGCGGTCCTCGTTGCTCAGCGGCGCCTCGGTCGAGCGTTCCCGGACGATGGCGTCGAGCCGGTCGGTGTATTGCGACACGGTCGAGCCGACGGCCTGCTCGTCCACCTCGTAGCGGTGGGCCAGATCCTCCACCCGCTCGCGCACGCCGGCCAGCGACAGGGCGAGCGCGCGGTTGCGCATGGCGTGCTCGACCGGCGACAGCTTGTTCAGGCCGAGCAGGTTGATGACGGCGCGCAGCGTCGTGCCGTTGATGAACAGCGTGTAGAAGACGAAGCCGGTGACCAGCACGGCGACGAAGCCCTGGACCCGGTCGGGAACGCGCCCGTTCTCGGTGACCGCCAGCGCCAGCGTCAGCGACACCGCCCCGCGCAGGCCGCCCCACAGCATCACCGCCTTGTAGGCGTGGCTGACCCGCTGGGCCAAACCGGCGCCGGACAGCAGCGGCAGCAGGCCGAACAGCACCAGCGCGCGGGACACCGTGGCCGCGCCGACCACGACCAGCACCAGCCCGACGTCGCTCCAGCCGATGCCGCCGAGCAGGCGCGGCACCAGAAGCGCCGTCATCAGGAAGATCAGCGAATTCGCCCAGAAGCCGAGCTGTTTCCAGACATGCTCCAGCGCCCCCCAGGTGGCCGGGGAGATGCGCGTGCGCCCGACCGAGCCGACGACCAGCGCCGCCGTGACCACCGCCACGACGCCGGACGCCCCGACGTAATGCTCCGCCAGCACGTAGCTGAGATAGGCGAGCGCCACGGTCAGCGTGATCTCGGCCATCGGCTGGTCGCGCACCGGCTCGACGATCATGCAGACCACGCGCCCGCACACATAGCCGGTCGCCACGCCGCCGGCGAAGTCGCGCAGGAACTCCATCGCCGCTTCCGTCGCCCCGCCATGGGCGTTGCGGGTCAGCATGCCGAGCAGCAGCGTGAACAGCGCGATGGCCGCGGCGTCGTTCAGCAAGCTTTCGCCCTCGACCAGCATGGTCAGCCGGCGCGGCGCGCCGAGGTCGCGGAAGATGCTGACGACCGCCGCCGGATCGGTGGTCGCGACGATCGCCCCGAGCAGCAGGCAGGCGATCAGCCCCATCGAGGTGAAGAGGTTCAGGGCGTAGCCGACGGCGAAGGTGCAGACGAACACCGCCACCACGGCCATCAGCAGGATCGGCCACACGTCGTCGAACAGCCGCCGCACATCCACCGCCAGCGCCGTTTCGAACAGCAGCACCGGCAGGAAGATGTAGATCAGCACCTCGGACGAGATGTCCATCTCGGCGAGGGAGTTCAGGAAGTCATGGAAGGGGCCGGTGCCGCCCTGCCCGGCGAAGGTCTGGATCGCCAGTCCCAGGGCCACGCCCACGGCGGCCAGCAACACCGTGTAGGGCATCCGCAGCCGGGCCGCCAAAGGTGGCAGGAGGCTGACCAGCGCCAGAAGGCCGGATACCGCGAGGACATAGATGACGATGACGTGCATGGGGCTGCCTTGCCCTTTGCGAGGGCCCTTGGGGAGTCGCGGCGCACGGTATCGCCCGATTGGGGCGGGAGCAAGGTCAGGATAAGGGACAAAGGCGGTCCGTACGTGTGACCGGACGTACGGCCCGGCCACACGGGTACGGAGAGAAACGTACAGGCCTACGCCACCGCCAGGGTCACCGTCATGCGGAAGCCGCCGGTGGAGCGGTTTTCGGCGCGGACCTTGCCGCCGAAGGCCTCGATGTTCCGGCGCACGATCCACAGGCCGATGCCGAAATGGGTCGCTTCAGCCTGGTTCTGGGCCGCCGCGTCCTCCGGCATGCCCCGTCCCGGCTCGCGCTGGGAGAAATAGCGTTCGAAGATGCGCGGCAGGTTCGCCGGATCGACGCCCGGCCCCTCGTCCTCGACCACCAGCTCCGCCCAGGCGCCGTTGCGCGACAGACGCACGCTGACGGTGCCGTCCGGCGGGGAGAAGCTGACGGCGTTCTCTACCAGATTCTCGATGACGGTCTCCAGGATGTCCTCGCTGGCCCGCACGACCACCCCGGATTCGATGCGCGAGCGCATGTGGAGCTGCCGTTCGGCGAGCAGGCTGGTGTAGCCGCCGGCCATGCGCTCGACCAGATCGGACAGGTCCACCCGGCGGCGCGGCGGGACCAGAAGGTCGGCGGCGGCCTCGTCCATGCGCCGTCCGAAGGAAACCAGCCCGTCGAGCTTGTCCACCGACTTCTCGATCATGGTCAGGGCGCGCTGGCTGCGGTTGTCCTCGGCGGACAGGGTGCGGCGCAGCGGCTCCACCGACTGGCGGATGACCGCGATGGGCGTCTTGTAGGCGTGGGCGTTGTCCTCCGCCGCGCGGCGTAGCGACCGCGCGCTTTCGCGCAGGGTGTCGACCAGCCGGTCGAAGTCCTCGGCCACCCCGGACAGCTCCGGCACGGTGTTGCGGTTGGTGAAGGACCCCTGCCCGCCCTCGCCGATGCCGCCCGACACGATGTCGCGGGCCAGATCGCCGAAGCGGTGCAGGTTGCGCCACACCCCCAGCAGGACGGCCATCACCAGCGCCGCCATGACGATGTAGATCATCGCCGCGGCCTGGACGACCGGCGTGCTCCAGTAGGGACGCCCCAGGGAGGATTCCAGATAGCCGCCGGCGGTGTGGCTGGTCACCAGCGCCCAGCAGCCGAAGGCGGTGTTGATCGGCGTGACCGAGGTCAGAATCTCGTAGCCGCCCGAAGAGCGCGGCAGACGCAGCGCCAGCGGCTCGTTCCCGGCGCAGGAGGCGCCCAGCCGGTCCAGCACCCCCTGTTCGAGGAGTTGGTGCCGCTCGGCGTCCAGATCGTCGGTGGGCACCGAAGGCGCGGCGGCGACGTAGTAGAAGCCGTCGCTGCCCATCAGATTGTTGCCGGCCAGGGCGCGCGGCCGGACCAGCAGCTTCAGCCGTGTGTTCCCGTCCGCGAAGCGGCGCAGGATGGGGCCGAGCTGCGGCAAGGCCGCGCGGTTGGCGCGGGACAGGTCCGGCTCCAACGCGCGGGCGATCAGCTCGCCCTGCCGCTGCGCGCTTTGCAGCAGCAGGGTCTGCGTCGTGGTGTCGGCGCGCTGGAACTGATCGTAGATCAGCACCGGAACCGCGAGGAAGACGATGGTCAGCAGGGCCAGCCGGCTGGCCAGCGAATGCCACAGCCACCGCAACCGGCCGCCGGGGAAACCCGCCATGGAGAAGCCTCCCTTGGTGAGTTCCGCCCCGCCCCGCGCGCCGTCAGGCCCGCGGGCCTCAATCGGCAGCAGCGCCATCGGCCATCACATCCGCGTCGTCGTCGCGCGTGCGGCCGGTGCCGCCGGTGCCGTTGCCCCAGCGGTAGCCGAAGCCCGGATAGTTCTCGATGCAATCGAACTCGGCGTCCACCACGCGGAACTTCTGACGGATGCGCTTGATGAAGGCGCGGACGTTGGCGCGGTAGCCCGACGGGCCGTAACCGGCCAGGAAGCCCTTGCCATGCACGAGGTCGTAGATCTCGCGGTAGGACACGTCCTCTTCCGGGCGGGTCGCCATCAGCTTGACGATGTTGAATTCGGTCAGCGTCAGGTCGATGCGCTTGCCGTTCCACAGGGCGCGGCTGTTGTCCAGGCGCAGGTCGAGGTTGCCCAGCGCGTAGACGGATTCCTTCGGCCCCTCGGCCTCTTCCGGCGTGCCCTTTGAGCCATCCACGATGAGGCGCATGCGCTTCAGCAGGATCGACAGGCTGCGCGACTTCTCCACGAAGTCGAGCGCGCCGCCGGCCAGGGCGGCCTCTTCGTAAATCTGGTCCGACAGCACGGTGAGGAAGATCACCGGCAGGTCGATGCCGCGGGAGCGCATCTGGCGGAGGACGTCGATGCCGTCCATCTTCGGCATGCGCCAGTCCAGCAGGACGATGTCCACCGAGCCGCCCTCGGCGAAGAAGTCGAGCGCGGGTTCGCCACGGTCGAAGGTGATGACCTCATACCCCTCGTCGGCGAGGTTGAGGCTGAGGGATTCGCGGAACAGGTCGTCGTCGTCGACCAGCGCCACGCGGGCGACGGCGGCCTCAGTCATTGCGGACATCCCAGCCTTGGGCAAGGAGTTGAGCGAAGCATCGTTTATCGACATCTGGGACATTTTCGCTGCTCTTCATATCGTAGGAAAGGGCACGGAAGTCCTGGGAGGACGTCATGTCCATGAAGAAGAAGACTTTGAGCGAGCAATCGCCCTTAGCGTAATGCCACACCTTTGCAGGTGGCGCCTCTTCCGTTGCGGCAGGGGTGCCCAGGAGACGCCGGGTCTGGACCTGGTCCAGGCCGACGAGCGTTTCGGGGGACAGGGTGGCGGGCGGGCTGGCGCCGCCGAACGGTACGGGGGGCAGCCCCGCCACCTCTGTTCCAGCCATGGCGATGACCGCGGCGGCGGGACCGGTCCCCGGACCGTTCATCGCCGGCGTGGCCGCCTGATCCTTGCCCGCCGTCTTGACGCGCGGAGGAGCAGGCTTCGTCTTCGGCACCGGAACGGCCATGGCGGTCGGTCCGGCGGTCTGCGTTTCGGGAGGAACCGTGGTGCCGGGGCACCCGGCCAGCAGAAGAACCGCCAGCACAAGGCCCGCCTTCCGCCGCCGGCACCCCACTCCGGCGTTGGTTCCAGCCACTTCGCATATGGTACCCGTCATCGTCATCGTCGGGCCTTTCAAGCATCGTGGTTGAATTCGCGGGCGGTGTTGCTGGCCCCATGCCTGCACTTGCCGCCTCCGTGAGATCAAGGTCAGTCCAGTCTGGTTAATGTGGCGTTAAACCCCTGTTTGATACCCCCTTTTTGCGCACATTTGCGGCCAATTTTTGTTCCTACTCCTATCGATAGGTCGGATTTCGAACTAATTTGCCTATTTGTGGGCTAGATGGGAGGGCGGCGATCGCTTCAAATACCCATACTTTCCTTTGGATTATCCGGGGACGGGAAAAAAGCAGGGTGTCTGTGCGCACGGCGCGCGGCACCGTGCGCCTGGGGGCGCGAAAACCGACGGATGGGAAGGGGAAAAGGAAAGGGCGAAAAAGCGCCCAAAAACAATCGGCGGCGGAGCCACCCGGGTATGGCCCCACCGCCGGTCAGCCGGACGGGCAACAGTATCTACAAGGTGAGAATGCCGCGGAGGCGTCTCACGTGATGTTGCCGCTTGAACTCCAGCCTTCTATCCGGCCGGCGTTACCGCCGGTCGGCACTGTGCGTACAATGCTTTTCGAGCATCAACCTTCACACCCACGATCCTGCGCCCGTCCGGCGCCCTCGTCAAGACCGCTTTGACTGCGAAATGGGCTGCATTACCCAGATGGCGATACTTCCGAAGGCAATCGCCCAACGCGCACGAAGGAGGTGCCCCGAGCTTCGGCGCACCGACGCTCCTAGGCGAGCAGATTGACCGAACCGGACAGGGCGGGCATCCCCAGATCCGTCCCGCCGAGAGCCGGCAGGCTGTCCGCCGACGGCATGATTGCGGACTCCCCGCCGGGGCCCTCCGGATCGTCGGAACCGCCGTCCGTGCCGTTCGGGTCGGTCATGGCCTCAACGAAATCCTTGAGAGTCGTGCTGGACCCGAACGCCGCCTGGCGCAGTTCGTTGACGTTGTCCTGAGATTCCTCGACGATCTTGTCGTAATCCTTGAAGGACTCCCGCCGCGCCTTGCGCCGCTCTTCAGCCTGATCCAGCTCGTTGGCGGCCTTCGCCTCGGCGATGATCGATTTCGCCGTCGCAAGCACGGCCTCGACCCGGCGCCCGAACTCGTCGGCCTCGCGGTAGCGCGACATCTTCAAGTCGTTGTCGGCCATCATCCGCTGGATGTAATTGCGGATCCTGTCGCCCTGCGGGGCGCTGGGGGTGGGGTTCAGGCTGGACGCCGCCTCTGCCATCAACCGCTCGAGGTCGGTCCCCTGCCCGTCCGTCGCCTTTTCCTCGGCCTCCTCGTCGGCCTTCCCCTCGGCCCGGTCCTTTTCCTTTTCCTGCTCGGTCTTTCCAGCGGTGGTCTTTTCCCCTGACGACTCCTTGCCGTCCGCGGGCACGCCCTGGGCTGTGGCTTGCCCGGCCAGACCGGCCGCTTCCGCCGCCACGGCCTCGGCGGCGCGCGCGTCCCCGTCCTCCGCCGCCTCTTCGCCGGCGGCCATGTCCGCGGCCGTGGTGGTGCCCTCCGCGGACGCGCCGTCCGCCGGCAACGGCGGGGGCGACGGGGCCGTGGACGCATCCGGCGGCGCCCCTTCGGCCGGAGCGCCCTCCGCGGATGCGCCGTCGCCGCGGATGGTCACCGTCACATCGACGGCGATCTCCGTCTGAACCATGGTGATGGAGGTGCGCGTGGTCGTCCTCTCGATGGTGATGCCGCCGATGGACGGCGCCCCCGCCCCGCCGGGAAGCCCCATCTCCGCCGCGGCGGCCACGCCGGCGCCGTACTCCTTCGCCGCCCGTCCGGCCTGCTTGGCGAGGATTGCCGCCTCCCGCGCCAGCTGCACCAGCTTCTCCCGGTCGCCCCGGCTGTGGCGCATCATCATCTTCAGTTCATCGATCTTGCGCTCGACCTCATCCAGCCGTTGCGCGGCGACGGCCTTCGGCCCGCCGACGCGCTTGGCTTCCTCCAGCGCGTTGACCACGGCGGTGAAATTCTTCTGCTGCTCCGGAGTCATGGTGAAGGGCAGCTTCGCCTGATCGGCCTTTTCGGTCAGGATCTGCTGGGCGTCCTTGCCCTCCATGGCTTCCAGTGCGCGCTCCCAGTCCTTCTTGGCCTTCTGGAGCTGGAAAAGGCTGTTCTGGCCGTTGCTCAGAGCGGAAAAAATGCCGTTCACGGCCGCCTCCTCCGGTTCATCGGAACCTTCGCGAATTCGCGGGGAAGTTTAGCACAGTTTCGCCCCCCGTCCAATTCCGACAGCGCCCTGAGAAACGGCTCCGACAACCCCGCGTTGCCTCGCAAGAACGCAATACACACCCCGGAACTCCGATGCCCATGAAGGTGTTTGATTCCCGACATCGGACGCCGCACAGCGCGGCGAATTGCCGCAGGCTGCGGGCCGGGACACATCCGCAGCCGACCCCGAGGAGGAAAACAGATGGCAGACCGCGATACGTTGGGCACCGGCGAACCGAACCGCAAGACGCCGGACCCGATGGCGAACAGTGGATTGGGCAGTGGTTTGGGCAACGATCGTTCGCAGAACCGGGGATCCTCGGACGACATCAACCGCTTGGCGGGCGAGGCCACCGATGCCGGTCGCGACACCCTCGGCGCCGCCCAGGGCCGCATCCGCTCGCTGTTGGAAACGCAGACGGACCGTGCCGCCGACCAGTTGGGCAGCGTCGCCAACGCGCTGCACAAGGCCGCGGAGCAGTTGAACGAGGAGAACAACGGCACCGCCGCCCATTACGCCGGGCAGGCCGCCGACCGCGTGGAGCGGGTGGCCGACATGCTCCGCAACTCCACCGTCGACGACATGGTCGGGCAGGTGGAGCGCTTCGCGCGCCGCCAGCCGGAGGTGTTCGTGGGCGCGGCCTTCGCCGTCGGCTTCCTGTTCGCCCGCTTCGTCAAAAGCTCCGGAGAGCGGCGATTTCGCGGCGCGTCGTCGTCGCACCTGACCGGCGGCTATGGGCGCCATGACCGCGGCCGCCGCGACCATGATCAAGACCATCACGACTACCGCGACTTCGGTCTGCGGGGTGCGGACCGCGCCGGGCAGGAGGCCCTGCGCACCGACCACGATCTGGCCGGCCATCGCCGGACCGGGGTTGGAGGGTTCGGCAGTTCGGCCTCCACGGAAGGCGCCGGCACGGCGGGTCCGCGGTCCGGCCTGTCGTCCGGCATCGCCTCCTCCGGCATGACGTCGGCGACGGCCATAACGGCCGCGGGCGGCGGCGCCGGCCACAACCTGGAGAGCCCGCGTCCGCTGAACGCCGCCACCGCGGCGACCACCGCCGCCCGCACCCGTGACGCCGCCGAAATGGTCGCCGGCACCACCGCCCCGAGCGCCACGCACGGCAGCACCACCGAGCCGAAGCCGGCGTCCGGCACGCCGATCCAGGGGATCAAACCATGAGCGCTGCGGAGGACCGTTCCTACGATCCGCGGCAAGACCGACCCATCGCCGGCCTGTTCGCCGATCTGGCGCGGGAGACCACCAACCTCGCCCGCACCGAGATCGAACTGGCCAAGGCCGAACTGACCGAGAAGGCCGGACAGGCGGCGGGCGGCGCGGCCTATGTCGTCGCCGGGGGACTGATCGCCTTCGCGGGCGTTCTGGTCCTGCTGGCCGCGGCGGTGCTCGCCCTGTCGAAGGTGGTCGAGCCCTGGCTGGCCGCCGTCATCGTCGGGGCCGTCGTGCTCGTCATCGGCGGCGTGCTGGCGATGATCGGCAAGAAGCGGCTCAGCCCGGAAAATCTCCAGCCGCAGCGCACGATCCAGACGCTTCGGGACGACAAACGCTGGGCCCGCTCCCAGCTTGCCCGATGAGCGGCGGCCCCCCGATGAGCGGCGGACCAATGAACGGCGGTGAGAAGGGGCGCGGAACGCCCCGCGACTACGACGCGATGCAACGGGAGATCCGCGAACGCCAAGCCCGGATCGGCGACACGATCCAGGTCCTGAAGCGCAAGACCGCGCGGCTCGCTCCCCGTCACCTGATGGAGCAGACCATGAACCGGATGCACACCACCCCCGGCGGTTACGGCGAACGCGCCCAGGACCGCTATTACGAACCGATCCGCAACCAGACCCACGAGCGGTCCCATTCGGTCGGCGAGACCATGCGCAGCAACCCGATCCCGCTCGCCATGATCGGCATCGGGCTGGGCTGGCTGGCCCTGACGGCCTCGGGCTACGACCGGCGCATCGCGCGCAGCGGCGCGATGCACAACGTCCGCGACCGCGCCGGCAGCGCCGCGCAGTACGCCCGCGACACCTTCTACAGCGCCGGCCACAGCGTGCGCGACGCCGCCAGCCAAGCCTACGAGCGGGCCAGCGACGCGGCGAGCCACGTCTATGAGCGGGCGAGCGACGCCGTGGACGAGGCCGGCGACCGCGTGCGCGGCTTGGCCGACCATGCCCGCGACCGGGCGCACGACCTGACCGACCACGCCCGCGACCGGGCGCACGACATGCGCCGGGACGTGAGCAGCCGCGTGGAAAGCCACATCGGCAACCGTGGCCGCGACCTTGGCGCCGCCGGCCATGTGCGGGCGTCGGACCGGCTGCACAGCGCCACCGGGCGTTTCTGGGAGATGGTGGACGACCATCCGGTGGTGGCCGGCATGATGGGAGTCGCCCTTGGCGCCGCGCTGGGCGCCAGCATCCCGTCCTCCCGCTATGAGGACCGCTGGGTCGGCGACTACGCCGACGAGGCGACGCACCGCGCCAAGGAGATGGCCATCGACGCCATGGACCGCGGCACCCGCGCCGCCCGCGCGGCGGTCGAAGCCGCCAAGGAAGAGGTCGGCGATGCGGTGAGCGCGGCCAGCGACGCGGCTCGGGAAGAGGTGCGCAAGCCGGGCTGATCCGGTCTCGCTCACGGCTCCCTTCGGGTTCCACGCTGACTGCACCGGCCCCGCGGCCTCGACCGCGGGGCCGGTTTTTCTTTCTCCGACCGGCACGCATGGTTTCCCACGGCCGGGCGCCGTCCGCGACAGTTCGCCGCAGCGTGCGCCGGGTGCAGTCCTGCCATCCTTATACCCGAGTGTTTTTCCCGGTTATCCGGCACCGGTTCCGCTTGACAAAGGTCCTATGATGGCCACTTAATCAGGACCAATTTAGTCCTGTATCGGGGTGGTCATGATCCGGCTGAGCAAGCTGACCGACTACGCCATCGTCGTGATGAGCGAAATGGCGCGCCATGTGGGCACGGTTCACACCGTCTCCCATCTGGCGGAGCGCACGGGCGTGCCCTCCCCCACGGTCGCCAAGCTCATGAAGACGCTGACCCCGGCGGGCCTCACGACCTCGCACCGCGGCGCCGCGGGTGGTTATGCGCTCAGCCGCGCCGCCGATGCAATCTCTATCGCCGAGATCATCACGGCGCTCGACGGCCCGATCGCGCTCACCGCCTGCGTGGAGGGCGGCGACAGCCAGTGCGGCGTGCAGCGCCTGTGCCCGATGCGCGGCGGCTGGGAGAAGGTCAACAGCGCCATCCGCGGCGCGCTCGAACAGGTGACGCTGGCCGACATGATGGGACCGCCCGCCTGGGCGGAGGGCCCACCCGGTCCGCTCGACAGCATTGGAGCCGGCCCCAGCCCGGCACGGCGCGCCGCCGTTTGACGTTTCGGCGCCTTCATCGGACAACGCTTTCAGGGAACGAGAGACAAGCATGGCCGCCACGACCGAAACCGTCGAACAGGTCCGCGCCGTCACGGAGCAGAAGTACAAGTACGGCTTCACGACGGACATCGAATCGGATGTCGCGCCCAAGGGCCTGAACGAGGACACCGTCCGCTTCATCTCCGCCAAGAAGGAGGAGCCGGAATGGCTTCTCGAGTGGCGCCTGAAGGCGTTCCGCGTCTGGCAAGAGATGGAGGAGCCGCGCCACTGGGCGAAGCTGTCCTACCCGCCGATCGACTACCAGGACGCGCACTATTACGCCGCGCCCAAGACCAAGGACCGCCCGAAGTCGCTGGACGAGGTCGATCCCGAACTGCTGAAGACCTACGAGAAGCTGGGCATCCCGCTGCGCGAGCAGGAGATCCTGGCCGGCGTCGAGGGGGCCGAGGGCAAGAGCCCGGCCATCGCCGTGGACGCCGTGTTCGACAGCGTCTCGGTCGCGACCACCTTCAAGGCCAAGCTGGAGGAGATGGGCATCATCTTCTGCTCCATCTCCGAGGCCGTGCACAAGTGTCCGGAGCTGGTCCAGAAGTATCTCGGCTCCGTCGTGCCCTACACCGACAATTTCTACGCGACGCTGAACTGCGCGGTCTTCACCGACGGCAGCTTCGTCTACATCCCGAAGGGCGTGCGCTGCCCGATGGAGCTGTCGACCTACTTCCGCATCAACCAGGCCAACACCGGCCAGTTCGAGCGGACGCTGATCATCGCGGACGAGGGCAGCTACGTCAGCTATCTGGAAGGCTGCACGGCGCCGCAGCGCGACGAGAACCAGCTCCATGCCGCGGTGGTCGAGCTGGTGGCGATGGACGACGCGCAGATCAAGTACTCGACGGTCCAGAACTGGTATCCCGGCAACGCGGAGGGAGTCGGCGGCATCTACAACTTCGTGACGAAGCGCGGCGCCTGCCGCGGCCGCAACTCCAAGATCTCCTGGACGCAGGTGGAAACCGGTTCCGCCATCACCTGGAAGTACCCGAGCTGCATCCTGCAGGGCGACAATTCGGTGGGCGAGTTCTATTCGGTCGCCATCACCAACAACTTCCAGCAGGCCGACACCGGCACCAAGATGATCCACATCGGCAAGAACACCCGCTCGACCATCGTGTCGAAGGGCATCTCCGCCGGGCGTGCGCAGCAGACCTACCGCGGGCTGGTGAAGATCCTGCCGAAGGCGGAGGGTGCGCGCAACCACACCCAGTGCGACAGCCTGCTGATCGGCGACCAGTGCGGCGCCCACACGGTGCCCTACATCGAGAACCGCAACCGCACCGCCCGCGTCGAGCACGAGGCGACGACCGCCAAGATCAGCGAGGACCAGCTCTTCTACTGCCGCCAGCGCGGCCTGTCGGAAGAGGACGCCGTGTCGCTGATCGTCAACGGCTTCTGCAAGGAAGTGCTGAAGGAGCTGCCCATGGAGTTCGCCGTGGAAGCCCAGAAGCTCGTCGGCATCAGCCTCGAAGGCAGCGTCGGCTGACCGCCCACCGTATCGCGAAGGAAGAAGAAACGATGATCGAGATCAAGAACCTGCACGCCACGGTGGACGGCAAGGAAATCCTCAAGGGCATCGACCTGACGATCAACCCGGGCGAGGTGCACGCCATCATGGGGCCGAACGGCTCGGGCAAGAGCACGCTCAGCTACGTGCTGGCCGGCCGCGACGGCTACGAGGTCACCGAGGGCTCGGTGAGCTTCTTCGGCAAGGACCTGCTGGAGATGGAGCCGGAGGAGCGCGCCGCCGCCGGCCTGTTCCTGGCCTTCCAGTATCCGGTCGAAATCCCCGGCGTCGCCAACACCACCTTCCTGAAGTCCGCCCTGAACGCCATCCGCAAGAAGCGCGGCGAGCCGGAGCTGGACGCCATGCAGTTCCTGAAGCTGGTGCGCGAGAAGACCAAGGCGCTGAGCATGACCGACGAGATGCTGAAGCGCGCGGTCAACGTCGGCTTCTCCGGCGGCGAGAAGAAGCGGAACGAGACGCTCCAGATGGCCGTCCTCCAGCCGACCTTCGCCATCCTCGACGAGACGGACAGCGGCCTGGACATCGACGCGCTGAAGATCGTGGCCGAGGGCGTGAACGCGCTCCGCTCGCCGGAGCGGTCGATGCTGGTCATCACCCACTACCAGCGCCTGCTCGACTACATCGTGCCGGACCATGTGCATGTGCTGGCCTTCGGCAAGATCCAGCGCTCCGGCGGCAAGGAGCTGGCGCTGGAACTGGAGAAGAACGGCTACGCCGAGTTCGGCGTGAACGAGGCGGCCTGACCATGGCGACGACAACCCTCACGAAGGCGCCGCGGGGCTACGACCCGGCGGCGGCCAAGCCCTTCCTGGAGCAGTTCGACCGGGTCAGGGACGGCCTGCCCGGCGGCGGCCTGTCCTGGCTGAATGACCTGCGCGCCCAGGGCCGCGCCCGCTTCGCCGAACTCGGCCTGCCGACGGTGAAGAACGAATCCTGGCGCTACACCAACCTGCGCGCGCTCGACAAGCTGGCCTTCCAGCCGGCGGCCGCGACCGGCGAGGCGGTCCGCTTCGACGTGCTGCCAACCGTGCGCACGGACGGCGCGACCGGCCCGCGGCTGGTCTTCGTGGACGGGCGCTTCCGGGCGGAGCTGTCCTCCACCGCCGGCCTGCCGGCGGGGGTTGAGCTTCTGAACCTCGCCGACGCCCTGGCGCGCAAGCCCGATCTGGTGGCCGAGCATCTGGGCCGCATCGCCGCCCCCGACGACCAGACGCTGGTCGCGCTGAACACCGCCTTCCTGGCGGACGGCCCGGTGCTGCATGTGCCGCGCGGCGTCACGGTGGAGGAGACGATCGAGCTGGTCTTCGTCTCCGTCGGCACCGAGGCGCAGCCCACCGCCTTCCACCCGCGCGGCCTGATCGTCGCGGAGGCGGACTCCCGCGCCGTGATCGTCGAGCATCATGTGGGCCTGGGCTCCTGCACCACCCTGTCGAACGGCGTGACTGAGGTCTTCGTCGGCGCGGGCGCGTCGGTCCACCACTACAAGGTCCAGCGCGAGCACACGGACTCCTTCCACCTGTCGCACACCGCGGCGAAGGTGGCCGGCAAGGGCGTCTACGACAACTTCATCCTGACCATCGGCGCCAAGCTGTCGCGCAACGAGGTGAACAGCGTCCTGGACGGTGAGGAAGGCGACACGCATGTCAGCGGCGCCTACATGGTGCGCGGCGGGCAGCATGTCGACACCACGACCTTCATCGACCACGCCAAGCCCTGCTGCACCAGCCGCGAGGTCTACAAGGGCGTCATCGACGACCAGGCCCGCGCCGTCTTCCAGGGCAAGATCATCGTTCGCCCCAACGCGCAGAAGACCGACGGCTACCAGCAGAACCGCGCGCTCCTGCTCTCCGACACCGCGGAGATCGACGCGAAGCCGGAGCTGGAGATCTACGCCGACGACGTGAAGTGCAGCCACGGCGCCACGGTGGGCGAGCTGGACGACGACCAGCTCTTCTACCTGCGCGCCCGCGGCATCGACAAGGACACGGCGCGCGGCCTGCTGATCGGCGCCTTCCTGTCCGAGGCGCTGGAGGAGATCGCCGAGGAGAGCGTCCGCGACGCCTTCCAGAGCTACGTCGCCAACTGGCAGAACGCGCGCTGAGGGACCCGGACATGGACACCCAGATCACCCTCCCCGCATCCGCCCCCACCTTCGACGTGGAGCGCGTCCGCGCCGACTTCCCCATCCTGTCGCGCTCCGTGCACGAGCGGAAGGGCAAGCCCGGCAAGCCGCTCGTCTATCTGGACAGCGCCGCCTCCGCGCAGAAGCCGCGGCAGGTCATCGACGCCATGACCCGCTTCCTGGAGGAGGATTATTCCAACATCCACCGGGGCGTCCATTTCCTGTCGCAGACCGCGACCGACCAGTTCGAGGAGGCCCGCCGCAAGGTCGCCCGCTTCCTGAACGCCCCGTCGGAGCGCAACATCGTCTTTACCCGCAGCGCGACCGAGGCCGTCAACCTCGTCGCCCACAGCTACGGCCGGACCTTCCTGTCGGAAGGCGACGAGATCATCGTCTCGGTCATGGAGCACCACGCCAACATCGTGCCGTGGCAGCTCCTGCAGATGGACAAGGGCATCCGCATCAAGGTCGTCCCGGTGGACGAGCACGGCGTGCTGGACCTGAACGCCTACGAGGACCTGCTGTCCGACCGCACGAAGCTGGTGGCGATGACCCACTGCTCCAACGTGCTGGGCACGGTGACGCCGGCCAAGATCATCGCCCGCATGGCGCACGAGCGCGGCGTGCCGGTGCTGTTCGACGGCAGCCAGGCCGCCGTGCACGGCGTGGTGGACGTGCAGGACATCGACGCCGACTTCTACATCATGACCGGCCACAAGCTGTACGGCCCGACCGGGACCGGCGTGCTGTACGGCAAGTACGACCTGCTCAAGAAGATGCCTCCCTACCAGGGCGGCGGTGACATGATCGAGAGCGTCAGCTTCGAAGGCACCACCTTCAAGGCTCCCCCGTCCCGCTTCGAGGCCGGCACCCCGGCCATCACCGAGGTCATCGGGCTGGGCGTGGCGCTGGACTACATGGAGACGCTGGGCCGCGAGGCCATCGCGGCGCACGAGCACGACCTGCTCCAGTACGCCACGCAGCAGCTTTCCCAGATCGACGGCCTGCGCGTCTACGGCACCGCGCCGGGCAAGGGTCCGATCATCTCCTTCACGCTGGAGGGCGTGCACCCGCACGACCTCGGCACCATCGTGGACCAGTACGGCGTCGCCGTGCGGGTCGGCCGCCACTGCGCGGAGCCGCTGATGGAGCGTTTCGGCGTCGGCGCCACGGCGCGGGCCAGCTTCGCCCTTTACAACACGCGGGCGGAAGCCGACGCTCTGGTCGAATCGGTGATCGCGGTGAAGGAGTTCTTCGGAGCATGATGGACGAACTGCGCGAGCTGTACCAGGAAGTGATCCTGGACCACGGCAAGAACCCCCGGAACTTCCGGCATCCCGACGATGCCAACCGGGAGGCCAAGGGCGAGAACCCCATGTGCGGCGACCGCTTCATGGTCTATCTGAAGCTGAAGGACGGGGTGGTGGAGGATGTGGCCTTCCAGGGCCGCGGCTGCGCCATCTCCACCGCCAGCGCGTCCATGATGACGGAGGTGGTCAAGGGCAAGACCGAGGCGGAGGCCAAGGCGCTGTTCGAGACCTTCCACGACCTGTGCACCAAGGACGACCACGAGCATGGCGACCACGGCCCGGTGGACGAGGACGCCATGGAACGGTTGATGGTGCTTTCCGGCGTCCGTCAGTTCCCGGTGCGCGTGAAATGCGCCACCCTCGCCTGGCACGCGATGAACGCGGCCATCGAAGGCGAGGACAAGGCGAGCAGCGAGTAAGTTGCAGGAAACGGTGAAACGCGATGCCCGATGACGCGATCTCCCCCGATGAAGCGATCTCAAAGGACGCCGACGCCGTGGAGGCCAAGCCGATGAACCAGACCGAAGCGGACATGGCCGCGGCCAAGGCCGCCTACGATCCGCGCGCCGCGCTGAGCGAGGCGGTGATCTCGGCGCTGAAGAGCTGCTACGACCCGGAAATCCCCGTGGACATCTGGGAGCTGGGCCTGATCTACCGCGTCGACATCGGCCCGAACAACGAGGTCGAGATCGACATGACCCTGACCAGTCCCATGTGCCCGGTGGCCGGCGAACTGCCGATGCAGGTGCAGCAGGCGGTTGAGTCCGTCGAGGACGTCACCACATGCAAGGTGGAACTGGTTTGGGAACCGCCCTGGCGCCAGGACATGATGTCCGAGGTCGCGCGGGTCCAACTGGACATGTTTTAAGGAGGCGAAGATCCCCATGGCCACGGCTTCTACGGCTTCTTTCCCCAAGGCCCTCTCCATCACCGACGCCGCCGCAGAGCGCGTGCGCATGCTGATGTCGAAGGCGACGGACGACTACATCGGCCTGCGCATCGGCGTGAAGGCGAAGGGCTGCTCCGGCCTCAGCTACGACGTGCAGTACGCCAAGGAAAAGATGAAGTTCGACGAGGTGGTGGAGGACAAGGGCGTCACCGTCCTGATCGACCCCGCCGCCGTGATGTTCCTGATCGGCAGCGAGATGGACTACGTCGACGACAAGTTCCAGACCGGCTTCGTCTTCAAGAACCCGAACGAGAAGGGCCGCTGCGGCTGCGGCGAGAGCTTCCACGTTTGACCGCCCCCGCCTCTCCCGCTTCCGGCGGGAGAGGCGGCGAGCGCCCGGCATCCGTTGGAACGCGCCGGTTACGCTTTGTCGATGATGCGCATCGACGCGATGATTCGATCCACCTCCGGCGCGTATTTCGGACGGTAGTGCAGCCTCGCGCCCTGGTGCGCGACCATGTACAGCTTGCCGTTCTTCTGAACCAGGACCGCCACACCATCGCGATCCAGTTCATCCTCTCCTGAGAAGGAGAAATCGAGGCGAATTCCCTCGCCGCCGGACACCGTCTGCGGCTTCAGCGAGCGGACCGTGAAGACCTTGGCCTTGAAGGATTTGGTGAAGGCCGATTCAAACAGGCTGCTCAAATCCTCGGTCGGCATGCCGGCCCGGTAGACTGGCGGCTTTTCGTTGCTTCCGGCGATGTTGAACAGGGGCTTACCATCTTCGATCCCTGCGGCGAGGATCAGCAGATCCAGCTGTTCGCCATCGACCGTCCAGAAATCCAGATTCCCCGTGTCGGCCGCCCCCAAGGCCGTGATCCGGTTCCACTCGATGCCCGGTTCGACGGTCATGCCGCTGCGGACGGTCACCTTTTCCGTGGACGGGACAAGCGCATAGTGCACGCAGCCGGACAAAGCCACCAGGGCGTACAGCACGGCCAGGGTGCGGATTACAAACTGCGGCATACGGATCAACTCCCCAGGGCGATGTAGCTTTGAATGAGGTCGCGGTCCGTCGCCCGTGGCGCGAGCGACAGATAACGCTGGAAGGCTTCCGCCGACGGTCCCCGTTCTCCCTGCTGGCGCAGGACGAGGCCAAGGCCGCGCCAGGCTTCCGGCGGAGCGTCCGGCGTGGCGACCGACCGTTCGTACCAGCCCCGCGCACGGCCCAGATCCCCGTTCTCGGCGCGGAGACGGTGGACCTCGCCGTAGAAATGCATGATGTCCGCGTCGGGTGGGATGTCGGAACAGAGCTGGTCGAGCAGGACCAGCGTGCGCGGAAACTGGCGCATCCGCAGTTCATCCTCGAACAGCGTCCGGCGCAGGCCCCGCAAATTTCTGCGGTAGGGCTCGGCCCCGTCGGTCTGCCCAGGCTGGGCCAAGCCGGTTGCCTTCGCCTTCAGTATCGCCTGCCGCTCCTCCGGCTCCGGGTGCGACGCGAAGAAGATGTTGCGCTCGGCTTCCTCCGCCATCGCCTTCTTCTCGGCGACCAACTGCTCCCAGACGCGCGCGGCCTCTCCCGGCGCATAGCCGGCCTTCGCCATGAGATGGATGCCAATGTCGTCGGCCTCCCGCTCCTGGTCGCGGGAGTAGGAGAATATGCTGGCGAGCAGAGCCATCTGGGTCAGGCTTCCCACCGCGGGGATGCCGGCCAGGGCCAGGCCGAGACTCAGGAACGCCCCGAAATCCGCCTTGGCCCGTGCATCACGCCATTTCTGCAACGAGTGCTTCCGCAGATAATGCCCGATTTCATGACCCAGAACGGCGGCCAGCTGGGCCTCGTTGCGGGTGCGCAGAAGAAGGCCGGAGTAGACCTGCATCATCCCGTTCGGCGCCATCGATGCGTTGAACACCGGCGTGCGCACGATATAGACCCGGATATCGGCACAGTGGTCCGCGGTCATGCGGCACACGATGTCGCGCAGATAGGTGTTCACGGCCTCGTCTCGCACCAGGGCGCGGGAGCGCTTCACGTCGCTCTCCGTCCGGTCCATCACCTGCCAGAGCCCGCCCTCATCCGTCGCCGCGGACGGCCGGTAGCCGGGTGCGGTGTTGCCCTCGCCCGTTCCGGTGGTCGTGCAGCCGGTCAGTGCCAAAGCGGAACAGCAGCCGCAGCCCGCAAGAAAGCTCCGGCGATGCATTGTCTGGCGCCGCATGACAGTCATTTCGGGAAGTCCGCCAGCAGCACCTTCGCGGTTTCACGCGCCGGTTCCACGGTGCGCAGATCGCCGGCACCGCGCATCAGCCGGTTGAACCAGACAATGTTCCCGGTTTCGAGATCCACCAGCGACGCGAAGCCGACCTGTGATCCGCCCTGCACCCCGACGCCCAGCACCGCCGCCGCGACCATCAGGGCGACGCGGCCGCCACTGGCGTAGCTGTCGCGCACCCAGACGAACAGCGCGTAATCGGCACCGGTCGCCTCCTTCAACGTTCTGGCGGTGGTTCCCAGGGTCCAGTCGAAGGTGCCGCGCTTGGTCGGCAGTTTCTTGACGTCGAAGAAGTGGTGGATCATGGCCGAGGTGCCGACCTTTTCATGCAGCCTCTGCAATTGATGCAGGGTGTCCACGACCTCCGGATTGGCCTTGCTGTCATCGAAGGCGGCGATGCTCAGTCCCAAATCCGCCTGTTGTTCGTCGAAAGCCACGGACAGGTGACGACGCGCCGCCTCGGTCCATTCGGCCTTCGGCTCATTCATTCCGGCTGCCGACAGCTCGCTGAGCTCAACGTCAAGAGGCATCAGCACAATCCGGGTGCTGTTGCCCGGGCGTTTGATCGTTTCGACATGCTTTACGCTGGATTGACAGGCGGATACCAGAACCACCGCCACAAGAACAGCCAGAACTCTGCCGAACACTGAAAGCGCGGGAAACGATCGACCGGACACGCGATGGCTCCATCATACTGGGATATTCATACCAAAAGCATTACTTCTTTCAGTTCTATGTATCATTAAGGGCAAAATCAACAGATACCGCCACCTGTGGTCACCACCTGCATGTCCCGCCGGACCAAGGCGCAATGGATGCGTCTTGCCCCTGTCCAACGCCCCTCCGCGTCCCCACTCTCCATGCTAGAGTCCGTCCCCGCGACGCCGACACGGCCAAAACAAGGTTAGAGAAAAGCCCCATGGACAAAGGCACGCCCAAGGCCATCCGCCTGCAGGACTACCGCCCGCCCGCGCATCTGATCGACACGGTCGATCTGTTCTTCGACCTCGGCGAGGAGGTGACCACGGTCCGCGCGCAGCTCGGGCTGCGGCGCAACCCGGCGCGCGACGACGCGGCGGCGCTGCCGCTGACGCTGGACGGGCAGCGGCTGGAGCTGGTGTCCGTGGCGCTGAATGGGCAGCCGCTGGGCGATGCCGACTACACCGTCACGCCGGACCATCTGACCGTCCACAGCGTGCCGGAGACCTTCACGCTGGAAACCGTCGTCCGCATCAAGCCGCAGGAGAACACGGCGCTGGAGGGGCTCTACAAGTCCTCAGGCAACTTCTGCACCCAGTGCGAGGCCGAGGGCTTCCGCAAGATCACCTATTTCGCCGACCGGCCCGACGTGATGGCCCGCTACACCACCACGATCACGGCGGACAAGGCGCGCTACCCGGTGCTGCTGTCCAACGGCAACCTCGTGGACTCCGGCGACCTGCCCGACGGGCGCCACCGCGCGGTGTGGGAGGACCCCTTCCCCAAGCCCTGCTACCTGTTCGCCCTGGTCGCCGGCAGTCTTGTGCACCAGGAGGACCGCTTCCGCACCGCGTCCGGCCGCGACGTGACCCTGCGCATCTATGTCGAGCCGGGGAACGAGGACAAGGTCGACCACGCCATGCGCTCGCTCATCAAGTCGATGCGCTGGGACGAGGAGGTGTTCGGGCTGGAATACGACCTGGACATCTTCAACATCGTCGCCGTCGGCGACTTCAACATGGGGGCGATGGAGAACAAGTCCCTCAACGTCTTCAACACGAAATACATCCTGGCCAAGCCGGAGACCGCCACCGACCAGGATTTCCTGGGCATCGAGGCGGTGGTGGCCCACGAGTATTTCCACAACTGGACCGGCAACCGCGTCACCTGCCGCGACTGGTTCCAGCTCTCGCTGAAGGAGGGGCTGACCGTCTTCCGCGACCAGGAATTCTCCAGCGACATGAACTCGCGGGCGGTCAAGCGCATCGCCGACGTGCAGCGCCTGCGCACCGTGCAGTTCCCGGAGGATTCCGGCGCCATGGCGCACCCCGTGCGCCCGGACAGCTATGTGGAGATCAACAACTTCTACACCCCCACCGTCTACGACAAGGGGTCGGAAGTCATCCGCATGTACCACACGCTGCTGGGGCCGCAGGGCTTCCGCAAGGGCATGGACCTGTACTTCCAGCGCCACGACGGGCAGGCGGTGACCTGCGACGACTTCGCGGCGGCGATGTCCGACGCCACCGGCGTGGACCTGACCCAGTTCAAGCGCTGGTACCGGCAGGCCGGCACGCCGGAGCTGGACGTGTCCGGGGCCCATGACGAGGCGGCCAAGACCTACCGGCTGACCGTCCGGCAGACCGTGCCGCCCACCCCCGGCCAGCCGGTGAAGGAGCCGATGCACATCCCGCTGGTCACGGGCCTGCTCGGTCCGGACGGGGCGGACCTGCCGCTGCGCCTGTCCGGCGAGGCGGAGGCGACCGGCACCAGCCGCACCCTGCACATCACCGAGGCCGAGCAGACCTTCACGTTCGTCGACGTGCCGGCACGCCCGGTGCCGTCGCTGCTGCGCGGCTTCTCCGCCCCGGTGAAGCTGCGGGCCGACCTGACGGACGGCGACCTGACCTTCCTGATGGCCAACGACAGCGACGCCTTCAACCGCTGGGAGGCCGGGCAGACGCTGGCCACCCGCCTGCTGCTCTCCCTGGTCGCCGACCGGCAGGCCGGGCGGGACCTTGCGCTGCCCCAGAGCTTCATCGACGCGGTGGGCGCCGTCCTGAAGGACGCCGACCAGGACCCGGCCTTCGCCGCGCAGGCCCTGGTGCTGCCGACCGAGAGCTACCTCGGCACGCAGATGGAGGTGATCGACCCCGACGCCATCCACGCCGTGCGCGAGTTCGCCCGCCGCCGGCTGGCCGAGGCGCTGCGGCCCGGCTGGCTTGAGACTTACCGCCGCAACGCGGGCAACGAGCCCTTCTCGGTGGACGCCGCGGCGATCGGACGGCGGGCACTGAAGAATCTGTGCCTCGCCTATCTCATGGCGCTGGAGGACGAGGAGGCGCTCAGCCTCTGCCTCGGCCAGTATCGCGGCGCCCAGGCGATGACCGACGTGATGGCGGCCCTGCAGTTCCTCAGCAATTCCAACGCGCCGGAACGGGACGAGGCCATCGCCGGCTTCTACGAGCGCTGGAAGGGCGAGGCGCTGGTCGTGGACAAGTGGTTCGGCGTGCAGGCGACCTCGCACCGTCCCGACACGCTGGAGCGGGTGACGGAGCTGCTCGCCCACCCCGCCTTCGAGATCCGCAACCCGAACAAGGTCTACGCCCTGATCGGCGGCTTCGCGGGCGGCAACCCGGTGCGCTTCCACGACACCAGCGGGGCGGGCTATCGCTTCCTGGCCGATCAGGTCCTCCGGCTCGACCCGATGAACCCGCAGGTCGCGGCCCGCATGGTCGGGCCCTTCTCGCGCCTGCGCCGCTACGATGCGACGCGCCGTGCCCTGATGAAGGCCGAGCTGGAGCGCATCGTCGCCACGCCGGGCCTGTCGCCGGACGTCTTCGAGGTGGCGAGCAAGAGCCTGGAGGCCGCCGGCTGACCCGAAGCGGCCTGCCCCAGAGGCGGGTTTGCCCAAAAGGAAAGGGCCGGAGGGTTTCCCCTCCGGCCCGTCCATACCCCCGCGCCGAAACGCGGGCGTCTTTACTTCTGCTCACCCAGGAAGGCGATCAGATCGTCCACCTTGCCGGCGTCCTTGATGCCCGCGAAGGCCATCGTGCCGCCCGGAACGACTTCCTTCGGGGCGGTGATGTAGGCCTTCAGGTTGTCCGGGGTCCAGACCAGACCGCCGGCGGCCTTCTCCTGCATCGGCTTGGAGTACTTGAAGCCGTCGATCGAGGCGGCCGGGCGGCCGACGACGCCGAACAGCGACGGGCCGACCTTGTTCTTGCCCTGCTCCGCGGTGTGGCAAGCCATGCACTGCTTGAAGACGTCCTTACCGGCGGCGGCGTCAGCGGCCTGCGCGGCGCCCGCGCCCATGGCAATGCCGGCGATCAGGGCGGCGCCCAGGATATGCTTGTTCATTGGTCAGATTCCCCCTTCCGGATGAGGCCGGCGTTCGGATGCCGGCAGGTTCGGGCGCAGCATACACATTCTGTGGTTAAGGCCAACCCCCCAACGTGTCGCGCCCACAGCACAAACACCAAATACGGGTTATTTCATCCAGGCGAGAAGAAGGACAAGAACAGCCACCACGACCAGCGCCGCCCAAGGCACATAGAAGCCGCCCCGCCCGCGGGCGGCGGGAAGCGGGATGGGAATTTCCGGGGCGGGAGCCGCCACGGCGGGTGTGACCGGTCGAGGCGCCGCGGTGCTCCGCGCCACAGGCTCCGCGACAGTTTCCGAGGCCGCTTCCGCAACCGGTTCGGGAACCGGCTCGGGCGCCGGCCCGCCGACCACCGCCGTGAAGCGGTTGAAGAAATCATCCGCCATCTTACGCGCCGTGGCGTCCACCAGACGCGATCCGATCTGCGCCAGCTTGCCGCCGACCGTGGCGTGGGCGGTGTAGGACAGGACCGTCGCCGCCTCGCCGTCCGGTTCCAGCGAGACCTTGGCGCCGCCCTTGCCGAAACCGGCGGCCCCGCCGGAGCCTTCGCCGGTGATGGTGTAGCCGTTGGGCGGGTCGAGGTCGGAGAGGGTCACCTTGCCGGAGAACTTGGCGCTGACCGGCCCGACCTTGGCGACGACCTTGGCGGTGAATTCCGTGTCGGAGGTCTTCTGCACCTCCTCGCAGCCGGGAATGCACTGGCGCAGGATGTCCGGATCGTTCAGCGCCGCCCAAACCTTGTCCCGCGGGGCCGTGATGCGCTGGCTGCCGCTCATGTCCATGACGTGGTCCTCCCCTGCCTTTTTCTCACAGCCAAGCCATAGCCGGACGATACGGCAAGGCCGCGGCCGGCGACAGTCCCCCTTTCAGCCAGGAAGGGGCCGTTCAGCGCGGGGCGGGCGGAACGCAGTTCTGGACGATCGGCGTGCAGGCGGACAGCGAGGCGTTGCCCGGATAGGACACCTGCTCCACGACCCCGCCCGGCCCGAGGACGAAGGTGGCCTCGCACATGCCGGGCGATGAGGAACCGATCGGCAGCCCGAAGCCCAGCCCGACGCCGACCCCGCTGGAACCGCCCCCTCCGAAACCGCCGACGCCGATGCTGCTGCCGCCGAGCGGGCTGACGGCGACACCGGGGTCGGAGACGTAGGTGTAGTATTCCCGCCCGCCGGCCTGGGCCTGCCGCGCCGGAACCCCGGCGCAGGCGAGCAGCCGCTCCTTCGGCATGCCGACCATTTCGGTCTGGGCCCGCCGGGCGATCTGCGGGTCCGGCCCTGTGGCGCAGGACGCCAGAAATGCCCCGGCCAGCCCAAGAAGCGCCGCCGTTCCGACCTGCCGAAGCATCATGACCCTCGCCCTCCCACGCATCATCGCACGACTGGCACAACCCCGCCCACCGCTTGCGGTTCCCGGAGAAAGCCGGCTACCTAAACCGGAGCGTGCTCCAGCACTGCCAACTCGGTGCCGATCCTCCTCAGGGTACGGAAGGCTGGTTTCGGATGTGAGGACGCTTTGACGGTTGATGGAACGGAGGATCGTGGTATGACTGACAATGGTATGGTTTCGACTAGCGACGGTTTTGCGATGACCACGGTCTACCTTGCGCTTGGCAGCAATCTGGGCGACCGCGCCGCCAATCTGGCGGCCGCGCAGCAACGGCTCGCTCCGCAGGTCCGCATCACGCTGGCCTCGCCCGTCTACGAAACCGCTCCGATGTATGTGACCGACCAGCCGGCCTTCCTGAACATGGTGTTGCGCGCCCAGACGGCGCTCGGCCCCTGGGAACTCCTGCGCCACATCAAGAGCGTCGAGGCGGAGATGGGCCGCGACCTGGAAGGCGGCCTTCGCTTCGGGCCGCGCCCCATCGACATCGATATCCTGTTCTATGGCGAGTTGGTGATGTACGCGCCGGAACTGGAGATCCCCCATCCCCGCATCGCGGAGCGCGCGTTCGTCCTGGCCCCGCTCGCCGACATCGCGGGCGGCCTGCAGCACCCGGCCATCCCGCGCAGCGTCGACGATCTGCTGGCCGCCGTGCCGGGTCGCGACACGGTTGTCCGCACCGGCACGGAACTTCCGGTGGCGGTCTGACCTTGCCGAACGGGCGGGCGCCTGCGCTATAGTGGGCGCGGCGCAGCGACGAGGCGGCCGCCCCCGGCGGGGCATGGACCAGGGCCGCCACCCGCCAGGAGATGCTTTTTTTGGCCAACGACCCTGTTTCCCGACCCTTCGGCGCCGATGTGTCCGGCGCGGCGGCGACCTACACCATCCTGCTGCGCGACTTCACCGCCACCGTGTCGGTCGCCGGGCGCCCCGGGCGCCCCACCGTCCGCATCAGCCTGGAATTGAAGGTCAGCCACCCCGGACTGAGCTTCCCCGACGACATCACCGCGGTCATGTCCTACGAGGACATCGTCGAGGACCTGCGCCGGCTGTGCGCGCAGGAGGCACTGCCCGGTCCCGACTATCTGGCCGACCGCACCGCCGATCTGTGTCTGGCCTACCCGAAGGTGCGCCACGTTCGTGTGGACGTGGAACTGTCGTCCCTGCTTCCCGACACCGCCGGGTCCGGAGTCACGATCACGCGGAACCGCGACACGGGCCGCTGAGCCCACGGCCCCTCCATCGTGGTAATCCCATTGCCGGCATAGGCATCGTTACGGTGTTCAGGCATGAACACTCAGCACTTTTTTACCCTTACGCCGACTGTGATAGTTTATTTCGCGGCGCATCATTGTTGCGAAATACCGTATCTTGCGTACAATGGAAAACGACGCCGCCTCAAGGCCGGCCGGAATGAACAGGGAGGGTAACATGGACCAATTGACGGCTCCGACCCTGTCGGAAATCCTGGACGAGCCCATCATCGTCGCCCTCATGACGCGCGACGGCATGACCGCCGAGACGTTGCGCGAGCTTCTCGAAGAGGTCGGGCGCAA
Source organism: Azospirillum sp. TSH58 (assembly GCF_003119115.1). NCBI lineage: Bacteria > Pseudomonadati > Pseudomonadota > Alphaproteobacteria > Rhodospirillales > Azospirillaceae > Azospirillum > Azospirillum sp. TSH58. The sequence continues at coordinate 111,329 of NZ_CP022367.1, forward strand.
TTTGCGCGACCGCGAGGAACAGCTGGCCGCCTGAGCGGGCGGAACGGCGCGGCGGGTCCGGAACAAGCGGACCGCCGCGGAAGCCGGCCAGCGCTCAGCGGACGGACACGACGCGGAAGGGGCGCTGCACTCCGTCATGCTCGGTGATGGAGATGTATTCGCCCTCCACCAGCGTGTGACGGTCGAAACGGAAAATCGGTTCATCGTCGTCGCTGTCGTCGACGTCATAATCGAACAGCCATCCCTTGCCCCGATGGGTGAGGTGGCCGGTCTGCTCGTCCTCCCCGCGCCAGAAGCGGCGGACCGTGCAGGCGGGCTTGTGGCTGCGCCATTCCTCAAGGTCGAGGTGGCCGTCCGGGGTCAGCGGCGCGGTGAATTCATAGCCGTGTTCCGCGCTGCCTTCCGGATGGTCGGCGGTGCGGGCCAGTTCGAGGCGGATCGTTTTCAGGGGCACGGGCGTTCGTCCTTTGCTGGCGGCCTTTGTTTGCCGGCGGCCTTTGCTGGCGGCGGAACAAGACAGAACGCGCCGCGGTGTCACGACGGTTGGGGGAGCGCGCCAAGCGCGCTCCCCGCCGTCCCCCCGACGCGAACCCGCCAATGCCAACCGAACGGGGGGCCGGTTGTTCCGCGCCTCCCCGCTCCCCGACGCACCGTCGCGGTGCGGATGGGGCGTTTCCTTCCCGTCGACCTCCTGCCGCGCGGACCTGCGCTGCAGGGCGGGCTACAGGGCCGGGCTACAGGGCCGGGTGGTCGTGCACGAAGCCGTCCAGGACCATCGTCAACTGGCGGGCATGGACGGTCTGCCCATGGCTGCGGGCCCGTTCGATGTCCTCGCGGATGATGCGGGCGATCCGGCGGATGCCTTCGGCGTCGTGGGCGAGACAGCAGCCCAGTTCCACCGCCAGGATTTCCGGCAGATGCTCATGCTCCGCGATGGCGTCGATTTCCGCTTCGGTCAGATCGCTGAGCGCGATGCAATCGTCGATCGTCAACATGGCGCGTTCCCTTCCCGATTGCCGGGCCTTGCCCGGACCGGAGTCCGGGTGGCCCTTGTGGTTGAAAACCATCGGCGTGGAGGGCGCCCGTCATCGCGGCGCCGCGCGTCGGATCGAGGAAGCCCGGCCTTTTTAAAAGAGCGGCCCCGTCGTCAATGGGCCATAAGCACGGGCAGGCCGGCGTGATTCAGCACATAGCGGGTCACGCCACCCAGGATCATTTCCCGCATCCGGCTGTGCCCGTAGCCCCCCATCACAAGGAGGTCGGACCCAAGTTCCGCGGCCTTGTTGATGATGGCTTGGCCGACGGGTTCCGATCCCGGCTTCAATATGGTTACCTGAACGTTAACGCCGTGCCAAGCGAGATAGTGGGCGATGCGACGTCCTGCCGCAGCCTGGGTGTTGGAGGTCTCCGCGGTCAGCACATGGACGGTGTCGGCACCGGTCAGGAAAGGCATCGCACCAGTCAGGGCGCGCACCGATTCGGGGCTGCCGTTCCAGGCGAGCGCCACCGTGCGCCCGATCTCGTCCGGCAGGGTGGCGGGCGCCAGCAGCAGCGGGCGGGCCGCCCCCAGCAGGGCGCTTTCCACCGTCGCGTACGCCTGGGTGTTGCTGTCCAGCGTGGTGTGGGCGAAGACCAGCAGGTCGGCCAGCCGCCCTTCGCGCGGCACCACCTCCTCGACGCGGCCGGTTTCCTCCCGCCACTGGGCGGTCGGCGCCTCGACGCCGGTGGGCACGTCGCGCAGTTCGACGTCCGCGGCGCGAATCACATCGTCGAAGGTGCGGCGGGCGGTGTGGAGGTGGGTCTTCGACTCCCCCTCGGCGGCGCGCATGATCTCCTCGACCATCGCCCCGGACATGCCCTCGCCCAGCATGGGCACGGCGTCGCGCGGGTCCAGCGACACGAACAGAGCGTCGACATGGGCGTCGAATTCGCGCGCGATCTTCAGCGCGGCGTTCAGCGCCACCGTGTCGCCGTCGAGTCCGGCCAGCGGCACAAGGATCGTCTTGAGTGACATGATCTCCCCCCGGGCCGTTTCCGCCGGCCCATCTTATGGACGGTGCCTGTCGGAACGGCGGCTGGATGCACCGTTTCCAGCGCCGCGCCGCCCCTATACTAGACCATGGGGAACCGGCGGCGCCCGTTCCACCTGGAATTACACCAGTCGCTCCAGCACGGCCGCAAGCGTTTCCCCCGCATCCCTGCCAGCATTCGTGCGCAGCCATTCAAGCGGACCCAGATCATAGACAGCCTGCCGCTCGGCCACCTCCGCCGTCGCGTCGGAGGCGTCGCCACGGCGGGCGGCGATGCGGGCGATCCGCGCGTCCAGCGGCGCGTCGAGCCAGATCCCGTCGAATCGCACGCCGGCGTCCGCCGCAAGGCGGGCGACGGCGGCCCGCTCCTCCGGCCGGGCATGGACGGCGTCCAGCACCACGGCGTGCCCGGCGGCCAGCACGGTCCGCGCCCGCTCCAGCAGCCCGGCGTAGACCCGCTCCGTCACCGCGGGCGTGTAGGCGTCCGCGGGGAGCCGCTCCGTCTCCCCAACCCGGAAAAAGCGCTTGCGCAGCGCGTCGGAGCGCAGGACGACGGCGCCCGGCGATGCCCCCAGCGACGGCGCCAGGGCGCGGGCCAGCCGGGTCTTGCCGCTGCCGGACAGGCCGCCGACGGCGACCAGCCGCGGCGGCGGCGGCTCCAGCGCCGCCACGGCCTGGTCCAGATAGGCCACCGCCTCCCGCTCCGACCTCCGCGCCGTATCGGCACCGGGGCGGAGCGCCGCCGTGCTGGCGGCGATCTTGGCGCGGATGGCCGCCCTTATCGACAGGAACAGGGGCAGCAGCGCCAGGGCGCCGTAGTCCTCCGTCGCGTCCAGGCCGCGGTTGAGGAAAGCGTTGCCTTGCGGGCGCAGCCCCCGCCGCTCCAGATCCATCAGCAGAAAGGCGAGGTCATAGGCGACGTCGATGACCGCCAGTCGCTCGTCGAACTCGATGCCGTCGAACAGGACCGGCTTTCCGTCGAGAAGCACGATGTTCCGCAGATGCAGGTCGCCGTGGCAATGCCGGACGAAGCCGCCGCGCCGCCGGTCCTCCAGCAGCGGGGCCAGACGCCGCAGCGCGTCCGTCGACCTCTCGGCCAGCCGCTCCACGCGCTCCGGCGCGAACAGGGACGGGCAGGCGCGCAACTCGGCGATGTTGCCCTCCACGACCTCCCGCATCGCCGCCGCCCCGCCACCGTCCGGGCGTGGCTCGGCGGCCTCGTGGAAGGCCGTCACGGCGTCGGCCAAGGCGCGACTCAGGTCGTCGCCGAGAGCCCCCCGTTCCGCCACGCGGTCCAGCAGGGCGTCCTGCGGAAAACGGCGCATCACGACCAGCCAGTCCAGCGCCGTTCCACCCGCCGCGTCCTCGCCACCGAAGGCGAGCGCGCCGTCCGGCCGCCGCACCACCGAGTCCAGGCCGAGATAGAGCGACGGCGCGGTGCGCCGGTTCAGGCGCAACTCCTCCACGCAGGCCGCACGGCGGCGCTCGACCGTCGAATAATCCAGATAGGGATAGCGGACCGCGCGCTTCAGCTTGCAGGCCCGGTCGCCGGCCAGGAAGACGATGGCGGCGTGGGTTTCGACACGCTCCACCGCCGCCCCGCCGTGGCTCGCCGGATCGGCGAGGAAGGCGGCCACCGTCTGCGTCGGGTCCTGTGCCGGATCGGAAGCGGGGTTCTGCATGACGGCAGTCTAGCACGCCGCCGCGATCCCCGATGAGCCCCGCCAACCGCCTAGGCCTTCACAAACAGGGCAACCCTCCCACCATTGACGCGGAGGGCGGCGCGCACGACATCTGGGAGTAGCACCGTTACGCGCTTGCGCGGGTGTGCGGTGCACCGCGTAATGCCACAACCGCGCCGGGATCGGACGCGGTAGGCTGGAGCAGCCGGAGTAGGACGGTCAACGATCGATCGGGAGCAGGCCGCCGTGCGTCAAGGGACCTCGTGCCTCTGTCTGGTGGTTGCCGCGGCGGGCCTCATGCTCTCCGGTCCCGCGGGCGCGCAGACCCTGTCGATGCCCGAAGACCGGATCGGCAACTGGAAGATCGGCGGCCTCGCCTACAGCGTCGGGGATACGCCGGACACCAAGGTGTCCGACCTGCACAACAAGATCCGCATCGGCTCCTCCCTCCTGCCCAAGCTCGACGGATACGCGGAGGTGCGCCCCTGGGTGTCGCTCGGCCCCAGCGCACCGGACGGCAGCCTTTACGGCATGGGCGGCATCCTGATCGACGTTCCGCTGGGAGGGTCCTCCTTCGTCTTCACGCCCAGCGTCGGCGCCGGAACCCTGCCGGTCACCCCGCGCGATCCGGCGGCGACAGGCAGCGTGGTCGAGTTCCGCTCCCAACTCGAACTCGGCTACCAGTTCGAGAACAAGGCCCGCTTCAGCCTGGGCTACAGCCGCATCGACACCAGCGGCCCCACCGCGGACGCCGCCACGCCGGCCAACAACGTCTTCGGATTCTACTACCGCATGCCGTTCGGAGCGTTCACCGGACGCTGAGGTTTCGCTGTTTATTTTGCGGTGCAGCATGCCCATCCGCGAATCACTTGGCGGTTGCTCTGCCGCGCAGGCTGCGCAAAGGGGTTGGCAATACTCGCCTTAACCACTTGTTAATGACGGCTGGTTCTATTGACCCTGGGGACCAACGCCGGGGATTCGATCATGGCCAAGCGCAAGACCGCCACTGCAAAGACCGTCGAAGCCGCTCCGTCGCTTGAAGCGGCCGAGGCGCTCGCCACCGACACCGGGGCGGAAATCGTCCTGAACACCAATTTCGCGGCCATCGAGCAGGACGCGGTCGCCCTGCTGCACGCCGCCAGCCTGCTGGTCGAGGCCGACACGCCGGAGAAGGCGAGCCACGCGCTGGACCACAATCTGCGCCTTTGGGTCGCCATCAAGACGGTGCTCCAGAACGAGGAGAACACCCTGGATTCCGAGGTGAAGGCGAACCTGCGCAACCTCGCGCAGTATGTCACCCTCACCACCATGGAAGCGACCAAGGGCTCCATCGAGGCGCGCAAGCTGGTGTCGCTCTCGCGCATCAACATGCACATCGCGGAGGGCCTGCTGCACGGCCAGAAGAACCGCATGGTGCAGGAGCGCGCCTACGAGATCTGGGAGCGCGAGGGCCGTCCGAATGGGCGCGAGATGGACCATTGGCTGCTGGCCGAGGCCGAGATCGCCGAGCTGCTCAACAACCGCTGACGACCGTTCCGGCGTCCGATTCGGCGGCCGGTTCGGCACGGCGCCGCAATCCGGCCATTCCGTCAGGACATGACCACCCGCGTCGCGGCAACGTGACGCGGGTGGTTGCGCTTGATAGCATCCGGGCGTGACCGCGCCTCCCCTCTCCCCCGCCCCCGCCCGTCCCGCGACGCCCCGCCACATCCGTGTGGAGAACATACCGCTTGGCATCGTCATGATGCTGGGATCGGTGCTGCTGTTCTCCGTGATGAACGTGCTGGTGAAGCTGCTCTCGGAGACGTACCCCGTCATCGAGGTGACCTTCTTCCGCAACGCCATGGCGCTGATCCCCGTGGCGGTGGTCATTTCGCTCCAGGGCGGCTGGATCAGCAACCTGCGCACCGAACGGCCGATGGGCCATGTCTGGCGCTCGGTCGTCGGGCTGACCGCGATGTCGCTGACCTTCTGGTCGTTCAACCTGCTGCCGCTCGGCGACGCCGTGGCCCTGAACTTCTCGGCCCCGCTGTTCCTCACCGCCCTGTCGGTGCCGCTGCTCGGCGAGAAGGTCGGCATCCACCGGTGGAGCGCGGTGCTGGTCGGCTTCGTCGGCGTTCTCATCATGGTCCGGCCGTCGGGCGAGATGCTGACCCATCTGGGGGCGCTGGTCGCGCTGGGCGCCGCCTTCTGCCAGTCCTTCGCGATGGTGGCGATCCGCCAGCTCAGCAAGACCGAGCGGGCCAACACCATCGTCTTCTACTTCACGGCGATCACCACCCTGATCCTGGCGCTGGTCATGCCCTTCGTGTGGGTCACCCCGCACAGCCTGACCGATTTCGCCCTGCTGTCGGCCACCGGCGTGCTGGGCGGCGGCGCCCAGCTGTTCCTGACGCGGGCCTATTCTCTGGCCCCGGCGGCGGTGGTGGCGCCCTTCAACTACGCCGCGCTGCTGTGGGCCGTGCTGTTCGGCTGGATGCTGTGGAACGAGATGCCGACCCTGCACATGGTGTCGGGAGCCGCCGTGGTGGCGGTGAGCGGCCTCTACATCCTGCACCGCGAGACCCGTCGCCGCCTTCCCCCCAGCCCGCCCGCGATGGGCGGCGGCGGCGACTGACCCCCAAAGGCCGCCGGCCTCACTCCGCCGGTTGCAGGGAGCGCTCCATGGCCCCGGCGAGCTGGCGCGGGGTCACCGGCTTGTGCATCAGGCCGAAGCCGTGGCGCACGGCGTCGCGCTGGCACTCGGGCCCGGTTTCCCCGGTCACGACGATGGCCGGAATTTCGGCGTCGAACAGCCGGCGGATGTCGAGAATGGCGTCGGTGCCGACCTTGCCCTCGCGCAACCGGTAGTCGGCGATGATGATGTCGGGCTTGCGGCTGGCCGACCGCAGCTTCTCCACCGCCTGCTCCCCCGAACCGGCGATCAGAACTTCGTACCCCCATTCGCGCAGGATCGCCTGGAGGCCCAGCAGAACGATGGCGTCGTCGTCGACGACCATCGCCAGCCGTTCCTCCCCGCCTACGGCCACCACCGGCGCCGGCGCCGGCGCAGGCGCCGCGGACACGACTTCGACGGGCTTCGGCGTTTCGCCCAACGGCACCTCGATGGTGAAGACCGACCCGACGCCGGGCGTGGAGCGGACGGTCACCGGATGCCCGAGAAGCTGGCCGATGCGCTGCACGATGGCGAGGCCCAGCCCGAGCCCCTGGCTGCGGTCGCGCTCCGGGTTGCCGACCTGATGGAACTCCTCGAAGATGCGGGGCAGATGCTCGGCCGAGATGCCGATGCCGGTGTCGGCCACGGTGATCCGCATCCGTCCGTCGACGACCGTGCAGGTGATGGCGATGTTGCCCCGTTCCGTGTAGCGGATGGCGTTCTCCACGAGGTTGCGGATCATCCGGCCCAGCAGCACGCGGTCGGAACGGATGTTCAGCGGGCATCCCTCCATCGTCCAGTCGAGCCCTTTGCCGCGGGCCACCGGGGCGTAGCCCGCCGCGATGTGGTCGAGCAGAAGCGCCACCGGGAAGTCCTCCAGCGTCGGCTTCACCACCCCGGCGTCCAGCCGCGACACGTCGAGCAGGCTGTCCAGCAGCCCTTTCAGCGCATCCAGCCCGCTCTCCAGCAGGCGCAGCGCCTTCATCCCCTTCTCCCCCTGGACATAGCCGTGCAGCGCCCCGGAGAACAGGAACAGCGACTGCATCGGCTGGCGCAGATCGTGGCTGGCGGAGGCGAGGAACTTCGATTTCGACAGGGCCGCCCGCTCCGCCTCCTCCTTGGCGCGGCGCAGGGCGTCCTCGGCCTCCAGACGGTCGGTCACGTCGGTGTTGGTGCCGAACCACAGCACGACGGCACCATCGGAGTCGCGCACGGGCAGCGCCCGTGACAGGAACCAGCGGAAAGCGCCGTCCCGTCCGGCCATGGGAAAGGTATCCTCCCACGGTTCCCCGGTCTGGAAGGACCGCTGGAGGCTTGCGGTGACACGTTCGGCGTGGTCGGCGGGAAGGATTCCGTCCCACAGAGGACCGGAAGCGGCGTCCGCGCCCTCGACGCCGGTGTAGTCGCACCAGCGCTTGTTGTACCAGAAGATCCGCCCGTCCGGACGGGCCATCCAGGCGAGCTGCGGGATGGAGTCCGCCAGCGTGCGGAAGCGCAGGCCGACCTCTTCCGCCTCCTCTTTGGCGGCCTGCATGGCGTTGCGCGCCTCGAAGATGTCGGTGATGTCGGTGGAGGTGCCGAACCAGCGCTCCTCTCCGGTCTCCGGGTCGGTGATCGGCAGGGCACGCTGCTTGAACCAGCGGTAGGTGCCGGCGGCGCTGCGGATACGCGCCTCGGTGTCGAAGATCGTCCGCGATTCGACCGCCTGCATCCAAACCGTGAGAAGGCGCTTTCGATCGTCGGGATGAATGGTCTCGGTCCAGCCGAAATCCCGCGCCTCCTCCGCCCCCTGGCCGGTGTAGGACAGCCATTGCTGGCTGAGGAAATCGCAGCCGCCGTCCGCCCGGCAGGTCCAGACCATCTGCGGCAGCGCTTCCAGAAGGGTGCGGTAGCGGTGTTCGCTGGCGCGCAGGGCGGCCTCCGCCGCGCGGTGGGCGGACACGTCGCGGAAGTAGATGGACAGGCCGCCGCCCGCCTGCGGGTACACGTTGAACATGGTCCAGCGCTGGAAGATGCCGGACAGCGCCTCGAACTGGCGCGGCTGCTGGTCGGCCATGGCCGCCTCGAAGCTGCGGATGATCGTGTTGCCCGCCACCTCCGGAAACAGGTCCAGCAGGCAGCGGCCGATGAGGTCGTCGCGCGGGCGCTCGAACATCTCCTGGGCGCGCTTGTTCACGTAGGTGATCCGCCAGTCGCGGTCGATGGCGTAGAAGGCGTCGCCGATGCTCTCCAGGATCTGGTTCGCCTGCTCGACCGCGCGCTCCAGCGCCCGCTCGGCGAGAAGACGCTTGCTGATGTCCTGGAAATAGATGGCCAGACCGGCGGAGGACGGGAAGACCCTCAGGAACAGCCAGACGCCGAGCGGCGCGAAATAGGCCTCGAACTCATCCGGATGGCGGTCCCTCATGGCGATGTGCAGGCGGTCCCACAGCACGGTCCCCATGGCGTCGGGAAAGGCCTCCCACAGCCGCTGCCCGGTCAGGTCGCTGCTGCCGCCCATCAGGCCGCGCGCGCGTCCGTTCATGTAGACGATGCGCCAGGACCGGTCGACCTCGTAGACGCCGTCCGTCGTGCTTTCCAGAATGGCTTGCGACCGCCGGTCGGCCTCCGCCGCGGCCTCCGCCACCCGCGCCCGCCGCTCCGCCGCCTCCCGCCGATTGTGGGAGCGCACAAGGGTCCAGGCGACCAGCGCCGCCACCGCCAGCGCCCCCAACCCGCCGCCGGCGACCGTGTAGATCGTGCGGCGCGCCATCGCCTGGATCGGCTCGGCCGGGGTGCCGAGGACCAGGAGCCAGCCCGACGCGGCGATGGAGCCGGCCTTCGCCGACAGCACCTCCTCTCCCTGCCGGGTGTGCGACAGGAAGAATTCGTCGCCGGTCTTCAGCGCCTGGATCAGGGATTCGGGCGCCGGCTTTCCGACCGCCGGGTCGAAGGCCGTTTCAGACCGCGTCCGGGCGACGATCCGCCCATCGCGGTCGAGCAGCGCGACGATCCAGGTCGGCGCCACCGCCTGATCGACCAGGACCTGACGCAGGGACCAGGCCCGCACATAGGCGGTGAGGACCAGCCGCACCTCGCCCACGCCCCAGACCGGCACGCTGACGGCGAAGACCGGTTCCACCTTGCCGGCCGGGTCGGTGATCACGCCGCTGATCCAGACCTCTCCCGAACGGAACACATGGTCCGCCTGGGCGGACCGGGCGGCAGGATCGAGTCCGCCGGCTCCCGGCTCCTCCGGCCGGTGGAGCAGGTTGACGACACCCTGGCGGTCGCGCACCTCCAGGGCGACCCAATCCGACCGCTGCCGCAGCGCACGTTCTCCCCGATCCCTCCAGACGGCGCGGTCGCCGATGTCCAGCGAGCGGGCCGTGGACATGATCTCGAGCGCGCTGCGCGTCATAAGGACGCGCCCGTCCACGGTCCGCACCGCCGCATCGGTGGCGTGGCGGACCAGTTCCTCGATCGACCGCTCCTGCTGACGGTCCACCAGCATGATCGAGGCCACCGCGAAGGCGACGAGCGGAAGAAGCGCCAGCAAGGCCACGAAAGGGAGACGAAGGCGCATACCCGGTTTTCACAGACTGTTGATGCCACCCACTATAGACAGCCACTCAGGCGACTCCCACAAAATCCGCCCGTCTATCACTATTTTCAGCAGCACCGGCGTGAAGTTCTTGAAGTTCTCAAATGAAATTTGGGCACTCCACAAAAGGTGGTAATGTGCGAGGCAAGGCGCCGCGATCGCGCACAGCCTTGAATTGTCGATGTCCAAATATCGATGGCGGGCCTGCGGGAATTCGATTTGCCGCGGAGACAGGCGCGCGGCACAGTGGCGCAATGCCTGATTCCATGCCCCATTCCGCTTCCGCCGGCCGGAGCGGCGACATCCGCTTCGGCGAGTTCGTCGCGCTCATGGCCCTTTTGATGGCTCTGACGGCGCTGTCCATCGACATCATGCTCGTCGCCTTGCCGGACATCGCCGGTTCCTTCGGGGTGGTGCGGGAGAACGACCGGCAGCTCGTCATCACCGCCTACATGCTGGGCTTCGCGGTCGGGCAGCCCTTCCATGGGCCGTTGTCGGACCGGTTCGGGCGCAAGCCGGTGCTGGCCGCCGGTCTGGTGATCTTCGCCATCGGCTCGCTGGGCGCGGTCTTCGCCCCCAGCTTCGCCACGCTATTGGCCGCCCGCGCGCTGCAGGGCTTCGGCGCCGCCGCCCCGCGCGTCGTCGCCATCGCCATCGTGCGCGACCGCTTCGTCGGGCGCGACATGGCGCGGGTGATGTCCTTCGTGATGATGATCTTCATCATCGTGCCGATCATCGCCCCGGCCCTGGGCGAGGGGATTCTCCGCCTCGGCACCTGGCCGTGGGTGTTCGGCGCGCTGTTCCTGGCCGCCGTCGCCGCCTTCGCCTGGTCGATGCTGCGGCTGGCGGAAACCCGCTCGGCGGAGGACCGGATGCCGCTGTCCCCCGCGGCGCTCGGCCACGCCTTCCGCAAGGTGGTGACGACCCGCGCGACGGTCGGCTACACCGCGGCGATGGGCCTGCTGTTCGGCGGACTGCTGAGCTACGTCGGCAGCGCCCAGCAGATTTTCGTGGACGTCTACGGGCTGGGCGCGCTGTTCCCGGTGGCCTTCGGCGCCATCGCCGGCGTGATGGCCCTGGCCTCGCTGGTCAACGCGCGGCTGGTCGGGCGGGTCGGCATGCACCGGGTGTCGCACGTCGCCCTGATCGGCTACACGCTGACCGGCGTCGCCATGGCGCTGCTCGGCTTTCCGGAGCATCCGCCGCTGCTCGGCCTCGGCCTGTTCATGGCGGCGATCTTCTTCTGCTTCGGCCTGATCGCGCCCAACTTCAACGCCATGGCGATGGAGCCGCTGGGCCATGTGGCGGGCATGGGGTCGTCCTTCGTCGGCTTCTTCAGCACCGGCCTGGCGGCGGTGGTCGGCTGGATCGTCGGCCAGTCCTTCGACGGCACCGTGCGCCCGCTGACCGTCGGCTTCACCGTGCTGGGCGTGCTGGCGCTGCTGACCGTCCTGGTGACGGAGCGCGGGACCCTGATGCGCTCCACCCACGCCGCTGCGGCGCCGCAGCCGGGCGACTGACTCCCGAGGCGGTCATCGGCCGGCACGGCGCCTCCGCCCTTGCCCCCGGTGTGCCCGATTCGGCATAACGTGCGCGACGCCCGGGAGCGGGCGCCGAGCGGGCACCGGCCCATCACGCGCGGGAGGGGACTGTGTTCCGCAAATTCGTCTATCTGCTGGCCCTGGCGCGCGAGCAGCATTTCGGCCGGGCGGCGGAGGCCTGCCACGTCTCCCAGCCGACGCTGTCCAACGCCATCCGCCAGCTCGAGGACGAGCTGCGGGTGCCCATCGTCGAGCGCGGGCAGAAATTCTCCGGCTTCACGCCGGAGGGGCTGAAGGTGCTGGAATACGCCCGCCGCATCGTCGCGGAGCGGGACGGGCTCTATCAGGAGCTGACGGCGCTGGGCCAGGGCCTGTCCGGCCATCTGCGGATCGGCGCCATCCCGACCGCCCTGCCCGCCGTCCCCCATGTGCTGGCACGCTTCGCCGAGCGCTACCCGCAGATCCGCTCCAGCGTGCGCTCGCTCAGCTCGCGCGACATCCAGCGCGACCTCGACGGGTTCGAGCTTGACGCCGCCGTCACCTATCTCGACAACGAGCCGCTGAGCAACGTCCGCACCGTGCCGATGTTCTCGGAGCGCTACTTCCTGCTGGCCCAGCGCCGTCAGGTGCGCGAGGGCGCCACCAGCATCCGCTGGGCGGACGCGGCGGAGCTGCCGCTGTGCCTGCTCACCCCGGACATGCAGAACCGGCGCATCGCCGACACCGCCTTCCGCATGGCCGACCGGACGGTGGTCCCGCTGATGGAGACGAACTCCATCGTCACCATCTACACCATCGTGCGCAGCGGTCTGGCCGCCAGCGTGGTGCCGAGCCAGCTCCTGACCCTGGTTGCCCGCCACCCCGATCTGGTGGCCCTGCCCCTGACCGAGCCGGACCTGACCTACGCCGTCGGACTCGTCTACGCCGACCGCGAACCGCCGGCCCCGCTCGCCAAGGCGCTCGCCGCCGTGGCGGCGGAACCGGGCCTCGCCGAACGCGTGCGTTCTTTGACCGACGAGGCGCTGGCCCCCTGGGGTCTCTAAAAAGGGCTATGATCTCAACAGCATAACCGCGCGGTCCGTGTGGTGATAGGGAAACCCTATCACCGCATCAGAAAATCAAATTTGCGCGTCTCCCCCAATGTCCGTAACGCTGACGGACGAGACACCAACGAAGCGCCGCCGATCCAGGCGGGCGCGGGGGAGGAGACCATGAACGCCCGATCTCCATGGAGCGAGGACCGCGCCACGGCGGTGATCGCCGCCAACCGTCACCTGCGCGGGGCGCTGCTGCCGATGCTGCACGCTCTTCAGGAAGAGTTCGGCTGCATCGACGAGGAGGCAATCCCGCTGCTGGCGCGTGAGCTGAACCTGTCGCGCGCCGACGTGCACGGGGTGGTGTCCTTCTACCACGAGTTCCGCCGCAGCCGCCCGGGCCGCCACACGATCAAGGTCTGCCGGGCCGAGGCCTGCCAGTCGATGAACGCCGACGGGCTGATCGACCACATCCGCCGCCGCCTGAAGGTGGACTTCCACGAGACGACCGCCGACGACGCCTTCTCGCTGGAGCCGGTCTTCTGCCTGGGCAACTGCGCCCTGGCCCCTGCCGTGATGGTGGACGAGACGCTGCACGGCCGGGTCAGCCCGGCCCGCTTCGACGCCATCACCGCCTCCACCCTGGCCACGGAGGCCGCGCGATGAGCGAGCCCCTGCACACCGTCGCCCTTCACACCGTGTACGTGCCGCGCGACGCCGCAGCCCTGTCGGTGGGCGCCGACGAGACCGCCGCCGCCATCCGCGCCGAGGCGACCCGGCGCGGCATCCCGCTGCGCATCGTCCGCAACGGCTCCCGCGGCATGCTCTGGCTGGAGACGCTGGTCGAGGTGGAGACGCCCGAGGGCCGCGTCGCCTACGGTCCGGTGATGGCCGAGGACGTGGCCGGGCTGTTCGACGCCGGCTTCCTGGAGGGCGCCGACCACGCGCTGGCCCACGGCCTGACCGAGAAGATCCCCTACTTCGCCAGGCAGGAGCGGCTGACCTTCGCCCGCTGCGGCATCATCGATCCGCTGTCGGTCGAGGACTACCGGCTTCACGGCGGCTTCCGCGGGCTGGAGCGCGCGCTCGCCATGACCCCGGCGGAGATCGTGACCGAGGTCACCGACTCCGGCCTGCGCGGCCGCGGCGGCGCCGGCTTCCCGACCGGCATCAAGTGGAACACGGTGCTGAACGCCCAGGCGGACCAGAAGTACATCTGCTGCAACGCCGACGAGGGCGACAGCGGCACCTTCGCCGACCGCATGATCATGGAAGGCGACCCCTTCTGCCTGATCGAGGGGATGACCATCGCCGCCATCGCGGTGGGCGCCACCGAGGGCTACATCTACATCCGCTCCGAATACCCGCACGCCGTGGCGACGATGCGCGAGGCGATCCGGCTGGCCTATGACGAGAAGTGGCTGGGCGACGAGATCCACGGCACCGGCCACCGCTTCCACCTCGACGTCCGCGTCGGCGCCGGCGCCTACATCTGCGGCGAGGAGACCTCCATGCTGGAAAGCCTGGAGGGCAAGCGCGGCACCGTCCGGGCCAAGCCGCCGCTGCCGGCGCTGGAGGGTCTGTTCGGCAAGCCGACCGTCGTCAACAACGTGCTGTCGCTGACCTCCGTCCCGATCATCCTGGACAGGGGCGCCGACTACTACCGCGACTTCGGCGTCGGCCGCTCGCGCGGCACGCTGGCCTTCCAGCTCGCCGGCAACATCAAGCACGGCGGCATCGTCGAGAAGGCCTTCGGCGTCACCCTGCACGAGCTTCTCTACGAGTTCGGCGGCGGCACCATCACCGGCCGTCCGATCCGCGCGGTGCAGGCCGGCGGCCCGCTCGGCGCCTATCTGCCGCCCTCGCTGTTCGACCTGCCGAAGGATTACGAGGCCTTCGCCGCGGTCGAGGCGATGGTCGGCCACGGCGGCATCGTCGTCTTCGACGACAGCGTGGACATGGCCAGGCAGGCCCGTTTCGCCATGGAGTTCTGCGCCGCCGAATCCTGCGGCAAGTGTACCCCCTGCCGCATCGGCGCGGTGCGCGGCGTCGAGGTGATGGACCGCATCATCGCCGGAGAGAAGGTGGCGACGAACATCACGCTGCTCAACGACCTGTGCGAGGTCATGACCGACGGCTCGCTCTGCGCCATGGGCGGCATGACGCCGATCCCGGTGCGCAGCGCCCTGAAGCACTTCCCCGAGGATTTCACCCGCAGCCCCGCGGCTGTCGCGGCCGAGTGAGCGGAAAGGACTAAGATCCCATGTCGATCCAAGACATCGATTACGGCACTCCGGCCCGCGAGTCCGCCACCATGGTGACGCTGGACATCGACGGCCGCACGGTGACCGTGCCGGAAGGCACCTCGGTGATGCGCGCGGCGATGGAAGCCGGCATCACCGTGCCCAAGCTGTGCGCCACCGACATGCTGGACGCCTATGGCTCCTGCCGCCTGTGCATGGTGGAGATAGAGGGGCGGCGCGGCACGCCGGCCTCCTGCACCACGCCGGTCGCGCCGGGCATGAAGGTGCACACCCAGAACGAGCGTCTGGGCCGGCTGCGCCGCGGCGTGATGGAGCTGTACATCTCCGACCACCCGCTGGACTGCCTGACCTGCCCGACCAACGGCAATTGCGAGCTTCAGGACATGGCCGGCGCGGTCGGCCTGCGCAACGTCCGCTACGGCTACGAGGGTGAGAACCACCGCTCCGCGGTGAAGGACGAGAGCAACCCCTACTTCACCTTCGACCCGTCCAAGTGCATCGTCTGCTCCCGCTGCGTGCGGGCCTGCGGCGAGGTCCAGGGCACCTTCGCCTTGACCATCGACGGGCGCGGCTTCGACAGCAAGGTGTCGCCGGGCGCTCTCGAACAGTTCATGGACAGCGAGTGCGTGTCCTGCGGCGCCTGCGTCCAGGCCTGCCCGACCGCCACCCTGACCGAGAAGTCGCTGATCGAGCTGGGCCAGCCGGAGCACAGCGTCATCACCACCTGCGCCTATTGCGGCGTCGGCTGCTCCTTCAAGGCGGAGATGAAGGGCACCACCGTGGTCCGCATGGTCCCCCACAAGGACGGCGGCGCCAACGAGGGCCATTCCTGCGTCAAGGGCCGCTTCGCCTGGGGCTACGCCACACACGCCGACCGCCAGACGAAGCCGATGATCCGCGAGAGCATCGACGACCCTTGGCGCGTCGTGTCCTGGGAAGAGGCGATCGCCTACGCCGCCACCCGCCTGCGCGCGGTCCAGCAGAAGTATGGCCGCGGCTCCATCGGCGGCATCACCTCGTCCCGTTGCACGAACGAGGAGGTGTATGTCGTCCAGAAGATGATCCGCGCCGCCTTCGGCAACAACAACGTCGACACCTGCGCCCGCGTCTGCCACTCCCCGACCGGCTACGGCCTGAAGCAGACCTTCGGCACCTCCGCCGGCACGCAGGATTTCAGGAGCGTCGACAAGTCCGACGTGATCCTGGTGATCGGCGCCAACCCGACGGATGGCCACCCGGTCTTCGGCTCCCGCATGAAGAAGCGGCTGCGCCAGGGCGCCAAGCTGATTGTCATCGACCCGCGCCGCATCGACCTCGTGCGCAGCCCGCACGTCTCGGCCACGCACCACCTCCAGCTCCGGCCCGGCACCAACGTGGCCGCGATGAACGCGCTGGCCCATGTGATCGTCACCGAGGATCTGGTCGACCGCAACTTTGTGGCCGACCGGTGCGACCCGATGGAGTTCGCCCGGTGGGAAGCCTTCGTCCGCGACCCGCGCCACTCCCCGGAGAACACCGAGCAGTACACCGGCATCCCGGCGGCGGAGATGCGCGCGGCGGCCCGGCTTTACGCCACGGGCGGCAATGCTGCCATCTATTACGGGCTGGGCGTGACCGAGCACAGCCAGGGCTCGACCGCGGTGATGGGCATGGCGAACCTCGCCATGGCGACCGGCAACATCGGGCGTGACGGCGTCGGCGTGAACCCGCTGCGCGGCCAGAACAACGTCCAGGGCTCCTGCGACATGGGCTCCTTCCCGCACGAGCTGACCGGCTACCGCCACGTCTCCGACGACGTGGTCCGCCAGCAGTTCGAGGAGGTGTGGAACGCGGCGCTCGACCCCGAGCCGGGCCTGCGCATTCCCAACATGTTCGACTCCGCGGTGGACGGCACCTTCAAGGGCATCTTCGTGCAGGGCGAGGACATTGCCCAGTCCGACCCGAACACCCAGCATGTGTTCGCCGCCCTGCGGGCCATGGAGATCGTCGTGGTGCAGGACCTGTTCCTGAACGAGACCGCGGCCTTCGCCCATGTCTTCCTGCCCGGCACCTCCTTCCTGGAGAAGGACGGCACCTTCACCAACGCCGAGCGCCGCATCAACCGCGTCCGCCCGGTGATGCCGTCCAAGACCGGCAAGCAGGAATGGGAGGTCGTCTGCGATCTGGCCACCGCCATGGGCTATCCCATGTTCTACCGCAGCGGCGCGCAGATCATGGACGAGATCGCCCGCCTGACCCCGACCTTCTCCGGCGTCAGCTTCGAGAAGCTGGACCGGGTGGGCAGCGTGCAGTGGCCCTGCACCGACGAAGACTCTGTCGGCACCCCGATCATGCACGCCGACGGCTTCGTCCGCGAAGGCAAGGCGTCCCAGGGCCGCTTCATGATCACCGAGTATGTGCCGACGGAGGAGCGGGCCTCCCGCTTCTACCCGCTGATCCTGACGACGGGGCGCATCCTCAGCCACTACAACGTCGGCGCCCAGACCCGCCGCACCGCCAACGTGGCGTGGCACCCGGAGGACATCCTGGAGGTCCACGCCCACGACGCCGAGGAGCGGGGCATCCGCGACGGCGATCTGGTCTCCATCGCCAGCCGCATCGGCGCCACCACGCTGCGGGCGCGCATCTCCGACCGGATGCCGCAGGGTGTGGTCTACACCACCTTCCACCACCCGGTGACGGGCGCCAACGTGGTCACCACCGAGAATTCGGATTGGGCCACCAACTGCCCCGAATACAAGGTGACCGCGGTGCAGGTGACGCTGAGCAACCACCCGTCCGATTGGCAGATCCGCCGCGGCGATCTGGTGGAAGTGGCGGCGGAGTAAAGCGGCAACGCGCAGCGGAGGACCAGCCATGCTCACCCACGCCCATTCCCTGCCGGCCAGCGGCACCGGCTTTCCGGAAGCGGCCGATCAGGCTCCGAATCAGGCAAACGTGACGTGGCTGGTCGCCGAGGAGACTCCGGTGGCGTTCGAATACAACGGACGCTCCCACGCCGTGATGATGGCGACGCCCGCCGATCTGGAGGACTTCGCGCTGGGCTTCAGCCTGTGCGAGGAAATCGTCGGCAGCGCCGCCGACATCGACCGCGTCGCGGTGCGCACGGTGGAGGACGGCATCATCCTGTCCATCGTGGCCGACCCGTTGCGTCTTCTGCGCGGCTCGCTCCGCCGCCGTTCGATGGAGGGGCGGAGCGGCTGCGGCCTGTGCGGGGTGGACAGCCTCGCCAACGCTGTTCGCGAGCCGCCGAGGGTGACGGCGGGCTTCACCCCGTCGGTGGGGGCGGTGGCCGCCGCCTTCGCCGCCCTGCCCGACCACCAGCCCATGAACCGCGCCAACAAGTCCCTGCACGCGGCGGCCTGGGCCGGTCCGGACGGGCGCATCGTGATGGCGCGAGAGGACGTCGGGCGGCACAACGCGCTCGACAAGCTGGCCGGCGCGCTGGCCCGCGCCGGGATCGACCCGTCCGGCGGCTTCGCGGTGATGAGCAGCCGCTGCAGCTTCGAACTGGTTCAGAAGGCCGCGACCATCGGCATCCCCATGCTCGCCACCATTTCCGCCCCCACGGCGCTGGCGCTGAAGCTCGCCCGCGCCGCCGGCATGACGCTGGCCGCGCGCGCGCGCGGCAACGGCGTCATGCTGTTCCGTTGAAACGCTATTCCAGGAGCCGCCCCATGGACACCACACGCGAACTCGTCCGCATGGCGAACCAGATCGCCAGCTACTTCCAGTCCTACCCGCAGGAGGAGGCGGTGACCGAAACCGCCGGCCACATCCGCGCCTTCTGGGAACCGCGCATGCGCCAGCGCCTGCTGGAGCACAGCAGCGCGGGGGGCGAAGGGCTGCATGAGATCGTCACCCAGGCGGTCGAGCGGCTGAAGGGGCCGGCGGTGGGCAGCGCGTAAAAGTTCATTTCCCCCACCCCGGCCCTCCCCCGCTCCGCAGGGGAGGGAGAATTATCCCCTCCCTCGCGAAGCGGGGGAGGGTCAGGGAGGGGGCAAGTGCACCTCTCCTGTTCAGGCCCGCTTGCTCAGCAACCCCTTCAGCACGCGCGACAGCAGATCGGCGAGCTGGAACTGCTCCGGCCCCGGCAGGGCGGCGATGACCGCGGCGAAGTCCTTCAGCGGATCGTATTCGAGAAGCGCCAGCGCCTTCTCCGTGGGATGAAGCTGCACGACGCGGCGGTCCTCCGGCACCGGGACCCGCGTCAGCAGTTCCTTCGTCACCAGAACCTCGACCATCTGGGAAGCCGCGCCGCGGGTCGTCGCGTGAAAATCGGCGAAGGCGGACACGGTCCGCTGGCTGTCGTTGGCGCGCGCGAAGTAGCGCAGCGCCGTCCACTGCGACGGCTTCAAACCCTGCGTATAGCCCATGCTGTCGGCGATGTGACCGATGTGCATCATGACCTCGGCGATCGCCTGCGCCGATGCCAGGGACTGGGGGCTTTTCGACATGGCAGCGGGGTCTCGACAGTTGTCAGAAATTGACCCGCGGCACAGCAAAGAAGCCGACAACGAGTCTGTACGATGCAGAGACTATACGTTTACAAAACTAACATACCCCAGTAGGCAAGTCCACGACTCCCCCACCCCCGACGACGGGGCGCACACTACGTCATTGGGACAGTAAACGAAACATTGACCTCAAACCTCATCCAGCACAAGGTGTCGCACCCCCCTGTGGCGCCGTCCGGTTCACCGGACCGGTGCGGAGACAACGCAGGGCACCTACCACCTCGTGTCGGGGCTGCGCCGCGCGTTTTGTCTGGCGTTGCGCCGCGACTCGCCTATATATGCGCGCCATGACCAGCACGCCCCCGTCCATTCCCGGTTTCAAGACCAACCCGGCCTCCTCCCCCAAGGTGGGGATCGTCAGCCTGGGCTGCCCCAAGGCGCTCGTCGACTCCGAGCGCATCCTCACCCGCCTGCGCGCCGAAGGCTACGAGATCTCGCCGTCCTACGACGGCGCGGACGTGGTGCTGGTCAACACCTGCGGCTTCCTCGATTCCGCGAAGAAGGAATCGCTGGAGGCCATCGGTGAGGCGATCAAGGAAAACGGCCGCGTCATCGTGACCGGCTGCATGGGCGTCGAGTCGGACATGATCCGGCAGGTCCATCCGGACGTGCTGGCCGTCACCGGCCCCCACCAGTACGAGCAGGTGGTCAACGCCGTGCACGACGCCGTGCCGCCGGTCCATGACCCCTTCACCGATCTGGTGCCGCCGGAAGGGCTGCGGCTGACCCCGCGCCACTACGCCTATCTGAAGATTTCCGAGGGCTGCAACAACCGCTGCAGCTTCTGCATCATCCCCAGCCTGCGCGGCGATCTGGTCAGCCGTCCGGTCGTCTCGGTCCTGCGCGAGGCGGAGAAGCTGGCAACCGCCGGCGTGAAGGAACTGCTGGTCATCTCCCAGGACACCAGCGCCTACGGCATCGACCGCAAATACGCGGAAGAGGACTGGTACGGGCGCAAGGTGAAGGCCCGCTTCATCGACCTCTGTCGCGAGCTGGCGAACTTCGACGTCTGGGTGCGCCTGCACTACGTCTACCCCTACCCGCATGTGGACGAGGTGATCCCGCTGATGGCGGAGGGCCGCATCCTCCCCTATCTGGACATCCCGTTCCAGCACGCCTCTCCCACGGTGCTGAAGGCGATGCGCCGCCCGGCGGCCCAGGAGAAGCAGCTCGACCGCATCCGGAAGTGGCGGCAGGAATGCCCGCATCTGGTGCTGCGCTCCACCTTCATCACCGGCTTCCCCGGCGAGACGGAGGAGGACTTCCAGTTCATGCTGGACTGGCTGAAGGAAGCGCAGCTCGACCGCGTCGGCTGCTTCAAGTACGAGCCGGTCGAGGGGGCCACCGCCAACGATCTGCCCGGCGCCGTTCCGGAAGAGGTCAAGCAGGAGCGCTGGGAGCGCTTCATGGAGACTCAGAAGGCGATCAGCGCCGAGCGGCTCCAGCAGAAGGTCGGCTTCACGCTGGGCGTCATCATCGACGAGGTCGACGAGGAGGGCGCCATCGGCCGCTCCTACGCCGACGCGCCGGAGATCGACGGCAACGTCTTCCTGAACGGCGAGACGAACGTCAAGCCGGGTGACATCGTGGACGTGACCATCGAGCACGCCGACGAATACGACCTCTGGGGTTCCATCGAACGCGCCGAGTAAGGGGAGTCCCCTGAAGCAAAAGGGCCGGGACGGCATCGCCTCCCGGCCCTTTTGTTTGTCGTCACCCTTTTGTTTTTCGGCAGCTCAGTACAGGCGCCCGCCGTTCGGCACGCCCTGCCCCGGCCCGACCAGCACCACCTCGCCCTCCGCGTCAGGCAGGCCCAGGCACAGGACCTCGCTGGTGAAGGGGCCGATGCGCTTGGGCGGGAAATTCACCACGCCCAGCACCTGCCGCCCCACCAGCTCGTCGAGCGTGTAGTGGCGCGTGATCTGGGCGGAGCTGCGCCGGGTGCCGATCTCCGGCCCGAAATCGATGGTCAGCTTGTAGGCCGGCTTGCGCGCCTCCGGAAAGGGCTCCGCCGCGGTGATGGTGCCGACGCGGATGTCCACCTTCAGGAAATCGTCGTAACTGATGGTCACGGGTCTCGTCCCTGCCCTGTTGCGGTTGTCGCGGTTTCAATCGTCAGGGGCAAGGCTAGCACTGGTGGCGCCGAAGCTGAAACGCGAAAGGGCCGCCCCGGTGGGCGGCCCCTTGCGGCACTCTCCAATGGAGAGGAGCTTACTTCTTGGCGATGGCGGCCTTGACCTCGTCCAGGCTCTCCGACACGCGCTTGGACAGCACGTCGGCGGCCTCGGTGTTGGACTTGGCGACCAGCTCGGCCAGTTCCTTGATGTTCGACAGGGCCTTCTCGAAGGCGACCTTGACCAGCTCGGCCTGCTTGGCGGCCTTCTCTTCCGGCGTGCCGGCGGCGGCGACCTGGTTCACATAGCTGCCGGCCTCCTCGACGGAGGAGCGGACGATCTCGGCCTGGCGGCGGAGCACGGCCTGCAGACCCTCGATCGCGAGTTGGTTGGCGGCGGTCACCGCCTCGATGTTCTTGCGCTGGCTCGCCAGGATCGACTCGACGTCGAGGCCGGGCACCTTGTAATCGCCCAGCACCTTGGACAGATCGAATTCGAGGAACGGGTTACCGGACGACTGCTTGGCCATGGTTCTCACCCCCGACGAAAGGATTTGCGGGCATGCTGCGACGCAGCAAACCTGTGGCGCGACTATGCAGATTGCCAAAAAGATAGTCAACGCCCTTGTGCGTCGCACCAGGGGCTACACCGCGGCTCATGGAACCTCAACCAGCGGACGCGCTTCCTGGTTCCCTGGCCGATTCCCTGGCCGATTCCCTGGCCGATTCCTTGCCCGGTTCCTGGGCGCCCTGCGGCGCCGTATGGGATTCGGATGGAGGGACGCGTCCGGATCTGCGGCGTAATGCCCCAGCCCAGCGCTCCGCCCGCCGAAGCTCTGAATCGAGCGCCGCCATGGTCCGCGACAGGTCGGCGCTGTCGTCCTCCAGGAAGACGCGCATGACCCGCGCCTGCACCGCGCCGAGCCCGGCCACCAGGAGGGCGCCGCCGGTCCGGTCGGCCTCCACCCCCGCGGCGCGCAGCATCCAGGCCATCGACCGCCCGAAGTGACGGGAGAAGGCCAGCGCGGTGAGCGGTTCCCGCCGCAGATCGCGGACGACCGAGCGCAGCCCGTCCCGGTAGGGCAGCAGCGCGTCGTAGCGGCGCATCATCACGTCGAACAGCCGGTCGCGGGCGCTCTCGTCCGG
This sequence comes from Azospirillum sp. TSH58, assembly GCF_003119115.1. NCBI lineage: Bacteria > Pseudomonadati > Pseudomonadota > Alphaproteobacteria > Rhodospirillales > Azospirillaceae > Azospirillum > Azospirillum sp. TSH58. The sequence continues at coordinate 133,895 of NZ_CP022367.1, forward strand.
ACCGGCCGGGGCGTCGTCGGCGAGGACCGCCGTATCGGCGACCCGCGACACCGCGGCCAGCACGTCGGACCGGTCGGGGAAGCGGCGGTAGAAGACGTCCGGCGGCACCCCCGCCCCCCGCGCGATCGCCAGCAGGCCGGTGTCGCGCCAGCCCTGCCCGGCGGCGAGCCGCATCGCCGCGGCGGCCACCCGCTGGTCCAGTTCGTCGGCCCCTCCCCCTCCCGCGGCGTTCCCCGCGGTGTCGGGGGCCTCGGGATCGGTCTTCCAGCGGGTGTCGGCGGTGTCGTCCATGGGGTCGAACCTCGTGGTCAGCCTGTCCCCATGATGTGGGATGCCCGCGCCGCACCTCAACCGGGGCGGCAGAAGGGGAAGGGTTCGGCCCGCTTCATATAGGTGGGAATCCAGCCGCACTGGCCGGCGGGGTTGGGCAGGCGGATGGCCTCGATGGCCGGCCAGACCTGGGCGACCACCACCACCAGAGCCACCATGCCGACGATCCAGCGGCGCGTCCGGGCGCGCTCCAGCAGACCGGGCAGGCGCAGCAGCACCCAGGCCGCGGCCAGCCCCATCAACGGGTCGGTGTAGGCGGCGTAGGCCCGCTGGAATCCGCGCAGGGAGAACAATGTCTCCAGCCCCCAGGCGACCAGCAGCAGAAGCGCCGCCTGGGCCGCCGCCACCCGCTCCCCCCGGCGCCACAGGACGATGCAGCCGCCGATGATGAACCACTCCACCACGACGGTCTGCGGAATGTTGTCGGGGTGAAGGATGATGGTGCGGATCGCCAGCGTGCGCCACAGCCCCTTCGCCAGCAGCATCGCCAGCCCGTCGGACAGCACCTGCTCCTGCCCCTGGAGCGCGGCCTGATGCTTCCAGGTGGTGAAGACGAACATGTGCTCGATCAGGTTGGCGACGGCGATCACGTTCTGCTCGTGCGGGCGGATCGTCAGGGCGAGCACGCCGAGCGCCAGCCCGAGCGCGACCGCCGCCATGGCCGCCGCCGCGTAGGACAGGCGCACGCGCCACACCGCCGCGTAGACGGCCATGCCGAGGACGACCCAGCCGACGACGATCCCCTGATAAACCCCCGACAGCCCGCCGCCGACCGGGCGGTAGGGATAGAGCGACTGGCCGGCGCTGGCGATGCCGTGCTGGATCAGGGCCGCCGCGGGCAGCGCCGCCGCGCCCGCCGCCAGCCCCAGAATGCCGGCGGCGATCCAGCGGGGACCGTCCTGTTCGGTGAATCGGCGCCCGAAGGCCAGCGCGATCACCGGAATGCCCAGCGCCAGGAAGATCGCCTGGATCTTCGTCACCACCGCCAGCCCGGCCAGCAGACCGGCCAGCCCGAGCAGCAGAAGCGGCCGCCAGCCCGGCGCGGTGCGGACGGCGACCAGCACCAGAAGAAGCGCCGTGACCACGAAGGAGGCCGACAGCAGGTCGGTGCGCATCTGCCGCGCCTGGGTGGACAGGCCGATGCCGAAGGCCATCACCACCGCGGCCAGGAAGGCCACCCGCCGGTCCCCGACCAGCGCGCGGACGAGGTTGGCGTAGATCAGCGCGAATCCGGTGGTGACGAGGATGGACAGCGCCCGCCCGGCCTCCACCAGATTTTGCCAGGCTGCGTTGTAGGCGGCGGTGTCGGCGGCGGGCGGCAGACCGGACAGGGTGATGACCGGCATCAGCCCCAGCGCGTGCAGCAGCCGGTACCAGACCTCGATCACCAGGAAATAGGTGTAGCCGGGATGGTCGAAATACTCCTGGGGCAGCCCCTCGCTGAACAGCAGCCCGTGATAGGCCAGCACCAGATCCTGGTCGGCGTGCGACCAGTAGGGGGTGCGGAAGCCGATCGCCAGGGCCGACACCACCATGACCACCGCCAGCGCCGTGCACAGACCCCACCAGGGCCAGCGGTCCAGCAGGCCGGCGCCGGGCACCCCGGCGGAGCGGTTGGGCATGACCAAACGGGGAGACGTGGCGCCGCGGTCCGGGGATGACATGATCGGAGTATGTCCAGAGGTTACACGCCAGCGGTTTGTGCACGATTCCGGACGGTTTTGGAACCGCGGCAGCGGCGCGCTGTTTTTTGCAGACCTGCAACTCCTGATCGCTCAACCCCATTGCCAGAAGGAACGGTGCCAGCCCGATGCCTGATCCCGACGACCGCCCGTCACCCCGTTCCACCGCCTCGGCTTCCCGCAGCGTCCAGGGGCACGACCCCGACGGCGCGGCACCGTCCTCCGCGGGCCGCGCCCTGGTCATCCTGCCCGTTCTGCCCACTCACCCCGACGATGGAAACACCGCCGCGCGCCAGCCCGACGCGCGGCTTTCCGAAGCGATCGCTCTCGCCCAGGCGATCCGGCTGGAGGTGCCGCACGCCGAGGTGATCCGCGTCGCCCGTCCCGACCCCGCCACCCTGTTCGGGCGCGGGACCGCCGAGCGGATCGGCGGTATGGTCGAAGCCTTCCACGCCGATCTGGTGGTGATCGACCATCCGCTCAGCCCGGTGCAGCAGCGCAACCTGGAACGCCGCTTCATGGCCAAGGTGATCGACCGCACCGGCCTGATCCTGGAGATCTTCGGGGACCGCGCCCAGACCCGGGAGGGCCAGTTGCAGGTCGAGCTGGCGGCCCTGACCTACCAGCGCTCGCGGCTGGTGCGGTCCTGGACCCACCTTGAGCGCCAGCGCGGCGGCTTCGGCTTCCTGGGCGGCCCCGGCGAAAGCCAGCTCGAACTCGACCGCCGCCTCATCGCCGAACGCATCACCCGTCTGAAGTCGGACCTGGAGGAGGTGCGGCGGACGCGCAAGCTGCACCGCTCCGCCCGGCAGCGCGGCGGCACGCCGCTGGTGGCGCTGGTCGGCTACACCAACGCCGGCAAGTCCACCCTGTTCAACCGGCTGTCCGGCGCCGGCGTCACCGCCGAGGACATGCTGTTCGCCACGCTCGACCCCACGGTGCGCCGGATCGCCCTGTCCTCCGGCAAGACCATGGCCCTGTCGGACACGGTGGGCTTCGTCTCCGAACTGCCGACGCAGCTCGTCGCCGCCTTCCGCGCGACGCTGGAGGAGGTGCAGGCCGCCGACCTGATCCTGCACGTCCGCGATGTCTCGCACCCCGACACGGCGGCGCAGAAGGCGGACGTGGATTCGGTGCTGGCCGACCTCGGGATCGACGCCGCCAACGACCCGCGGGTGGTGGAGGTGCTGAACAAGACCGACCAGATGCCCGCGACCGCCCGCGGCGCGCTCCACATGCGCCTCGCCAACCAGCGGATGATGGAAGGGGAGGAGCGCGCCGTCGCCGTGTCCGCCCTGACCGGGGAGGGTCTCGACGACCTGCTGGATCTGTTGGACCGTCGCGTGTCCGCCGGGCGGCAGGTGCTGGAACTGACTGTGAACCTTGCGGACGGGCGCGCCCTGGCGTGGCTGTACGAACATGGGCAGGTGCTCGACCGCCGGGACGAGAACGGGCAGGCCCATGTGCATGTGGCGTTGGCCCCCTCTGACGCCGCCCGCTTCGAAAGCCGGTTCGTCGGGCAGGAAAGCCGCTGACGGTACGTCTCGCGCTTTTCGGCCCGCCGTTTCGGATGGTTTGAAACCACCGCCGCTCTCCTGCGTTGTGACGGGAAGACGGGTCCGTGACCCGCCCGGTCCCAAACCCGCCATGACCAGGAGGAGGCAGCCCCATGACCCGAAAGCCGGAGCAGGATCGGGCCGAGCGCGTGCGTCGCCGCGCCCACGACATCTGGGAACGGGAGGGCCGTCCCGACGGCCGGCACGACGAGCATTGGGCCCAGGCCGAAGCCGAGGTCGATGACGAGATCCGCGCCGAGCGGCAAAGCGAGGAAACGGAAAGCAGCGCGCCGGATGCCCCGCCGAAGCGGCGGTCCAGGACGGCCGCCGCGAAGCCGGCGTCCGCGAAATCCAAGGCCGCGCAAAAGACCGCCCCCAAAGCCGCGGGGGGCAGCGGAACGCGCGCCGCGGCGGAGAACCTGTCGGCCGTGGCCGCCGGACGGGCGGAGCAGACCGGCACGACCAAGACCGGCGGCCAGATCTCCCGCGGCGGTGCCGCCAGCGGAAAGCCGGGAAAGGCCTCGCGCCGGGATGCGTCGCGCGGCTGACAGCCGCGCGGCGGACAGGGGTGGGACGACAAGGGTGGGGCGTCGCCCCTCCCCGTTCACCGCAGACCTCCTATGCCCCGCCTGCCGGAAAATGGGGCGGAAAAGGGAACGAGAGGTCTGGTTTCCGCCCTTCGGGATTGCTAGTGTTGCTGCCCCTGCGCATCCGCACGCAATGTTCGATCCCTGAGGTAGAGACATGCCGCATTATCGCTCCCGCACTTCCACGCACGGCCGCAACATGGCGGGCGCCCGCGGCCTGTGGCGCGCGACGGGCATGAAGGACGGCGATTTCGGCAAGCCGATCATCGCGATCGCCAACTCCTTCACCCAGTTCGTGCCGGGGCACGTCCACCTGAAGGATCTGGGTCAGCTCGTCGCCCGCGAGATCGAGAAGGCCGGCGGCGTCGCCAAGGAGTTCAACACCATCGCCGTGGACGACGGCATCGCCATGGGCCACGACGGCATGCTCTACAGCCTGCCCTCGCGCGAGCTGATCGCCGACGCCGTGGAGTACATGGTGAACGCCCATTGCGCCGACGCGCTGGTCTGCATCTCCAACTGCGACAAGATCACCCCCGGCATGCTGATGGCCGCGATGCGGCTGAACATCCCGGCGGTCTTCGTGTCGGGCGGCCCGATGGAGGCCGGAAAGGTCAACTGGCGCGGCAAGACCAAGGCCGTGGACCTGATCGACGCCATGGTCGCCGCCGCCGACCCGACGGTGACCGACGAGGAGGCGGCGGTGATGGAGCGCGGCTCCTGCCCGACCTGCGGCTCCTGCTCCGGCATGTTCACCGCCAACTCGATGAACTGCCTGACCGAGGCGCTGGGCCTCTCGCTGCCCGGCAACGGCACGATCCTGGCGACCCACGCCGACCGCAAGGAGCTGTTCCTGGCCGCCGGCCGCATGGCGGTGGAACTGTGCCGCCGCTGGTACCAGGAGGAGGACGCGACCGCCCTGCCCCGCGGCATCGCCACCTTCGAGGCGTTCGAGAACGCGATGACGCTGGACATCGCCATGGGCGGCTCCACCAACACGGTGCTGCATCTGCTGGCCGCCGCGCAGGAGGGTCAGGTGCCCTTCACCATGGCCGACATCGACCGGCTGTCGCGCCGCGTGCCCAACGTCTGCAAGGTCGCCCCGGCGGTGTCCGACGTCCACATCGAGGACGTGCACAAGGCCGGCGGCATCTTCGGCATCCTCGGCGAGCTTGACCGCGGCGGGCTGCTGAACCGCGACGTCGCCACCGTCCACGCCAAGACGCTGGGCGACGCGCTGGACCGCTGGGACGTCAAGCGCACCCAGGACGAGGGCGTGCACACCATGTTCAAGGCCGCTCCCGGCGGCATCCCGACGACCATCGCCTTCAGCCAGGAGAAGCGCTGGCCCGAACTGGACCTCGACCGCGACAAGGGCGTCATCCGCTCCGTCGACAGCGCCTTCAGCAAGGACGGCGGCCTCGCCGTGCTGTTCGGCAACATCGCCGAGAAGGGCTGCATCGTGAAGACGGCGGGCGTGGACGCCTCCAACCTCGTCTTCGCCGGCCCGGCCCGCGTCTTCGAAAGCCAGGACGCGGCGGTCGAAGCCATCCTGGGCGACACGGTCAAGGCGGGCGATGTGGTGGTCATCCGCTACGAAGGCCCGCGCGGCGGCCCCGGCATGCAGGAGATGCTCTACCCGACCAGCTACCTGAAGTCGAAGGGGCTGGGCAAGGCCTGCGCCCTGGTCACCGACGGCCGCTTCTCCGGCGGCACCTCGGGCCTGTCGATCGGCCACGCCTCGCCGGAAGCGGCGCAGGGCGGCGCCATCGGTCTGGTCCAGGACGGCGACCGGATCGAGATCGACATCCCCAACCGCAAGATCAACCTCGCCCTGTCCGACGAGGAGTTGCAGCGCCGCCGTGATGCCGAGAACGCCAAGGGCGCCGACGCCTGGAAGCCGGCCAACCGCAACCGCGTCGTCTCGCCGGCGCTGCGCGCCTACGCCGCCCTGACCACCAGCGCCGACCGTGGCGCGGTGCGCGACGTGTCGCAGGTCGAAGGCATCGCCGTGAAGCGCTGACACGGCACCGGAGGCACAACCGAAAGGACCCAGAACCTTCCGGTTAAGACCTTCGGAAAGGTTGTAACGACCACAGGCAATAACGAACGGCGCCCGGAAATCCGCGGCGCCGTTTCGCTTTCCGGACGCAACGGCTCGTCGAGCGGCATGCGGCAGTATGTCTCCGATCCTCTCGCCTCATCACCAAAAGAAGCGCAGGCCATCCAACTCGAAATCTGGCATTGTCTTTCCGCATGCTCCGGCATGCCGGAACGGTATGTGCGTTCCACAGCACCAACACCACGGGGAAACCGATGGCGCAGCCGCGGTCCGTCGCTCAGGATGATGCCGGGGCGCCACCCGATGGCGCCGCGTTCCGGCGCGCGCTGGCGGAGATCGCGGACGCCCTGCATCGGGCCGAGGAGGGCATCGGTTCCGTCCTTTCACTGACCGCAGCGGACGGCGACGCCGACCGTCTGATCGCAACGCTTGTCCACAGCCCCGTTGCCGCCGGTTTCAGCGTCCTGCGCTGGCCGCAGTCCCGGCTGCCGCCGCTGGGCGGACCCGACGATCTCGAAGCGGTGGCCGTCAGCCTTCTGACTCTGCCCGATGGCTCTCCGGACGAAGCCCGTCGGGACATCGCCCTGGCGGCCGAGCGCGGTGGCGGTGAACTGGCCGGAGAGGCGGTGCGCGGCCTGTTGGGCTTTCCATCGCTCCAGCCGCTCTGGCTCGGGCTGGACGGCGTGCAGAGGGCGGAATTCCAGGTGGAGGGGCTGGCATCCGCCATACTGGACCTGTGTTACGAACGCCCCGTCCTGATCGTGGTGGAGAACGTCCAATGGGCTCGCGGCTTGACGGTGCCGTTGCTCGACACGCTCGGCAACGCCGTCGAGGACGCGCGGCTGTGCCTGCTGACCTTCCGCTCACCCACGCCCAGCGAGCGGCCCGGTGGTTGGGTGCCCTCCGGCACGGCACGGCGCATCGTCCTGCCGGGACCGGATGACGGACCGGCCGACGCCGTCGGCCCCGATGGCGATGATCCGAAGCCACATGGCCAGCTTCTGGACGCGCTGCGCCGCGACCGGCGGCCGGAACGGATCGAGTGGATGGCCCACCACGCCCCATTGGCCGGCGAGTGGGCGCTGGCCTGCGCCTGCGCGCGGCACGCCGGGCGACGGGCGGAGGCGGGCAGCCGCCCCGCCGACGCCGCCCGTCATTACAGGGACGCTCTGACCGCGCTGGACCGGTTGCCCATGACCCGTCGGCACGCGCAACGCCGGATCGACCTGTGGACCGCCCTGGCCCGCACCCACCCGCCACTGGATGGCGGCGCGACGAGAGCGGCGGAAATGGCCCACGCGCTCGCCGAAAACCTCGGCGACCAATGGCGCGCCGCGCGCGCCCTGTCGCTTCTGGCCAGCCTGCACTGGGCCGGCGGCGACCTGTCGGCGGCCCGGCGGACGGGCATGACGGCTCTGCGGATCTGGCGGAGCACCGGAAGCCCCGATCAACAGGTGCAGACGCTCATCAAACTGGGGCGCGGATTGACCGAAGAGGGCCGCTTCCGCCACGCCGACACCATCCTGCGCGCCGCCGCCGAACTGGCGCCCTGGGGGAACACGCCCCGCCTCCACGGTCCGACCGCCTTGGCTCCGGTGTGCATCGCAGCGCACCGGGCGCGCTGCCGGGCGGAGCTGGGCGACCCGGAGGAGGCGCTGCGGCTGGCCCGTGCGGCGCTCGCCCAGGCGGAGGACAGCGGCCACGCCGCGTCGCGCGCCCTGGCCTGCCTGCATCTCGGCTGGGCCGCGTTGACCGCGCAACGCTACGCCGTGGCGGTGGAGCCGCTGAAGCGGGCCGTCGCCATCACCGAGACGATCCGCCTGCACGCCTGCCAGCCCCTCGTCCTCGGCGCGCTGGGTTACGCCCTGGTCCGCACCGGGACCCTCAACGACGGGGCGTCCTTGCTGCTTGGCAGCCGGGAGCACGCGCGGATGCTCGGCATCCGGCGCCACGAACCGCAGATCCTGATCTGGATCGCCGAGGCCGCCCTGCTCTCCGGCCAGCCGGAGGACGCCGTCCGCAACGCCCGCGACGCCGCCGATAAGGCCGCGACCGCCGGACAGTCGGGGGACGAGGCCTGGGCGCGACTCGCGCTGGCCCGTGGACTGGCCGCGCAGGGGGTGAGAGGCGCGGCCCGGCAATCCGCGGAGACCGCCGCCCGCATCGCCGCGCGGCGCTCGATGGCGCCGTTGCTGGCGCAATGCGCCGATCTGCAAGACCGTAACGGACGCTTGAAGGCTTGCGGCCAAGCGCTGGACAAACCCCACGAAGATCGAACTTAATTTGCCAAGCACCCGTATAAAAGGCGGTGCGTTCGCATACGAATCTCCATATCGTAGACGCTCTTCCCCGCGGACGGCATCGTCCGTTCCCTGCTTTCGAAACGGACGACCGCCGCATATGACTCTTGCCCAGCTCTCCCGATTGCGCGGGCACAAGGGTTTGGGGTTCATGTTCGCGTTGGCGACCTTTGCCGTCGCCCTGGTGGCGCGCCTTGCCCTGGACGACCGGTTGCCGGCGGGCTTTCCCTTCCTGACCTTCTTCCCGGCGGTCATCGTCACCACCTTCCTCGCCGGGATGTGGCCGGGCATCCTGACCGCGCTGCTGAGCGGGCTGGCCTCCTGGTACTTCTTCCTCGGCACCAGCCAATCGCTCGATCTGCCCCCGGCAGCGCCCTTGCGCTGGGTTTCTTCGGGCTGGTCGTGGCGGTCGACATCGCGGTGATCCACGCCATGAACGTGGCGCTGGAGCGGCTGGCGGAGGAGCGCAACCGCAGCGCCCGCCTGACACAGCAGACCCAGGTGATGTTCAGCGAGCTTCAGCACCGCGTCTCGAACAACCTTCAGCTCGCCTCGTCGCTGATCGCGATCCAGAGGTCCAAGGTCAAGGACCCCGAAGCCCGCCGCGCGCTCGAGGAGGCCGCCGGACGGCTGTCCACCCTGGGCCGCCTGCACCGCCGGCTTCACGCTCCCCACGACGGGCCGATGGACATGGAGCCGTTCCTGCGCGAGCTGTGCCAGGACATCCTGAACACCTCCGGAGCGGAGCGGATCGACTGCACGGTCAGCGCCGCGGAGTCCGACCTGCCGCCGGACACCCTGATCCCGCTGGCTCTGATCCTCACCGAACTCGTCAGCAACGCCCTGGAGCACGGTTTCCCCAACGGCGAGGCCGGACGGATCGCCGTCGACCTGCGCGCCGACGACGGAGGGCTTGTGCTGACGGTGTGCGACGACGGGGCGGGTCTTCCCGACGGCTTCTCCCTGACGCGACCCTCCAGCCTCGGCCTGAAGATCGTCAGCTCGCTGGCCGCCCAGATCGGCGGAAGCTTCAGCATGACCGGATCCCGCGAAGGGGGCACCACGGCCCGGCTGGTTCTTTCCCAGACCACAGCCCCCTGACGGGCACCGGTGGACGGCACCGGTGGACGGCACCGGTGGACAGGGGCGTGCCGTTCCGGCAAAAGTCGCGCCCATGCCCATCCTTCCCACCTCATCCGCGACGGCGGCCCCGGCGACCAGGACGGCGCGGCGCGTCGGCGTCATCGACCTGGCGCGCGGCGTGGCCTTGCTCGCCATGGCCCTCTATCACGGCTCCTGGGACCTGACCTATCTGGGGCTGGCCGATTTCGACCTGTTCGGCGATCCGCTGTGGCTGGCCGCGCGCACCGGCATCCTCGGCAGCTTCCTGATCCTGTCCGGCCTCAGCCTCACCCTGGCGGCGGCCGGCGGCACCGACCGGCGCCGCTTCCTGCGGCGCTTCGCGCTGCTCGTCCTGGCCGCGGCCGGCGTGTCGGCGGTGTCGCTGGCGATGTTTCCGGACAGCCCGATCTTCTTCGGCGTGCTGCACCATATGGCGGTGGCGAGCCTGCTCGGTCTCGCGCTCCTGCGCCTGTCCTGGCCGGCGCTTCTTCTGCTCGGCGTGGCGGTGATCGCGCTGGGCCAGACGGTCGCCCTGCCTCTGTTCGACGAGCCCTGGCTGCGCTGGATCGGGCTGATGACCTTCGCGCCGGAATCGAACGACTATGTGCCGATCTTTCCCTGGTTCGGGGGCTTCCTGTTCGGGATGGCTCTGGGACGCATGTGGCGTCCCGGCCCGGCGACGACTCCGGGCGGAGCGGTCGGGCGCGGGTTCGCCTGGGCCGGGCGGCACAGTCTGGCGGTCTATCTGCTCCACCAGCCCGTTCTGTTCGGTTTGCTGTCCCTGCTGGCGATGGGGATTGGCGCCGACCCGGCGGATGTCCGCAGCTTCCAGACCTCCTGTGCGGCCACCTGCACCGCCAGCGGCGGGGAGACGGCGCATTGCACCGCCACCTGCCGCTGCGTGGCCGACGATCTGAACCGGGCCGGCCTGTGGTCCGACTTCGTCCACGATCGGCTGACGGCCGACGGCGCCCGCAAGGTCGACGGGGTCATACAGAGCTGCGGCAGCCGCCGACCGTGAGGACGCCGAGCGGGGAATGCGTTAGGCCCGGCGCTTCCCCACCGTGTCGGCGACATAGGCTTCCCGATGCCCCATCGGCTTCGGGCCGCGCCCATCCTCCTCCGTGGTGTCGCGCGCGGTCTGATGCTCGATCTCCGCGTTCAGTTCCGCCCCCATCAGGATCACGTAGGAGGTCAGGTTGAACCACAACAGCAGAACCACGCCCGCCCCGACCGAGCCATAGGTCTGGTTGTAGCTGCCGAAGTTCGAGACGTAGACCGAGAAGCCCACCGAGGCGATGATCCACAGCGCCGTGGCGATGGCCGATCCCCAGGTGACCCAGCGCCATTTCGGCTGCCGCCGGTCCGGGCCGTAGCGGTAGAGCACGGCGAGCGCCAGCACGATCGCCACCGCCAGGATGGGCCAGCGCGCGAGGCTGGCGGCCCAGCCGATGGGAGTGTCGCGCAGGCCAAGGAAGTTGATGGCCGCGGGCACCGCCACGATCAGCGCCAGCGTCATGATGACGAACACCAGCCCGGCCAGAGTCAGAACCAGCGACAGCGCGGCGAGCCAGAAGAAGCTGCGCCGCTCCTTCTCGCCATAGGCAATGTTCAACGCGGTGATCAGGGAGTTGGTGCCGCGCGACGCGCTCCACAGCGTCAGAACGAGGCCGAACAGAACACCGAAGCCCAGACCTTCCTGCGGCGCCGACGCCACGTTGCGCGCCTGATCGCGCAGCACGTTCAGCGCCTCCGGCGGCAGCAGGCCGGCCAGTTGGTTCACCTGCTGCTCCACCCCCGCCGGATCGAAGACGAGGCCGTACAGCGAGACCAGTGCGGCGATGGCCGGGAAGATGGCGAACAGGGCGTAGTAGGCCACCCCCGCCGCCACGATGGAGATGTTGTCCTTGCCCTGCTCTTCCCAGGTGCGCCAGAGGATGTCCTTCCAGCCCGCCTTGGGAATATCGGACGGCCGGTCCGCCGACCGTCCCCGCCCCCCCATCTCGACGCGCGGATACTCATAGCGGTGGCGACGGCTCAGCCCCAGCATGTCCCCTCCCTCACGCGACCGCTTCGCGCAGGGCGCCGACGCGGTGGCGCACCGTCTCGATCTCGTGGAAATGGGCGCCGACGATCACCGTCAGTTCCTCGGGAAGCTCTTCGTGCAGACTGTTGCGGAACAGCCCGAGCGTGCCCTCCACGCCGCTTTCGAGCCCGCGGAGCAGCCCGCCGCGCGTCCGCGCACCACCCAATTCGGTGTCCAGCTCGCGCCACACCGCGTGGACGGGCGCCCGCAGATCGCGGCCGCCGCCGCGGCGCACCAGTTCCGCCTCCAGGGCGGCGGCGCTGCGGTCGAACTGGCTGGCGACCTGGGACAGCCGCGCCGTCAGATCGGGATCGTGCAGAACCATCTCGGCTTGGCGGAAGCCGGTGGCGCCCTGCCGGCACGCGGCGACCAGAACGCTCAGCACATCCTGGGTTGTCCCGTCGGCGACCCGTCCCCCGGCGGACCCCGAGACGGTCGGTTCGGCTTCCGGCGTGCGCGACACGGTCCAGGCGAACCATAGGGCACCCGCGGCCACCAGAGCCAGCGGCCAGGGGTTCGAGCGGATGGCGCGGGCGATGCGCGACGGGTTGCCCTCGACCACATCCCGCACCACCTCGATGACGCCGCCCGACATCTGGCCGGGCGACAGGCGGAACTCGATCTCGTCGAGAACCGCGTCCATGCGGCCGCGGATGGCGTGGATATCCTGCTCGATCTCGTCCTTTCCACGCCGGCCGGACGGCGATGCCGGGGTATCGGCCGGGGTTTCGGCCGGGGTTTCGGATGTGGGTGCGGTGCTTGCTGTTGTGCCCGCCGCGACGCCGCCCATGGTGTCGGCATACGGATCGATGGCTCGGTTCATGCCGGCGACTCCCCCTCTTGACGCTGCCGCCAAGCAACACCGGAGGTTGGCGGAAGGTTCCGGCTCGCCGCCGGGGTGACACGAGGGGTCGCCCGCCCGATCTTTTTAATCAGGCGGCAACCGGGAGCGGTACCCCATCCCTTGCAATCCGCCATGGGCCGGTTTGCAGGAGGAGTCCGAACCAGCGTTCCGTCAGACCGCTAAGCTATTGAGGGGAATGGTGATCCGGGTGGGATTCGAACCCACGGCCACATGATTAAAAGTCACGTGCTCTACCGACTGAGCTACCGGATCACAGAAGCATGCGGCCTGTTGCCGATGCGGGGCGCAACATAGGGGGCGGTGGCGCCCCGGTCAACAGCGGGGTTGGGCGGAGCGCACAAAAATTTCGCCCTCCGCCGCAGCCCCGGCGCCGTCCCTGTTTGCCGTCACTGCTTGAGAGTCTGGATCTGCTTGCTGGCGTCGCCGTTGCCGGCCTCCAGGGCGAAGCGCTCGGCCAGATGTTCGGCCACGCGGCCGCTGACAAAGCCGCGGATGTCGCCGCCCAGACGCCCGATCTCCTTGACGAAGCGGGACGAAATGAACTGGCTCTTCTCCGAGGCCATCAGGAACATGGTCTCGATCTTCGGGTTCAGGCGGGCGTTCATGCCCGCCATCTGGAACTCGTACTCGAAGTCGGAAACCGCCCGCAGGCCGCGGATGATCACGGTGGCGTTCACCTCCACCGCGAAATGCATCAGCAGCGTGTCGAAGGCCCGCACCTCGATGCTGGCCCCGGCGTTGTTCAGGGCGGTCACGTCCTCCCGGACCATCGCCACCCGCTCGTCCGTCGAAAAGAGCGGACCCTTGCCGGCGTTGCGGGCAACGCCGACGATCAGATGATCGACGAGGCGCGAGGCCCGCTGGATGATGTCCATGTGCCCGTTGGTGATCGGGTCGAAGGTGCCGGGATAGACACCGATGCGGCGCTTGGCCATGGGGAGTACCTTCCGCCTCTTCTTATTCGATCGTGTCACCGGGCGTATCGCCAGGACCGGCATCATCCACAGTCGTATCGTCCACGGGCGCGTCATCCACGGAGGCCGTCCCGCCACCGTTCAAACCACCGTTGCCGTTCCCGTTGGTGTCCTCGTCCTCCGCGATGGATGCGACGGACACCACCCGCTCGTCCGCGCCGACGCGGAACAGCGTGACGCCCAGCGTCTTGCGGCCCGCGATGCGCACGTCGTGGATCGGCATGCGGATGACCTGACCGCCGTTGGTCACCATCATCACCTGATGCGAGTCCTCCACCGGGAAGGCCGCGACGATGGAGCCGTTGCGCTCGCCCATCTCCATGTTCCAGATGCCCTGGCCGCCGCGGCCGGTCACCCGGTACTCGTAGGAGGAGGTCCGCTTGCCGTAGCCGCGCTCGGTCACGGTCAGCACATACTGCTCCAGGCCCTTCAGCTCCTCGTAGCGCTCCGGGCTGAGCGTCACGGCCTCGGTCGGCACCTCGTCGGCCTCCGGCGCCGCATCGCCCTCCATGTCCACGCCTTCCTCGCGCTTGCGCTTCAGGAAGGCGGCGCGCTCCTCGGGCGAGGCGTCGACGTGGTGGAGCGTGGTCATCGAGATGACCTCGTCGCCGTCGGCCAGACGGATGCCGCGCACGCCGGTCGAGGTGCGGCCGGCGAAGACGCGCACGTCGGCGACCTCGAAGCGGATGCACTTGCCGCCGCCGGTCGCCAGCAGGACGTCGTCCGCCTCCGAGCAGGTGCGGACGGCGATCAGACGCTCGCCCTCCTCCTCCAGCTTCATGGCGATCAGGCCGTTGGAGCGGATGTTGGCGAAATCCGACAGCCGGTTGCGCCGCACGTTGCCCTTCGAGGTGGCGAAGACGACGTGCAGGTCGGCCCACACGGCCTCGTCCTCGGGCAGCGGCAGGACGGTGGTGATGGTCTCGCCGTCGATCAGAGGCAGCAGGTTCACGAAGGCCTTGCCGCGCGCCTGCGGGTTGCCCAGCGGCAGACGGTAGACCTTCAGCTTGTAGACCATGCCGCGCGACGAGAAGAGCAGAAGCGGCGTGTGGGTGTTGGCGACGAACAGGTCGCTGACCGCGTCCTCCGCCTTCATCGACATGCCCGACCGCCCCTTGCCGCCGCGCTTCTGCGCGCGGTAGGTGGACAGCGGCACGCGCTTCACATAGCCGGATTGGCTGACCGTGACGACCATGTCCTCGCGCTGGATCAGGTCCTCGATGTCGGCCTCGAACTCCAGCTCCTGGATCTCGGTGCGGCGCGGGGTGCCGAACCGCTCCTTCATCTCCACCAGCTCGTCCCGGAGGATGCCGAGCAGCTTCGCGCGGTTGGCCAGAGTCTCCAGGTAATCGGCGATCTGGTCGGTCACATCCTTCAGCTCGGCGCCGATCCTATCGCGCTCCAGCCCGGTCAGGCGGTGCAGGCGCAGGTCCAGGATGGCGCGGGCCTGCTCCTCCGACAGGCGGTAGGTGCCGTTCTCCGACACGCCGCGGCCCGGCTCGTCGATGAGCGCGATCAGCGGGGCGACGTCCATCGCCGGCCACTCGCGCTCCATCATCTGCTCGCGCGCCCAGACGGGGTCCGGGGCGCTGCGGATCAGCGCGATCATGGCGTCCAGGTTGGCGACGGCCACGGCCAGACCGACCAAGGTGTGGGCGCGTTCGCGCGCCTTGCCCAGCAGGAACTCGGTGCGCCGGGTGATGACCTGCTCGCGGAACCGGACGAAGGCCGCGATGATGTCCTTCAGGTTCATCAACTCCGGCCGGCCGCCGTTCAGCGCCAGCATGTTGACGCCGAAGGAGGTCTGGAGCTGGGTGTGGCGGAAGAGCTGGGCCAGCACCACGTCGGGCATGGCGTCGCGCTTCAGCTCGATCACCACGCGCACGCCGTCGCGGTCCGATTCGTCGCGCAGGTCGGAGATGCCTTCGATCGTCTTGTCGTTGACGACCTCGCCGATGCGCTCCATCAGCTTGGACTTGTTGACCTGGTACGGGATCTCCGTCGCCACGATGGCGAGGCGGTCCTTGCGCACCTCCTCGATCTCGGTCTTGGCGCGGATGATGACGGAGCCGCGCCCGGTCATCAGGGCCGAGCGGACGCCCGACCGGCCGAGGATCATGCCGCCCGTCGGGAAGTCCGGGCCGGGCACGACCTCCATCAGCTCCTCGACGGTGACGTCGTTGTTGTCGATGTAGGCGCAGCAGGCGTCCACCACCTCCCCCAGATTGTGGGTGGGGATGTTGGTCGCCATGCCGACGGCGATGCCGCCGGCGCCGTTGACCAGCAGGTTCGGGAAGCGCGCCGGGACGACCGTGGGCTCCTTGCCCGAATCGTCGTAGTTGGCCTGGAAATCGACGGTGTCCTTGTCGATGTCGTCGAGCAGCGCCTCCGCCGCCTTGGCCAGCCGCGCCTCGGTGTAGCGCATGGCCGCGGGCGGGTCGCCGTCCATCGAGCCGAAGTTGCCCTGCCCGTCGATCAGCGGCAGGCGCATCGAGAAGTCCTGCGCCATGCGGACCATGGCGTCGTAGATCGCGCTGTCGCCGTGCGGGTGGTATTTACCCATCACGTCGCCGACGATGCGCGCCGACTTCTTGTAGGGCTTGGTCGAATCGTACCCGCCCTCCTTCATCGCGTAGAGGATGCGGCGGTGCACCGGCTTCAGCCCGTCGCGGACGTCGGGCAGAGCGCGGCTCACGATCACGCTCATCGCGTAATCGAGATAGGACCGGCGCATCTCGTCTTCGATGGTGACCGGCGCGATGTCGGAGGCGGGAGGAAGGGGCGTCGTGCTCAAGGAGACAAACTCATTCTACGGGCTGCGGCGATGCTCGGTGTTCAACGCTTGCTGTTCAACGCTCAAGGTCAACACTTAAGGTTCAACGGGGCACGTCCGCACGGCCCTTCGGGCCGCTGCATGTAATATAAGAATTCCTATCAGCTTTCGCATGTGCACACAACGCTCCGGCAATCCCACGATTTCTGGCCTTTGCAGGTCAATGGCCTCCAGCCTTTGCAGGCCGGGGGCGGCTCAACAGCGCGAAGCGCAGCGAAAGGATGGTCACGGATACCACACTGGCGATCAAAATTCCCTCAAAAAGACCACGCGCGCCGCGGTCCAGCCCGAAGGCGAGCAAGGCCGACACCGGAATCATCACCACCGCGTAGGAGATGAAGTGCAGCGCGGTGGGGACCCAGGCGTCGCCGCGCCCGCGCAGCGCGTTGGCCATGACCACCTGCCCGCCGTCCGCCACCAGAACCCAGGCGGTGAAGGCAATCAGCGGCGCCACCGCGGCGATCAGCTCGGGGTCGGCGCTGTAGATCGCGGCCAGAGGCTCCGGCATCCAGCGGTAGAGCACCCCGACTCCGGCCAGGATCAGGCTGGTGACGCCCAGCCCGGTCCAGCCGGCCAGCGCCATGTCCAGCGGGTCGCGCCGGCCATAAGCCACCCCCACCCGCACCGCCGTGGCCGAGGCCAGCCCGACCGCCGCCATGAAGGGCAGCGCCGTCAGGTTCAGCCCGACCGTGTAGGCGCCGAGCGCCAGCGGCGAGATCATGCCGGCGAACAGGCCCAGCGTGGCGAAGGCGCCGCTTTCCACGC
The DNA here is from genome assembly GCF_003119115.1 of Azospirillum sp. TSH58. Lineage (NCBI taxonomy): Bacteria > Pseudomonadati > Pseudomonadota > Alphaproteobacteria > Rhodospirillales > Azospirillaceae > Azospirillum > Azospirillum sp. TSH58. The sequence goes on from NZ_CP022367.1 coordinate 151,057, forward strand.
CAAGGCTGACCCCGGCGGCGTAGCCGAGATGGCGCTGCCTGCGGCTGCCGCTCCACCAGTCGCGGACGGGGTCGCGCACCGCCCAGCGCGCGTGGTCGCTCATGTGCCAGGCGTAGAAGGCAAGACCGAGCCCCATCCCCCAGCGCACCGCCGTGGTTGCCCAGGCCGACCCGACCGCTCCCAGGGCCGGGAAGCCGCCATGCCCCCAGACCAGCATCCAGGCGAGCAGAGCGTTCAGGAGATTGCCGAGGATCATCGCGACCATGCCCGGCACCGGCCTCTTGAGCCCTTCCAGGAAGAAGCCGGTGGCGACGTACAGCATCATGCCCGGCATGCCGTAGCCGAGAACCGCCATCACCTGCCCACCGCCCGCCGCCAGTTCCGCCGACTGGCCGGTCAGCCGGAAGAAGGGCTCCCCGGCCAGCGAGGCCAGGGCGAAGAGGATGCCGAGCAGCAGCGCATAGGGAATCGCCCGGCGCCAGATGCGCCCGCACTCGGCGTCCTGACCGGCGCCAAGCGCGTGGGCGGTCACCGCAACCACCCCCATCATCAGCCCCACGCCGGTGGTGACCAGCAGATTGGCCGGCAGATGGGCCAGCCCGTAATAGGCCAGCTCCTGCGCGCTGTAGCGGCCGACGATGGCCGTATCGACCGCCATCATGACGACCAGCCCGGCGCGCGAGACGATGACCGGGGCGGCCAGCCGCAGCAATTCGCCGGCATGGGTGCGCAAACGGTCGGCCAGGAGAGGGGTGGGAATCGCGTGGTCGGGCATGATCGAACTGTCGGTCGCTTGTGTACGGTTGTCACCGCCGGTGGCGGAACCGGCCATCTTGACCTTGCGGCGTACCACGTCAAGTGGCGGCTTATTGTCCTTCCGCCCTGTTGCAAATCCGCCGAATGGGCCGGAACCAACGCCGGTGGCGGCGCGTTGACGAAGCAACAGCATCCACTGAGGAGTTCGGGATCATGAGCCGCGCCATGCCGTTCCCCGTCCGCCAGATTGCCCTCGCCAGCTTCGTCCTGACCTTCGCCGCGCTCCTTGCCGGTTGCAACACGATCGAAGGGGCCGGGCAGGATGTCCAGGCCGGCGGACGGGCCGTCGAACGCGCCGCCGAGTGACGCGCGCCCCCTTTTCAACCACGAAAGAGACACCCGCATGAGCGACCCCATGCATCCGGAGCGCCCGACCGAGGTGCCGCCCCCGAGCAACCCGAATCCTCCGCAGCCGGACCGTCCGACCGCGCCGGACCCCTACCCGGTTCCCGAGAATCCGGACACGCCGCCGGAGATGCCGCCGCCGGCGGATCAGCCGGTTCCCGGCATGCCGTCACCGACCCAGGCGTAAGGCGCCGGGCGGGTCGACGGTCAGCGATACGCCGTTTCAGGAAAGGCCGGTGCCCCAGGGCATCGGCCTTTTTCCTTGTTCGGGTTTCGATGAATCGAAGTCGAAGATTCGAATCTTGAAACAACACCGAAACACATGGGCAACAAGCATCAAGGGACCGTGGCAAAATTTGGCGCCGAGACGTTAAGTGTTTTTTTACCTTTCCCTTTACCCCACCTTAATGTTAACGATTTGTTAATCATTGAGGAGGGGCAACCATGGCCAGGTTTTCGGGAACCAACGCCGCCGAACGCTATCTCGGCACCGACTCCGCCGACACGGTCTATGGCAATGGAGGAAATGATTCGCTCTCCGGAGGTCTCGGCAACGATTTTCTGGATGGTGGGCTCGGGAACGACTGGCTTGGCGATCCCTACGCCGGCGATCCGGGCAACGACCGCATGTACGGGCGCCAGGGCGACGACCAGCTGTTCGGCGGGGCCGGCAACGACTGGCTGGACGGCGGATCGGGCAACGACACGGTGAAGGGCGGACGCGGCGACGACACGCTGGTGGGCGGAACCGGGGACGACTGGCTGATCGACACGCTGCGCGACGACGGGTCCGACATCTTCCTGCCCGGAGCCGGCAACGACCACATGGTGAGCTACCGCGACGGCGCGACGGACATCTTCCGCTTCGACGTGGCGCCGGGCGGCTTCGGCACCGACGACATCGCCTATTTTGAAGCGGGGGTCGACCGCCTTGAGTTCCGCGGCTTCTCCGCCGCCGACCTGACCGTCTCCACCACCGCCACCAGCACGGCCTTCGGGTTCCGCGACGGGTCGTCGCTGACCGTGGACTCGGTGGGGTTGGTGTCCGGCCGCGACTATGTCTTCACCTGACTTGATGTTCGCCTGATTGGCCCCCTCACCTGAAGGAAGTACCGCAGGCATGAGGGACTGATGGCGCAAGGGGCGTGGCCGGGTTCGGCCGCGCCCTTTTCCGATCCTCCCCGCGACCCCTCCGCTCCGCTGCCGCGTTATAGCCTTGCCCACGCGACGGAGGAGCCACGCATGAACCATCGACGCTTCACCCCCCGCCCCGCCACCCGGCTGCTGGCCGTCGGCGCCCTGGCCGCGCTCGCCGCCTGCGCGGAAACCGGTGCCGCGCAACGCCCCATGGCGCAGATGTCCCCCTTGGAACTGGTCGGGCTGACGGTGCAGTCCATTCCCGAAAACCGCATCCTGGGTGCGGTGGAGGACGTCGTCCTCACCCCGGCCCGCGAGCCGGTCCAGCTCGTGGTGGCGAGCGGCGCGCCGGTCCATCCGGTGAAGCGCCATGTGACGCTGGACTCCGGGCAACTGCGCTACTCGGAAGAGCGGCAGGCGCTCGTCCTCACCGGCATGAGCGCCGATCAGTTCGACGCCCTGTTCGCCACGCCCGCCGCCATGGCTCCGGCCCTTGCCCCCACGCCCGGCAACCCGGCGGACGCCACCAACTGGAATCGCGCCACCGCCCCGCGCTGATCGCCCTTTCGGCCAGACCGTGCGGGAAGGCTCCGGTGACGGGGCCGCAGGGTCTGGCCGGCGCTCATCTTTTCGCCTTTTTTATGTTATGATATAACGTTACTTTTCTCCGGTGTTGTTTGGCGGCATGCGGCAACGGAGTGACGATGATCAAGGGCATGGATGCGCCGGGCGTTCCGGCGGGCTTCGAGGCGGCGCTGGACCTGGTGCGGTCACTGTGGGCCGACGGACGGCACAAGGGCGTGCCGGAACGGCTGGTCGCCTGGGCGATGATGGTCGAATCGGTGGACCGCCTCGCCGCCCTGCACGGCCCGCAAGCCACGGCGGGTCTTCTCGACCGGTTGAGCCAAGCCGTTCTGGACACCCCTCCGGGCACCGGGCGGGCACCGCTTCAATGAGCGGCGTGACCAACAACCGCTTCTTCGGCGCACGGTCCTGGCGGGAGGCAAAGCCGGTCGTCCTGCACCCACGCTTCTTCGACGGGTTCCGGGATTTCCTCGACGGGCGCCCGTTCGATTACCGTGGGCTGGACGGCTGGCCGCTGCTCGACCAGCACCGCTACGAGAATGGCCGCGAATTGGCCGCGGAATGCCGCGCCGCCGGAATCGCCGTCCGCTGGGGCGACCGCACGCGCATCCCGCGCGGACTGAAGGAACTTGTTTCCGGGCGCGCTCGGCGTCGCGCGAATCCTCGGATGGCCCCTAGAAGCGCAGGCCGGCCGCGGGATTGTCGATCTGGTTGAGCGGGCAGCGGCAGGTCGGGCAGGATTCTGGGAAAGGAGCGTGTTGCGCTGCTCCTCCGTCAGCGAGACGCCGGCGGCCTGCACCGCCTCGTCGATCATCCGGCGATGATAGGCGGTGGCGCCGCAGCCCTCGTCCAGCACGCCCTTCAGGTCGTCGTTCGGAATGACGCGGAACGCCGCGGCGGGACCCGACAGGGTGGCCGCGCCACCACCGACCGCGACGGCTGCGAGGGCACGCAGGATGTGACGGCGCCGGGGGGCCATGGCTGCTCCTGGGTCGGAAGAACGCTCGCCGTGGAATCTCGGTTGACGGGCGTTCCCCGTCAAGCCCGGCCTGGGCGGTTCCGGCGAAGACTTTTCTGTGATCGGAACCGGCCCGGGACCGGACGGGAGGGAGACACGACATCCCCCTCCCCACGGTCACCCGTTCGTTCAAAAAGGTTATATATACCCAATGATTGTAAATTTTTTATAAGAATCTGAATTTCAATGATGTCTTAGCGTTCCTACCCACAGCGTGATCGGATTTGTAAAGTTTAATGCCATTCCGGCATGAAAATCTTTACAATAGACGCTCGCGGCGAGTCGGATCTTTGATCCGACTCGCCGCGAGCGTAAGGGGAGCACGAGGGGACACCCTCGTTTTGCTGCAAGCAAAGCAAACCCGAGAGCCGCCAGGAGGGATGGACTCCTGCCTTCCTAAGGTTCATCCGGGACTAGGCGCAACCGCCTCATTTTTTCGAAGGTAATCGGGGGCCCCGCCGGGTCGCTCTTGTTTGTCCTGACATACGCTTCCTGTTTGCAACCACCGCGTCAAGAATGTCCGCCGCCAAGCGGCGATCAGCTTCATCGAGCAGTGACAATGCGTCCAGGAACCTCTTCTTCTGAAGATCGGCTTCCTGCGTGAACGGCACCTCGAAAAAGCTCGCGACGGGCACATCCAGTTCACGAGCAAACGTGATCAATGTGTCCACCGAAGGGCGGGAATGCCGGTTTTCTATGTTGGAAACAGCTTGGGTCGATAGACCCGCACGGGAGGCGAGTTCCTCTTGGGACACTCCCCGCGCCTGCCGAAACTCCCTCAATCTTTTAGCTATGATGTCGTGCATCCCCGCCCCCGTCGGCGACGGAGTATCAGCCGGAAGGGTCAGCTTGACCATAAACTGCTGGTGTATTATTTATCCACTAACAGAGTGGTTTGGCTGCTTGCCATTGTCAACATTTCGCACCGTTCAATGAAGGGCGATGGGTTCCGCCACGCGGTATCTATCCTTGCGCATCAAGGAGAAAGCGAACCCTTCCGGATTTCGATAGCCGTCAAAGACAGAGGAGGCACTGAATGCACGTTTCCTACGACGCCTATATTCAGAGCGGCGCTTGGCGATCGAATCCGGCCAGGGAACAGGAGCTTCAGCTTGCGGGACATCGCTGCCGGTTGTGTAACCGAAGCCATCCGAAGGTGAGGCTTGAACTCCATCACAGAAGTTATGCCCGCTTTACGCGCGAACTCGCGGAAGACCTGACGACACTGTGCTCCGAATGCCATGAGTTCGTTACCGAATGCCTTCGTCGGCGCCGGTACGCTGAGTCAAGCCGTCCATCGGTGCCCGATGTGAGGACGCCCAACCCGCGGCCGCTTCGGGACCCCTTCCTGTGGGGCGAGCCATGATGGATCAGGTTGCCAAGATGCGCCTGCATCTGGTTGGCCAAGCTGATCTGGTGATGAACTCGTCCAGGTTGGTGGACCCACTCGAACCGATTGTTCAACAGTTGCGTCTTCTCACCTCGAAGAGAAAGAAGACATTGGCGGACCATGAGCGTATTGCCGAGGTCGAATGGCATGGGGCGCTCTGGGCGTCCGAAGGGCGACCCTGCCTTTTGGCGGACGCGGTCGAGTCGTGCTTCGTGGATGCCGCTCGGAAGCTGCGACTGGGCGAAGTGGCCAAATCCGCTTTGGTGTGCCTCCGGCATTCGCCATTGCTCTACGACGGACCAGTGGACGCGGCGGCCCTTTGGAACGACCCGCGTTTCCGACTCCGGAAGGCCGTGGCGGTCAACGGCAGGCGCGTTATGAGGACGCGCCCAAGGTTTCCGCAGTGGGCCGCCGAGGTGACCGTCAGCTACCTCCCGGGGCTGCTCGACAGGGAGCAGGTGGTGCGGATCTTCGGTATCGCGGGTGACCTGGTGGGGATCGGTGATTGGAGGCCGCGCTACGGACGCTTTCGGGTCGAGATGCTTGAAAGCTCCTGAGAACAAGCTAGGCAAGCCACGGCAGAGCCAGTCAAGGCGAGGCTAGGCTTGGGCGGGAGGGGCGCCCTGCCCCTCCCCATCTCTCGACAGTGGAGTGTCCCATGCAGATGAAACCGATCATGCTTGGCGACCGTCACCGACGCGGCAGCGGCTGGCTGGTCATCTCGGAAGGCGCGGTGCGCGCCGTTCTCACGCCTGGTGAGGATGGCGTGTATTTCGGATTCGCCTGTGATCAAAGGGTCCGCCCGGAGAATGGCTATGAGGTTTTCAGCAGCCTTGACGAAGCACAGCATTGGATGACGGCTCGATTGGAGCCCCGGTCCCCTTCTACGCCCAAGACACCGGACAACGGAGAACCTCCTTGTTCCCCAACCGACTGACGGCCCCTTCTGATGAGCGTTCAGCGGCTTGAGGATCATAGGGCCGCTCGGAATAATTGGATAACGGGCGGATCGCGATCCCTTGGCGCGCATACCACACCCTTCCTGTGCTCGCTGTTATGAGAGGGCGTTATGACTGAGCGTCCTGGGAATGAATCAGGCGTGGGATCTGAAGCGCCGGAATGTGAAAACCTACTCGGCCTCTGGCGCGTCCGGCGGCCTTCAGTCGACGCGCAGGTCCGCTTGCGGACGGCATTGGTCGCTGAGGCGCGCGTCAGGCTGGACGAGGTGTCCGCGGCTACACGGGGCACGCTCTCCTCCCTCCTTCCCCGATGCGAGAGCGGCGACCCGTGGGCATGGATGCTCCTCTTCCCGCTGGTCAGAGAGACGTGGGGCCTCCCCGGCGACCAGAACCGCTGGCCGGAGATCGAGAACGGCTGTCTCGTGCTGGCGTCGCGCGCCGTCCCCCTCGCCGACTTGGTTCTCACGATGCGCCTTCACCGGGATGTCCAACACCCCCCGGACGACGCCGGAACCGACGGAAACAGGGCCGAAGCCGCGTTGAACGCCAGGTTGGAGCGCCTCCGCGTGCGCCTGGCCCGGTTCGCCGACCCGGCCGACATCGCCTCCGGGCTCGGCCTCGACATTTTGCTGGCGCCTCCTGCGGTCGACAAAGCGGCGGACGCCGTGCGGAGCGAGGAGGACCGTCAGGACGGCCCGGCCATGCGCGTGCTTCTGGCCAGCCCGCCGCCCACCGGTGACCGTGACTTCAGGCCCATCCTGGACAGGATCAGGACGACGCTCGACGGCGAGGTTCCGCTGGCCCCGGCGCCCGACCCCGACGACCTGTGCGCCGCGCTGGAACGGGAGTTCCCGTGGTTCGGCGCGGTGGTCGAGCGCGTCCACGACGACCTCCTGCTCGGCGCCCGCTGCGGCCGGACCTTCTTCGGGCTGTCCCGCCCGTTGTTGCTCGCCGGTCCGCCCGGCGTCGGGAAGACGCGGTTCGCCCACCGCCTGTCCCGGCTCGCCGGACTGCCGATGGGCATGGTCAACGCGGCGGGGGCGTCGGACAACCGGCTCCTCCAGGGCACCGCCCGAGGCTGGGGAACGGTGACGCCGTCCCTGCCGGTCCTGCTCATGCTCCGGGACAGAATGGCGAACCCGTTGGTTCTGGTGGACGAGGTGGACAAGGCGGGCGGCAGCGACCGGAACGGCCGGTTGCACCACACGCTGCTGTCGATGCTCGAGCCGTCCTCGTCCCGGCGCTGGCCGGACGAGGCTCTGGCCGTCGCCGTCGACCTGTCGCGCGTCGTGTGGCTGCTGACGGCGAACGACACGGGGGCGATCCCGGCGCTCCTGATGTCCCGGCTGGCGGTGGTCGAGGTCGGGACTCCGCGGGCGCGCGACTTCGACGCGCTGTTCGCGGGATGCTTGGCCGACGCGGCGGACGACTACGAGTGCGCCGTCGCGGTGCTGCCGGAGATCGACCCGACGGCGCTGGACGCGATGCGCGAGGGGTTCGTCCGCGGGCGCCTGCAGGCCCGCCAACTGGCCGCCCTGATCCGGCGCGCGCTGGTCGCCGGAGCCAAGGCGGAACGGAAGCTGCGGTGCTGAGCGCCCGCCCCGCTGGTGCTCAGCCTGCGGGCCGCCCACGACGATCAGGCGTCTCCGCGACCTGGGCGGCTCGCCTCCAGATCGCCTTGCCACTCGACCGTACCGTGGAGCGCCAGGGTCTTCTCCTCCTGCTTGAGGCGGATCAAACGGCGAAGCGCCTCCTCGACGACGGCCTCCTTCGTGGTCAGTCCGGTGGCCGCCATCGCCTCGGCAATCAGAGCATCATTGATGTCGATATTGGTGCGCATGTCGCACTCCCTGATGATGACATCCAACTGTTCTCACGTTCGATGCGATCCTTCGTGCTCGTGCCTTCCATCGCAGCAGGAGAGCGGTGGCAAGAAACGCTACCAGCATGATCGTCGCCGGACATCCTATACCGGATCAGTGGCCCATTTGTCGGTGCCCCGTGGGTCCGTGATCCATCTGGTCATGACCCATGGCGCCGTGGTCCATCGTGCCGTGCGCGCCGTGCATGGACATGCCGTGGACCATGGACGGGTCCAGCTTGATGGCGCTGGCGTCGCCGGGGTAGCGGTCGACGACGCTCTCCAGGAGCCCGATCTCGTAGGTCTGGTCCCGGACGATGTCGTAGTTCATGGTGCGCAGGAAGCTGTTCTCGCCGTTCGGGTCGGCGTTGTAGTCCCGCGCCATGTCGAGCGCGCCCTGGTGGTGCGCGATCATCGCCTTGGCCCAGCGGACGTCGTACTCGTCGACCGCGCCGGATGTCGTCCAGAGGTCGAGCGCCGTCGGCGGCGGCGCCTTGATGTAGGACAGGCGGTGCTCCAGCCCCTCGGTGGCGACCGGTCGCCGGACGAGCTTGGTCGAACCGAAGTCGGCCAGCACCGTCGGCGGCTGCTCGACCTGGCGCTTCACCTCGTCGAGCACGGCGATCTCGTACTCCTGGTTGGCGATGATGGCGCCCGCCATGCGCCGCAGCACCGGGTTCCGGCCCTTGGCCAGATACTCCTCGGACATCGTCAGCGCACCCGCGTGGTGCTCGCGCATGCCATTCACGTAGTCGAGGTCGGCCTTCACGACCGCGGAGGCGACCGCGCCGCCCGAGACCAAGGCGAGCTCGTAGACGGCGGTCTCGTGCCAATCCCCGCCGCCACCGCCGTCGGCCATGACCGCCGATGCCGCAGAGAGCGCCAGGACCAGAGCCAGGGCGCTGCCCAGGAGGGCATTTTTCTTCGTCAACATGGTGCGTCTCCTCAGGCGATCGGCGTGGCGTCGTAGCCCGCGTCGGCCAGCGTGCGGACGATCAGGTCGGCGCCGACGTCGCCGTCGACGGCAAGGCGTCGGTCGGGCGGGTCGGCCTGGATGGCCGTGACGCCGGGGACGGCAGCCAGGGCTTTGCGGACGGCATTGGCGCATCCGCCGCACGTCATGCCGGGAACGGTGAACTGCAACATCGGTATCCTCCTCGACGGGGTCCCTCCGGACCGCTCCGGTTCGTCTCTGGAGGCCAGCCTCCACCTTCCAGTCATTGGAATGTCAATCACCTTCCTGCCGCATTGCGGCTGCGCAACGCGCAGCCCAGGCATGTTATCGCAGCATCACGGCGGACGGGTCACCCTTGGTCGCCCGGCGCCCGGCGCCCGCGACGGGACGATGAACTCAGTACGGGTTGCAGGAGGCGCACAGGATTCGCGTCCTTGATTGCTCCCCGGCCATCCGGTGATCTACCCTGTCCGAATGGGGATATTCAGTGGGGAAATGGTCTTGTCCGACGCGATGCGCACTCTGATCCAGCGGTGGCGGGAGGACCCGAACGCCACGTACCGCTCCTGGTTCCTGTGGGAGGAGCGGGTGAAGAACTTCCGCTCGATCCGCCGCGGCATCCAGCAGGTCGTCGCCGACATCGAGGCCGGGACCTTCGGCAACGCCTACCGCGGCTCGTCGCTGGAGACGGTGGTCCACTCCATCGCCGAGCAGCGCCAAATCTTCAAGGGCGCCGACCACGCCTTCCTGTGGAAGCCCAAGCTGCGCATCCCGGACATCTACGAGAACCCGGACAACCAACGCGCCTTCGGCCGCCTGCTCGACACGTGCGTTTGCTGCAACGCCGAGGCCCAGGTCCTCGCCGCCATCCGGCAGATCGACTCCAAGCAGATCAAGGGCCTCGGTCCGGCCGTGGCGAACCTGCTGTACTTCCTGCACCCAACCATCGTGCCGCCCTTCAACACCGCCATCGTGAACGGCTACAACGCTCTGACCGGCGCCAAGGTGAAGCTCGGAAGGTGGGACGAGTTCCTGGCCATGCGCCAGGGCATCCTGGCGCTCAACGCCCAGCACCGCGACCTGCTCTCCAACGACCTCGGCGCCGTCGGCGGCCTGCTGTTCGACGTCGGTTCGCGCCGGTATGCCGCGCCGCCGCGCGAGGACGACGCGACCGCCCGGGCCGCCTGGGAGGCGGACTTGGCCAAGGTCCGCGAGGAAAGCGCCAAGGCGACGAAGGCGGCCGCCGCCGAGCGCGAGGGCGACCGCACGCACACCGAGATCCAGGGCTGGCTGCGCGACCTCGGCAGGGCGTTGGACTACGACGTCTGGATCGCGTCGAACGACCGTGGGCGGCCTTACGACGGCGGAAAGCTCGGCGAGGGCTGCCTTGAGCGCCTGCCGGGGGCGATCGAGAAAGCCCCCGGTGCCGACGCCGTCCGGCTCATCGACGTGCTGTGGCTCGACCGCGGGAAGGCGCACGTCGCCGCCGCCTTCGAAGTCGAGCACTCCACCTCGATCTACTCGGGCATCGTCCGCATGCTCGATCTCGCGCTCGGCGGCGACGCGCACGCACTGGAGGGCCTGTTCCTGGTGGCGCCGAACGGCCGCGAGGAGGAGGTCCGCACCCAGCTGGCCCGGCCCGCCTTCTCGCGCGTGGCCGACCTCAAGGTCCGCTACCTGCCGTACGGGGAACTGGAGTCGCACCGGGAGTCCATCGCCCGGTTCGGAAGCGGCATGAAGGCCATCCACGCCATCTCGCGCACGCTCGTCTGAGCGGCGCTGGCGGGACACGCGCCACGGCGGCTTGTTGAAGAGGCAGGGGCCCCGGGGGTGCCCCTGCCGGACCATTTCCTCCCCGAGAACGATGGCTTCCGCAGTAGGCGGATATGGCTTACCCGTTCCACGAATCCGCGACCGTCGAGGTGGCCATGGCGCCAGAGCAGCTTTTCGAACGCCTGGACGACCACACGCGGCTCGCCGCGCACATGGAGAAGCCTTCCATGATGACGCTGGGCGGGCGCATGACCTACGCCTTCGACGAGGACAAGGGGCGTGCTGTCGGATCGGTCATCCGCATGAGCGGCCGTTTCCTCGACATCTCCCTGGGCGTCGACGAGGTTGTCACCGAACGCGATCCGCCGCGGCGCAAGGTGTGGGAGACCATGGGGCGCCCCCGGCTTCTGGTCATCGGTCCGTACCGCATGGGCTTCGAGATTGAACCCAAGGGGGACGGTTCGGCGCTGCGCGTGTTCATCGACTTCTCTCGCCCCGCATCGCCGGACGGGCGCATCCTTGGCATCCTGTTCGCCAGGACCTACGCCCGCTGGTGCGTGAGGCGCATGGCGGCCGATGCGGCGGACCTTGGTCGGATCAACCGGCCAACCAATCTGTGAGAGGTCGAGGAACAGCGGTTGGACGTCGACGCGATTGGTCCGGACCCGAACCCCACGCGCGCGCACTTCGGGCACCGGTTTGGCTGCTTTCCCCTTGTGCGCGGCCCAAATCGCGTCGATCCCGTGGTCCTCGACCGCTTTCTTCATCCTTGTCAGGGCGTGGTCCGAGTAGGACGGGAACTTCATGCTGCCGTGCTGGAAAACGTGGCAGCACTGGGCATCGCCGTCGATCCCGCACCATTGCCGGACCGCGTTGGCCTTTGGCGGCGTCAGCCCGCTCTTCGCCGCCAAGTCTGTGGCGCTCATCTGGAATCGCTTGCGAAGGTCGACCTCCCGGACGGCCCCGTCCTCTGCCGGATCGTCGCTCGCGATCAGCCTGACCGAAAGAGTTGAACCCCGTCATGGCAGTTCGAAGCGAGGCGATCGCCTTCAGCTTCAAGGCACCCTCCTGGGAGTGGACAACGGCGGAATGCCATCCTGGATGCCTTTATACTGTTGCCCAGTCGTTAACTGCGGTCGCGGGTGCTGTAATACCCGGTGCTGTTCCGACGTCCATCAAACGGCCCGCGCTCTCGCGTGCCGCAAAACGGGAGGAGAAGCATGTTGAGGAACATCGCCTTGGCCACCATCTTCGCCGTCGCCCTCACCGGCCCGGCGCTCGCCAACAGTTGCCCCAGGCACATGGCCGCCATCGACCAGGCGCTCGCGGCCAATCCGAAGCTGGACGCCGCGAAGTTGGCCGAGGTCAAAAAGCTCCGCGCCGACGGCGAGGCGCTCCACAAGCAGGGGAAGCATGCCGAGTCGGAGGCAACGCTCGCCCAGGCCGAGAACCTCCTCGGCATCAAGAAGTGACATCGGGCGCCACGGGGGCTGAGCAATGCCCTCACCCCCGCGGCGTCGTGCGCAGCGACTCAGCCCCTACGCGCCTTTCGGCCGACAGCGAACAGCATCCCGGCGAGCACCAGAAACACGATGGCGCCGCCGCCCCAGACCCGGACGTAGCCGGGCATCCCGAGGCTGGGGACGAAGGCGTAGACGGCGGCCAACCCCGCCCACACCGTGACGATGGCCAGGGTCAGCCAGAGTTCGTCGTTCTTCATGGCTTTTCTCCCGCGCTCAGTGCCCATGCCCGCCGCCGATGGCGATGATCGGCAGGGATTGGATCAGCTGGAACGCGACGATGGTGAAGACATACATGGCGGCGACCAGCGCGGCGACCGACACCGGCCCGGTCCACGCGGGCGCGGCGCCGACGCCGCGCGCCCCGGCCTGCCAATCGACCACGCGAACCTGTTCAGCCGTCGCGCGCCGCGACAGCAGCGTGCGCACGACGCCGTAGACGGTGACCGAGATGGCCACGGCGAAGACCGTGGCGCCAACGCCGACCAGGGCCATCAGCACCGGCCACGCCGCGGGGGCCATGCCGCCGTAGCTCACGTCGAACACCCGGCGCGGCACGCCCATGAACCCGGCCGTGATGCCCGCGGCGCCGAAGATGACCAGACCGATCGTCACCAGCAGGGGCATGCGCCTCAGCACCGCCGGGCGCCACAGGCTGCCGCCGCTCAACGCCGGGAGCATGACCATCATGGCGGCCAGGAATGTCTGGGTCAGCACGCCGACCGCGAAGAAGTGGAAGTAGCCGGGCACGAAGAAGGTGTCCGACAGCATCGGCGCCAGTTCGCCCTGGATCAGGACGAAGGCGAAGGTGATGCCGACCATCATGTTCGCCACCGCCCAGCCCAGGTTCGTCATGGCCGGGTTGTCCCACGGCAGCCCGCGCATCCAGCCGAAGAAGCCGGTGGCGCCGCGCGCCCGGGCGCTGGCCTCCAGCGAGGAGACGATGATGGCGAAGGCCGCCAGCGTCGGGACCGAGACGAACAGCGACAGCAGCGAGCCGACGACCCGCACGCCTTCGGACAGGTTCGGCTCCAGGAACATGTGGTAGAGGCTGGTCGGCGGCACGAAGACCAGATACGCCGCGAAGACGACCTTCGACATCCTGGCGCCGTGGATGGACGTCACGCCGGTCAGGTGCTCGGTCAGCACGTACCACACCAGCACGGTCGCCATCAGCGGCAGGTAGTGCAGGTTGTGGAACAGGATGTGCCACTCGGTGCCGTGGTCGGCCGGGAACGGCCCGGCGCCCAGCGACCACAGCACGCCCGGCAGGAAGGCGTTCGTCGCCGCGATGGCGCTGACCACCAGGAACCCCGCCCAGGCGAACAGCGCGAAGCCGATGGAGGTGAATGCGTCCGCCTCGCCACGCAGCCGGGGCTGGAACACCGTCGCGATGCCGCTGACCGCCGAGGCGACCAAGCCGCCGGAGAGCAGCAGGTAGCCCAGCGCGAAGAACCCGACCGAGCGCGGATCGTCCGCGGCGAGCTCCGGGCTGCCGTCGTAGAGCAGCGGCGTGCCGGTGTAGGAGATCCATTCGCTGACACCGAAGCCCGCCAGCATCAGCGCAGCACCCAACCAGGCGAACGGGCGCAACGCCAGCCCGCATCCGTTCTCGGCAGCGGCGAGCACGAGCAGGAGGGCCGCTTGGATCAGGTACAGCCAGTAGAAGAACACCGACACGCCGTGCAGGGTGAGCAGGCGGTAGGCGTCGTCGGGGAAGAAGGTCAGCGCACCGGCACGGGCCAGTGCGGTCACAAAGCCTCCGATCAAGCCCAGCACCAGCGCCAGCAGGGCGGCACCGAACAGCAGCTTGAGGAGCGCCTTGTCGGGCGTCGGCAGGGCTTTGATGCGCGCCGCCAGGGCGGGCTTGGAGCCGACCGGGGCGACGTTCGTTGAGATGGTATCCATGGTGGGTCCTCCCCGGGTCACGCGACGACGATGCGGCCCTGCATGGCGTCGTGCGCCTGGCCGCAGTAGACGGTGCAGTACACGAGGTACTCGCCCGGCTTGGTGAAGGTGATGACCTGCGCGGTGACCGTGTTCGGGCGGAGACGGATGATCCGGCTGGCGGCTCCCAGCTGGATCGACGCACCGTGGGTGATGTCGTCCGCCATCATGCGGAACCGGTACGCCTGCCCGGCCTTCAGCCGCAACATGTCCGGGCTGTAGGAGAACTTCTGGGCCATCAGGTAGACGTCCACCGGCTCGCCTCCGGCGTCATGGCCGTGGTCATGCCCCTCGGCGGCGTGGCTGTGCGTGTCCTCGCTGGCGTGCGGGTTCACGCTACCGTCCTTCTGCGTGTAGCGTTGGACGAAGTAGTCGTGCTCGAAGCGGAACTCCTCGGGCGCCATGCCCGCCAAAGCCCCGTGACCACCGTGGCCACCGCCCTCGGCGGGTGCTTCGGCGGCGCCGTGGCCGCCATGACCGCCGCCGTGGGCGTCGGGTTCGGGGGCGGCCGCTTCCTTGTGGCCACCGAAGGGGAGCGGTGCGGCCCCGTAGGCCGCCCAGGCGCCGTACAGGGAGACGGCGCCGAAGCCCAGTCCGGCGATAAAGCCGCGACGGGTCGTGAAATGCCTCTCAGACATCGTGAGAGTCCTCTGGTCGCGTGGTCGGAATCGCTCGCGAACGCCGCCGGTCAGGCGGCGCGTGGCCGGGCATCCGACGCAGACGGCGTCAGGGCGCTCGGCCGGTCAGAGGACGGTCTTCGGAGGGGGCGTGTCCGGCGCGATGTCCCGAGCGTTCTGGGCGTAGTCGGGCCGCGGGTGCCAGGACGTCTCCACCATCGTCACCGCGACGGCGACGACATGGTGCGCCGGGGCTTCGGCCGCCGGGCAACACGGAGCCACGACCACGAGGGCGGCCTTGTGGGAGTCGCCGTGCGACGGGGCCGAAGGCGATGGCGTGTGATGGGAACGGTGGTCGATCGGCCCGCCATGGGCCTCCACATGCGCCATGGATCCGCCCGCCGCGCCCACCAGGAGCGCGAAGGCGAACGCCAGAACGGCGAAGATGTGGCCCAAACGCGTCATGTCTGCCATCGTCACCAATGACCCGGGACCTCCCAGGCCATGCCAAGCGTAGCCCCTATCATAGGTCCGGGAATTGATCGGCATCAACCCGGCGCCCGTGTCACGGTCCGGTAGTTGAAACGCCGTGGGTGAAACGTCACCGGGCGGTGGTGCCTTGCGCCTGCGGCAGGGCGGCGCCGGTGACCGGACAGGAGACGTGTTCGACTTTGTCCTTGACCTTCCAGCGGCTGGAAGGCGCAGGGTTCTTCCTGTGGCATCTCCGGCCCGGTCGAAGGTGCGGGGGACATTCCGACGCTTGGGAGGGATCGTTGCCGAAGCCATCTGTTGTTGCAGGGGCCAGGGAACGGTCGTAGGTTTCCATAGGGGTGCGGTGGGCACTGGGGTGCCGCACAGTTCCCACAAGATGAGGCAAACGCCATGTGGCGTGCGACGCGGTCGTCGGTGAGGAGGGTGGTGGTGAGCCTGCTGATGCTGGCCACGCTGCTCGTCTATGCCGCGCCGAGCCACGCCAACCTGGGGCCTCACCATGCGTCCCAGACTCCTCACGAGCACGTTCTGGTCGACGACCATGGCGAGGCCATCGCGACCGTCCCGGACCACGAGCACAAGGACGCTCCGTGTGGGGACCTTGGCCTGCTCGACGAAGGGGCCTGCTGCAGCGTCGCTCAGTGCGTCACCATGCACGGCGGCCTTCCCGCGGTGGTGGTCGAGACGTTCGTCCCGCGCCTGAACGCCTCCCTGCATCTGGCTGCCCTGGCCACGCCGGACGGCATCGGCATCGACCCGGCTCTCCGCCCCCCGCTCTGACCATCTGACGCCACGAGTCCGCCCGCGCCCGACCTGAGCCTCGGCTCGGCGAAGGACGCCGACTCCGGATTCGTGCGCTTGGCTTTTGCGTCCCCGGCGCTCCCGCGTGGAGTTCGTCCGGGATGGCATGAACCCAATGTTCAGATGGAGGACGCCATGTCGTCTCTCACCCGCAAGATGCTCCCGGCACTCGCGCTGACCGCCATGATGTCGGTCGCCCAGGCCCAGACCACCACCGACCAGGACCACAACGCCCATCATCCGGACGGTGCCGCGGCCACGACGCAGGCCCAGCCCGCTCCGACCCCGACCCCGACTCCCACGCAGCCGATCCCAGGCGCGAAGCCCGGCGCGCCCGGCAACGCACCGATGATGGGTCAGGGCATGGGCAGCGGCATCATCGTCCAGCCCGGCGCCCAGGCGCAGGGTGGCCAGCCCGGCATGATGATGAACATGGACCAGATGCGCTCGATGATGGGCGGCATGTCGGGCCAGCAGGACGGCCAAGCCGGGATGATGGAGCCTGGGATGATGGGGCCCGGCATGATGTCCATGATGCGACAGATGATGATGGGCCAGCAGGGCGGAATGGGCTCGCCCTTCGAGCACGTTGAGGGCCGCATCGCGTTCCTGAAGGCCGAACTCAAGATCACCGACGCCCAGGCGCCGCAGTGGAACGCCTTCGCCGACACGCTGCGGGCGAACGCCAAGGCCCATCGGGCCATGCACGAGCAGATGGCCATGGGCGGCATGCCCTCCTCCTGGCCCGACCGGCTCGCTTTCCAGCAGAAGGCGCTCGCCACCCGGCTCGACGCCCTGAAGGCGCTGGAGTCCGCCGCCAAGCCGCTCTATGCCGTGCTGACCGACGAGCAGAAGACGCTCGCGGACCGGCTGCTCCCCGGCCCCATGGGCATGATGTGAGGAGGCGGCCATGACGCACCACGAACACACCCATCACGCTCCCGAGCCGCAGGCGCGCACGCCCTGGTACCGGACCTGGACCGGCTTGGCCGGACTCGGCGCGACCGCCCTGGCGGCCGTGTACCTGTCGCTCTTCCACGTCGACCATGTGCTCGACGCACTTCCGCTTCTCGTCCTGCTGCTGTGCCCGCTGATGCACCTGTTCATGCACGGCGGCCACGGGCATGGCGGCCACGGCGGGAATGGTGACGCCGACCGGCCGACCAAGGGAGGCACGCCATGACGCACGAAGCCTCGGCCTATGGCCTGTGGGTGCTGGTCGCCCTCAACTCGGCCATCTTCATCGTCTTCGCCTTCAGCTTCGGCAAGCCGCAGTCACCGCGGGACTGGCGGTCCTTCGGGGCGTTCAGCGCCTTCATCGTGGCCCTGTTCACCGAGATGTACGGCTTTCCATTGACCATCTACCTCCTCTCGGGCTGGCTCCAGACCCGCTACCCGAGCCTCGACATCCTGTCCCACGACGCCGGGCACCTTTGGTCGACCGTCCTCGGCCTGGAGGGCAACCCACACTTCAACGTGCTGCACATCCTCAGCAACGTCTTGATCCTCGCGGGCTTTGTCCTGCTCTCGGCGGCCTGGAAAGTGCTTCACGCGGCGCAGAAGCAAGACCGGCTCGCCACGACGGGCGTGTACGCCCATGTCCGGCACCCGCAGTACATCGCTTTCATCGGCATCCTGTTCGGCTTTCTGCTCCAGTGGCCGACCATCCTGACGCTGGCGATGTTCCCGCTGCTGGTCCTGATGTACGTCCGTCTGGCCCGGTCCGAGGAGCGGGAAGCCCTCCGGGTGTTCGGCGCCGAGTACGAGCGTTACGCCGCGGTCACGCCGGGTTGGCTTCCACGTCTCTCCTCCCGTGGGCCGAACCACCCCAGAGTGGGAGGGTCGTTCGGTGCGTGATTCTGGGTGGACGCTCATGAAGAAAGCGGCGGCAACGACCGTCGCCGTGTGCCTGCTGGCGCTCCCGGCCGGAGCGCAGACGCTTCGGGACGCGGTCGAGGGCGCCTGGAAGCTCAATCCCGAAGTCAGGAGCCTGGAGGCCCAGAGGGCCGTGGCCACCGCCCGGCGCGGCGCCGGGGAGGCGCTGGTCCCGGCCGCCCCGGCGGTCACGCTGCGGCACACGAGCGACTACCTGAACCGGAACATCGGACGGCGCGAGTACGAGGCCGAACTCGGCGTCCCGCTCTGGCTGCCCGGCCAGGGAACGGCGACCGTCCGGGCCGCCGACGCGCTGCAGGCGCGCACCGACGCCGAGATCGCCGCGCGCCAGCTGGCGGTCGCCGGGGAGGTCCGGACGGCCCAGTGGCAGGTCGCGCTGGCCGAGCGCCGCGCCGAGCTTGCCCGCCAGCGCCTCAAGGTCGCCCGCCAATTGGAGGCCGACACCCGGCGGACCGCCCGGGCCGGGGAGACCTCGGAGGCCGATCACCAGTTGGCCCGCGCCGAAGCCCTCTCCGTCGCCACGGACCTCCGCGACGAGGAACTGGCACTGGAGGAGGCCCGCCAAGCGTTCCGGACGCTCACCGGCATGGCGCTCCAGAAGGCGGCACCGGAACCGGACATCGGCGAGCCGCCGCTTGAGCAGCACCCCTCCCTGCAGGCGGCGCGGCTGGGCGTCCGCTCGGCCCAGGCCCAGCGCCAACTGGTGGACCTGACGACGCGCGACAACCCGGAGGTCGGGCTGATGGCCCGCCGCGAGCGCGACAGCCGCGAGGAACGCTACGACACCGTGTTCGGCGTCTCCGTCCGCATCCCGTTCGCGGTCGAGGCTGTGAACGCGCCCAAGCGGGCCGAGGCGCTGAGCGAAGTCGTCCGCTCCGAGGCCGAGCAGGCCAACGCGACCCGCACGGTCGAGTCCGACATCCGGCAAGCCCGCCTCGCCCACCAGGCGGCGAGCGAGCGCCTGTCGATCGCCCGCGACCGGGCTGCGGCCCTCAGGGCACGTCTGTCGAACATCGAGCGGGCCCGGAGGGCGGGCGAGATCAGCCTCGTCGAGTACGTGCGCGCCCAGGAGGCGGCCTTCGAGGCCGACCTCGCCCACGCCACCGCCGAAGTCCGACTCGGCGCCGCCCGCGCCCGTATGAACCAGTCCCTCGGAGTTCTCCCATGACCACCCGACGCCTTCTTGCCGCGACCGCCGTCGCCGCGAGCCTTGCCGCGCCGGTCGCCGCTCCCGCCTTCGCCCATGAGGGCCACGCCCATGGCGGCGAGGAGCCGAAGCCGGTCGTCACGACGGCCGCCCCCACCCTGGAAGCGTCCTCGTCCGACTTCGAACTCGTGGCGGTCGCCCAGGGAAAGACCTTGCTTGTCCATCTGGACCGCTTCGCCACCAACGAGCCCGTGAACGGCGCCACCGTCGAGGTGAGCGCCGATGGCGAGGCCACGACGGCCTCGCCCGTCTCCGGCGAGGAGGGCGTCTACCGCCTCGACCCGTCCTGGCTCTCCAAGCCGGGATCCCATGAAGTGACCGTCTCCGTCACCGCGGCCGACGCGGCCGACCTGCTGATCGGCACCCTGGAGATCCCGGCAGGTGCGGCTGAAGCGCAGACCGGCGGTGCGCAGGGTGTTTCCGCCGTCCTCGGGCAGGTCAGGAACGATTCCGGCCTGATGCTGGGGGCGGTCATGGTCTTCCTGCTCGGGGTCCTGACCACCGTCGCCCTGACCCAGCGTGGACGCACGCGGACGGTCGCGGGCGCCGCGCTGGTCGGCATCGGCCTGCTGTTGGCGAGCGGCGCCGCCTTCGCCCACGGTGACGAGGACCACAGCCACGGCGACGAGGACAAGGGCAAGGCACCGGCGGCGGCTGTCCCGATGGGGGCGACCGGCGCCTCGGAAAGCCCGCGGCGCCTGCCGGACGGCAGCCTGTACGTGCCCAAGCCGTCGCAGCGCCTGCTGTCGGTCCGCACCATCGTCGCCAAGCCGCAGGAGGCGGCGCAGACGGTGCAGTTGATCGGTCAGGTCATCGCCGACCCCAACGGCGGCGGCCACATCCAGGCCACGCAGAGCGGCCGCATCGAACCGGGGGACAAGGGGCTGCCCTACGTCGGCCAGCGGGTCGAGGCCGGGCAAATCCTGGCCTACATCGCCCCCGCCGTGACATTCGTGGACCGCAGCGGAATCCAGCAGCAGATCGCGACGGTCGAGCAGGAACTCGTCATCGCCGAATCCCGCCTCCAGCGGCTCCGGAAGCTGGAAGGCAGCGTGCCCCAGCGCGACATCGAAGAGGCGGAGGCCAACCTCAACGGTCTGCGCAAGCGCCGGGCCGCCCTGTCCCCCGCGCTGACGACCAAGGAAGCCCTGCGCGCGCCCATCTCCGGGGTAGTCACGGCCAACAACATCAAGGCCGGACAGGTGGTCGAGGGGCGCGACCAGGTGCTGTTCGAGATCGTCGACCCGTCGCGGCTGATGGTCGAGGCGGTCGCCTTCGATCCCCGGGTGGCGAACAGCGTCCGCGGCGCCACGGCGACCACCGCCGACGGCGTCACCCTGAGCCTCGTGCATTTGGGGCACAGTCTGGCATTGCGCCAGCAGGCCATCCCGCTGCTCTTCCAGATCGACACCCCGCCCCAGGGACTGAGCGTCGGCCAACCGGTGCGCATCGTCGCCCAAATCCAGGGGAAGGCGTCCGGCATCGTCCTGCCGCGGCAGAGCGTGGTGCGCAACGCCAGTGGCCAGCCCATCGTCTGGCAGCACGACACTCCGCAACGCTTCGTTGCCCGCCCGGTGCGCACGCAGCCCGTCGACGGCGACACGGTGCTGGTCCTGGCGGGTGTCGAGCCGGAGGCGCGCATCGTCACCGACGGCGCCGGTCTCCTCAACCAGGTCCGGTGAGGAGCGCCCCGCCATGTTCAACTTCCTCGTCAACACCAGCCTGCGCAACCGGCTCTTCGTCCTGGCCGCCGCGGCGATCCTCGTCGTCTACGGCTCGTTCGTCCTCAAAGACCTGCCGATCGACGTCTTCCCCGATCTGAACAAGCCGACCGTTACCCTGATGACGGAGGCCGAGGGGCTGGCGCCGGAGGAGGTCGAGCAGCTGGTCTCCTTCCCGCTGGAGACCTCGATGAACGGCATGCCGGGCATCACCCGCGTCCGTTCGGTGTCCGGCGTCGGGCTCAGCATCGTCTTCGTCGAGTTCGATTGGGGCACGGACATCTACCGCAACCGCCAGCAGGTTGCGGAGCGGCTGGCCATCGTCCAGGGGCAGCTTCCGCCCAACGTCCGGCCGCAGATGGGGCCGATCTCGTCCATCATGGGCGAGATCATGTTGATCGCCATGAGCGGCGACGGCGTCGGCCCGATGGAGGTCCGTGAACTTGCCGACTGGGTGGTGCGGCCGCGGCTGCTCGCCATTTCCGGCGTCAGCCAGGTCATCCCCATCGGCGGGGAGATCCGGCAGTACCGCGTCGCCCCCGACCCGGCGCGCCTGCACGACCTGGAGATCACCACGGACGAGCTCGTGACGGCGCTTCAGCAGTTCTCGGCGAACACCGGTGGCGGCTTCATCGACCAGCATTCCCAAGAGTACCTGATCCGCAACATCGGCCGGACGACCCGGCTGGAGGACCTGCGCAACCTCGTCGTCGCCTACAAGACGGGGCAGCCCATCCTGCTCCACCAGATCGCCGCCGTGGATTTCGCCGCCCGCGTGAAGCGCGGCGACGCGGGCGTCAACGGCAAGCCCGCAGTGATCCTGTCCGTCCAGAAGCAACCCGGCGCCGACACCACGACATTGACCGCCGAGGTGGAAGCCGCCCTGGGCGACTTGGCGAAGTTCCTGCCGAAGGGCGTCCACGCCGACGAGATCCTGTTCAAACAGGCCAATTTCATCCAGACCTCCATCGGCAACGTGGAGAAGGTCCTGCTGGAAGCGGTGGCCGTCGTGGCGGTGATCCTCTTCCTGTTCCTGCTGAACGTGCGGACGACGTTCATCTCGCTGACCGCCATCCCGATCTCGATCCTGATCACCGTGCTGGTGTTCAAGGCGTTCGGCATGTCGATCAACACCATGACGCTGGGCGGCCTCGCCATCGCCATCGGCGAACTCGTCGACGACGCCGTGGTGGACGTTGAGAACATCTACCGGCGCCTCGGCGAGAACCGGCGGGCGGGCAACCCGCGGCCCGTCCTGGAGGTGGTCGCCTCGGCCTCGCAGGAGGTGCGCTCAGGCATCGTCTACGCCACCATCATCATCATCCTGGTCTTCGTGCCGCTGTTTGCGTTGACCGGCATCGAGGGACGCCTCTTCGCGCCCCTGGGCGTTGCCTACATCGTCTCCATCCTGGCCAGCCTCGTCACCGCCATCACCGTCACGCCGGTGCTGTCCTACTACCTTCTCCCCAGGCTGAAGCGGCTGGAGGAGCACGACAGCTGGCTGGTCCGCAAGCTGAAGGCCGGGAACGTCCGGCTCCTGGGCTGGGCCTTCGCCAACCCGGGGACGCTGTTCGCCACGGTGGGGGCCGCCGTCCTGATCGCCGCGGCGACGGTGCCGAGCCTGCCACGCGCCTTCCTGCCGCCGTTCAACGAGGGCACGCTGACCATCTCCATGGTGCTGAACCCCGGCATCTCGCTGGCCGAGTCCAACCGGGTCGGGCTGGCGGCGGAGAGGCTGATCATGCAGGTGCCCGAGGTGGCCTCCGTCGGGCGCCGCACCGGCCGCGCCGAACTCGACGAGCACGCCGAGGGCGTCCATTCCAGTGAGATCGATGTCGACTTGAAGCCGTCCGAACGCAGCCGGGCCGAGGTGCTGGCCGATGTCCGCGCCCGGCTGGCCGCCCTGCCGGTGTCGGTGAACATCGGCCAACCGATCTCGCACCGGCTCGATCACATGCTCTCCGGGGTGCGGGCGCAGATCGCGCTGAAGGTCTACGGCGAGGATCTGGACACCTTGCGCAGCCTCGCCGGACAGCTTCAGCAGAAGCTCGCGGGCGTACCCGGGCTGGTCGACCTCCAGATCGAGAAGCAGGTGCGCATCCCGCAGGTCCAGGTGGTCGTGGACTACGAGCGGGCGGCGCTCTACGGCGTCACCCCGTCCATGGCGACGGAGGCGCTGGAGAGCCTGTCCAACGGCCGCGTGGTGTCGGAGATCGTCGACGGCACCCGGCGTTTCGACGTCGTGCTGCGCCTGTCGGACGAGGACCGCACCACCAGCGGCCTGGCGAACCTGCTGGTCGAGACCCCGGCGGGCCGGGTGCCGCTCAGCCGGTTCGCCTCGGTCGAGGAGACGGACGGCCCCAACCAGATCCTCCGGGAGAACGGCAAGCGCCGCATCGTCATCCTCGGCAACTCCGACGGCCAGACGGACATGGCCCGGATCGTCGCGGGCATCCGCGACGTGGTCGCCCGGTCGCAGCTGCCGCCGGGCTACTTCACCAGCTTGGAAGGCACCTTCCAGGCGCAGGAGGAGGCGTCCAAGACCATCGCCGCGCTGTCGATGGTGTCTCTGGCGATGATCTTCCTGGTGCTGTACAGCCGCTACCGCTCAGCGGTGCTGGCGCTGATCATCATGGGCAACGTGCCGCTGGCCCTGATCGGCAGCGTGGCGGCGCTGTGGATCGCCGGGCAGCCGCTGTCGGTCGCCTCGATGATCGGCTTCATCACGTTGACCGGCATCAGCACGCGCAACGGCATCCTGAAGATTAGTCATTACATCAACCTGGTCCTGCACGAGGGCGAGACCTTCGGCAAGGCCATGGTGACCCGCGGCAGCCAGGAACGCCTGACACCCGTGCTGATGACCGCGCTGTCGGCGGGGGTGGCGCTGGTGCCGCTGATGATCGGCGCCGACGCGCCGGGCAAGGAGATCCTGCACCCGGTCGCCGTCACCATCTTCGGCGGGCTGGTCAGCGCGACCCTGCTCGACACCGTCCTGACCCCGGTCCTCTTCCTCAAGCTCGGCGAGAAGCCGCTGAATCGTCTTGTCGCCGCCCAGGCCGGTTCGCTGCGTCCGGCCGAGGCCTACTGATCCCCCTCACCCGGTCCATCCAGAAGGAAACCACACCGTGAAGTTCTCGACCCTCCTCCTCGCCGCCGCCCTCTTCACCGCCCCGGGCACGGCCTTCGCCGACGGCCCGAAGATCGGCCCGAACGGCGGCCAGCGCGCCGACGCGGGCCCCTACCACGTCGAAGTCGTGCTCAAGGGCAACGACGTCGTCTTGTACGTGACCGACGGCGCCGACAAGCCGGTCGATGTGACCGGCGCCAAGGCCGAGGCGACCGTCCTGGCGAACAAGCAGACCCAGAAGGTCGCGCTCGAGCCCGCGGGCGCCAACACCCTCAAGGGGCAGGCGAACCTCGGCGGCGCGCACGACAGCGTCAAGGTCGTGACTGCCCTGACGATGCCCGGCCAGAAGCCGGTGCAGGCCCGCTTCGAGATGGGCCACGCGGGTCACTGAGATCGGCATGGGCGGCATGAGATTCCCCGCCCCATGCCGCCCCGCAAGCAAGGAGATGCGCGATGAGCGCCAAGAAGAAACTCGCCACGATGGCTGCCGCCCTGCTGGTCGGTGCCGTGGTCGCCGGACCGGTCCGGGCGGCCGAAACCCTCAAGCTGAACGAGGTCTCGCACCTCCACGGGATTGCCGTGGACCCCACGGACCCGTCGCGCCTGTATCTCGCCTCGCATCACGGCGTGTGGCTGACCAACCCCGACGGCACGGCCACGCGGGTATCCGACAACCGTTGGGACTACATGGGGTTCACACCGAATCCGGCGCAGCCCGACGCCTTCTTCGCCAGCGGCCATCCGGAGAAGGGCGGGAACCTCGGCGTCCTCGTCTCGACCGATGGCGCGAAGACCTGGAAGCAGGTCTCGGCGGGTGTGAACGGACCCGTGGACTTCCACGCCATGGACGTCAGCCCGGCCGACCCGAAGGTGCTGTACGGGCACTACGGCAGCGTCCAGATCAGCCGCGACGCCGGGAAGACCTGGGAGGTGACCGGCAAGCCGCCCGCCGACATGTTCGACCTGGCGGCGTCCTCGAAGGAGCCGAACACCGTGTACGGCGCCACGCGCGCCGGACTGATGGTGAGCCGCGATGCGGGCAGGACCTGGCAGGCCGCCAACATCGTGCGGCGCCCGGCGACCATGGTCGCGACCACGAAGGACGGCGCCGCCTACGCCTACCAGGTCGGCACCGGCCTGCTCAAGACGACCGAGCCGAACCTCGCGTGGCAGCCGGTCAGCAACGGCTTCGGTGACGCCGTCCTGCTGCATCTGGCGGTCGACCCGACCGACCCGGACCGGCTCTACGCCGTGACCGACAAGAGCGCCATCCTGGCCAGCCAGGACGGCGGCAAGACCTGGAAACCGTTCCGGCCGTGACGTGACGGGGGATGCGGTGATGAAGGCGATGAAGATTGGCGTTGGCTTGGCCATGGGTGCGGCGATCGCGGTGGCTGGCGTCTTCCTGCTCGCTGGCCCCAAGGCAGGCGCCGATCCAACCGACGACGCCCAGGTTGCCCAGGGCAAGGCGGTCTACGCGGAGCAGTGCGCGTCGTGCCACGGCACGCGGCTCGAGGGCCAGCCGGAGTGGCAAAGCCGCAAGCCGGACGGCCGTCTGCGCGCGCCGCCGCACGATGCCTCCGGGCACACGTGGCACCACCCCGACGCCGACCTCTTCAAGATCACCAAGCAAGGCGTCGTTGAATTCGCCCCGCCCGGCTATGAGAGCGACATGCCCGCCTTCGGCGGCGTGCTGAGCGATGCCGAGATCTGGGCGGTCCTGGCCTTCATCAAGAGCTCCTGGCCCGAGGAGATCCGTCTTCGCCACGCCGCCATGAGCGAACGCGCGAAGAAGTGAGGAGCGGACGCGAGCGGGCCACACAACGCGCTTGACCTTCCAGTCATTGGAAGGCGGAGCCTCGGTTTCATGAATGCCATCGCACGTCGGTGCCGGGAAGCACGAACGAACGCGGAGGCACCGACGCCTGCATGCGAAGGGAGAAGCGAACATGAACGACCAGCACCGCAGCCACGCGCACCATCCCAACCACCACAGTCACGGTGGGCAAGACCATCACGCCGGTCCCGACGACCGGCCCAAGGTGAAGGACCCCGTGTGCGGCATGATGGTCGATCCCGAGCGAACCGGGCACCAAGCCGGGCACGGCGGCCAGACCTTCCACTTCTGCTCGGCGCGCTGCCACGACAAGTTCGTCGCCGACCCAGGGCGGTACCTGAAGCCGGAGGCAAAGCCCGCCGGTCCCGAGAAGCCCGCCCAGGCGTCGCCGCAGAAGGGCGTGATCTACACCTGCCCGATGCACCCGGAGATCCGCCAGGAGGGGCCGGGCAACTGCCCGATCTGCGGCATGGCCCTGGAGCCGGTCGGAGCCACCCTCGAGGAAGGGCCCAACCCGGAACTCGTCGACATGACGCGGCGGTTCTGGATCGGCTTGGTCCTGAGCGTGCCGCTGCTGGTGCTGGAGATGGGCGGCCACATCCCGGGGCTTGGGCTCCATGACGTGGTGCCGCCCCGCATCTCCGTCTGGATGCAGTTCCTGTTGGCGACGCCGGTGGTGCTGTGGGCGGGTTGGCCGCTGCTGGAGCGCGGCTGGCAGTCGTTCGTGAACCGCAGCCTGAACATGTTCAGCCTGATCGCGCTGGGCGTCGGGGTGGCCTACGTGTTCAGCCTGGTCGCGACGTTCCTGCCAGGCATCTTTCCGCCGAGCTTCCGAGGCATGGACGGCGTGGTGGCCGTCTACTACGAGGCGGCCGCCGTCATCACGGTGCTGGTGCTGCTCGGGCAGGTGCTCGAGCTCCGCGCCCGCGAGCAGACCGGCGGCGCCATCCGCGCGCTGCTCAACCTCGCGCCCAAGACGGCGCGGCGCATGCGGGGCGACGGCGAGGACGAGGAGGTGCCGCTCGAGGTGGTCCAGGTCGGCGACCGGCTGCGCGTCCGTCCCGGCGACGGCGTGCCTGTGGACGGCGAGGTGCTCGAGGGCCGCAGCGCCGTCGACGAGTCCATGGTCACCGGCGAGAGCATGCCGGTCGGGAAGGAGCCGGGCGCCAAGGTCATCGGCGGTACCGTGAACCAGACGGGCGCCCTGGTGATGCGGGCCGACAAGGTTGGGTCCGACACCATGCTGTCGCGCATCGTGACCATGGTCGCCGAAGCCCAGCGCAGCCGGGCGCCCATCCAGCGCATGGCCGACGTCGTTTCCGGCTACTTCGTCCCGGCGGTCATCCTCGTGGCCGCCCTGGCCTTCGTCGGCTGGATGGTCTGGGGGCCGCAGCCCGCCTTCGCATACGCGCTGATCGCGGCGGTCTCGGTGCTCATCATCGCCTGCCCTTGCGCGCTGGGGCTGGCGACGCCGATGTCGATCATGGTCGGTGTCGGCAAGGGGGCGACCGCGGGCGTCCTGATCAAGGACGCGGCGTCCCTGGAGCGGTTCGAGAAGGTCGACACGCTCGTCGTTGACAAGACCGGCACCCTGACCGAGGGCAAGCCGAAGGTGACCGCCGTGGTTCCGGCGCCGGGCATCGACGAGGCGGACCTTCTGACGCTGGCGGCGAGCCTGGAGCGGTCGAGCGAGCACCCGCTGGCGGCCGCCATCGTCGCCTCCGCCAAGGAACGGGGCCTGCCGCTGCGGGACGTCGCCGACTTCGGCTCCGTCACCGGCAAGGGCGTCGTCGGGACGGTCGGCGGGCGCACAGTGTCCCTCGGCAACGCCGCGATGATGCGGGACCAGGGTGTCGCGCTGGGCGACCTGAAGGCGCGCGCCGACGAGCTCCGGCGCGAGGGCGCCACCGCTCTCTTCGCCGCCATCGACGGCCAGCCGGGTGGCGTGATCGCGGTCGCCGATCCGATCAAGGCGACCACGGCGCACGCGCTGGAGACGCTCCGGAACGATGGTGTGCGGATCGTCATGCTAACCGGTGACAACCGGACCACGGCCGAGGCGGTGGCGCGCCGCCTGGGCGTCGACGCGGTCGAGGCCGAGGTGCTGCCGGAGGACAAGAACCAGGTAGTGAAGCGGCTGAAGGCGCAGGGCCGGGTGGTGGCGATGGCCGGAGACGGCGTGAACGACGCCCCGGCGCTGGCCGAGGCCGACATCGGCGTGGCGATGGGCACCGGCACCGAGGTCGCGATTCAGAGTGCCGGGGTGACGCTGGTGAAGGGGGATCTGGCGGGTATCGCACGGGCGCGGACTCTCAGCCGGGCAACGATGCGCAACATCCGGCAGAACCTGTTTCTGGCGTTCGTCTACAACGCCCTCGGCGTGCCGGTCGCGGCGGGTGTCTTCTACCCGCTGTTCGGGTGGACGCTGTCACCGATCATCGCCGCGGCCGCGATGGCCCTGAGTTCGGTGTCCGTGGTCGGGAACGCGCTGCGGCTGCGTAGGCTCAAGTTGTAAAAGAATTGACGGGTGCCGCCCGCGCCCGATCGCCGTAGCGGTCCCGCGGTTCGGCTGCCCATTGTTGGGGCGGGTCGCCCAAGGCTTCCCCAGAACGCTCTCATGAAGCGAGCGGGCGCTGCTGAGCCGGAGCATGAACTCGCGCCGGTCAGGTCACGTTCTTTCGGGGTGAACTCCGGATCGGCGCTCATCGCCGTGTCCAAGAATGCCGGGGCGACAGATATACCGCATCCCCAGGGAGCGGAGAAAGCGCGATAGAGGCTTTCCTTATCCGCTCTGATCGCCAGCGCATTGACGGTCCGCAGCACCTTCCTTTGGATTGCGCATGTGCTAGAGACAGGCCCTTTACGCACGTTTTTGCCTTGATCGCCAACAATCCGCATCTTAGGGTAGTTTTTATTGGGAGATAACAGCAATAAGATAGATCGTCGATGGCAAGTCACACGGCAGCTGACTCAGCAACGGGCTATCTGTACCAATGCCGTTACGCTCTCTACGCCGCTCTCAGCCGTCAAGGTGATGAGCCCGGCCTGATGGTCTCGGTCGAGACGTACGATGACGTGGCTTTCACGCAGAACGGCGCCGCCGTCGAACTCATCCAGACCAAGCACTCCAGGACGACAAAGCAGCTGAATGACTTCTCGCCCCAGTTCTGGAACACAGTAGGGATCTGGATCAAGCACCTGAAAGATCACCCGGAGGAGCTTGGCAGGACGGCCCTCATGCTGGTCGCGACCGCAACGGTCGGCGAGGACACCGGCCTGTCGATGCTGCGTCCGGAGGGCCAAGGGCGGGATATCGGCGCAGCCCACCGAAAGCTCGTTGCGGCAGCAGCGGCATCCAAAAATCAGGACGTCGAATGGGCGGTCGACGCCTTCTTGAAACTCGATGCGGCGGCGCAACGCCAAGTCCTGGATATGGTTGCCGTTCTCGACGCCTCCCCCAACATCGTTGATGTGCGAGAAGAGATCCGACGGGTCTTGAGGCATTCCGCGAGGCCGGAACATCTGGACCATCTCATCGACAGGCTGGAGGGTTGGTGGTTTGGCGTAATGACCGGCGCCCTATCCCGAAAGGGTGGGCGCGAGATACCGGTTTCGGAGATCGACGCCAAGTTGCATGACCTGCGTGAACAGTTCGGTCCGCTCCAGCTTCCGATCGACTACGCAGGAGTCGACCCATCCGCGGAAATCGTTTCGGCTCTCAAGGAGCGGACGTTCGTCGATCAGCTGAAGGAGATTCAGGTCGGGGACACCGGGATTCGCAGAGCCATCGTCGATTATTTCCGCGCGTTCAATCAGCGGTCCATTTGGGTGCGCCAAGGGCTGCTGAACGGCGATGAGCTCGGCCAATTCGGAAAACGGCTCATAGAGGCATGGGAGCGGCGCTGGGGAATTGCCGAGCGAAAACTCAGGAACGGAGCCAGCGACGACGATCTGGTGGAGGCCGGTACCGGCGTCTATGACTGGGCATGCAATTGCAACATCTGCTTGCGGCGTGTCGAAGAACCCTTCCTGACGCAGGGGACCTTTCACCTGCTGGCGAACAAGAAGCGCATCGGATGGCATCCTGACTACAAGAACCGGGTGGCCCTAAAAGCTGGACAAGGCGACGACGATGACGACCCAGCCCTGGTCTGAGCGCCCGGAGGAGGAGGCGAACCTCCTCAACCCCGCCTTTTGTTCGCTCCTGATCCGCTCCGCGGCTCGGGATTATCGCTCCGCGACCAAGACGTCCCTGCCGTTCGCCTTATCGTTCCTTATCTTGCCGGTGGTCCTCCACAAGCCAACCCGGGATGCGCTGCCGTCGACGACTGCGACATTGATGACGGCCTGGGCTGTCGCGAACCCTGCGGTTCTCGCCGGGTTCGGGCAACGAGCACAGCGGTTCGTCGAGAGCACGCGGGAAGCTATCCTTTTCGGCGCCGGTCACGGCTGGCTCAAATTCACCGGGCCGGGACTTATCGCCGGTCCCAAGCGCCTGGGCGGGGACCCTGCGAACCTGCCTTCCAACACCGCTGAGGTCGGATCCTGCTTCGCCGCGTCCCGCCTCTTAGGGCGCTGGCTTGCCTCGGCAGGAACAACCGCAACGGTCATGTCAATCTGGGGAGTGGCGCCGTGACACTGCGGCTATGGAAGATTGTCGTGTACGGGCATCGTGGACAGGCCCGTATCGTCAAGTTCAATCCTCACGGCCTGAGCATCATCACCGGCGCATCGAAGACGGGCAAATCGTCCCTCATCGACATCGTCGACTATTGCACCGGCCGCGACACTTGCAACGTCGCGGATGGCGTGATCCGCCGCGCGGTGTCCTGGTACGGGGTTCTGTTCGACCGCGGGGACACTAGGATCTTCGTGGCCCGACGCAACCCGCCCCCCGGCGAGACGCGCAATCCCGAAGCCTATCTCGAGGTGGGAGGGGATGTCGACGTACCGGACCACGCCACGCTCACCAAGAACATCACCGTGGAGGCGCTGGAGGCCTACCTGACCTCCACCGCGGGCATCTCGGAGAACGTCCACCAGCCCCCGGAGGGCCAGACACGGGCGCCCCTCACTGCCAACTTTAGGCACGCGCTGCTCTTTTCGTTCCAGGACCAGGACGAGATCGACAGCCGCAAGGTGCTGTTCCACCGGCAGGGCGAACCGTTCATTCCCCAGACCATCAAAGATGTCCTGCCATACTTCCTCGGCGCCGTCGACGAGGAGCACCTCCGGAAGCAGGCCGAACTGGACCAAGCCCGTAAGGAGCTCCGAAAGCTCGAGCGTTTGGCCGCGGAAAAGGAAGAGGTGGAGACCCTTGTCTCCTCCCGCACGGCCGACATCTATCGTGAGGCACAGGTCGCAGGCTTCCTCCCGGAGGGTGACGTCCCCCCGCCCTCTGAGGCCATAGCGAGCCTGCGTTCGATCGGCGCAGCGGAAGCCGCCGAGCGTGAGCCCGATCTTGACGGTGTACAGGCCGAACTCCAGACAGAACGGGCACGACTGCGCAGTCAGCTGTCTGCAGTCCGTGAGGAGTTGCGGCAGGTGCGACAGGTGGAGGAACTGGCTGGGGGCTACCTGGACGAGGTCCTTGAACAACGATCGCGCCTCGCGCCTTTGGGGCTTCTGCCCAAAGGCGCGCAGGATGTGAACGCCTGCGCCCTATGCGGTACCAGCCTGGACGCTCCAATCCCGACAGTGGCCGAACTCACGGCGTCTTTGAAGGACCTGGATGGGCAACTCCGTACGGTGAAACGCGAGATGCCCCGCCTTCAGGCGCTTCAGGCCGACCTCTTCCAGCGCCGGGGCGGGATCGAGGCGGCGTTGAGCGAGAACCAACGACTCATCAACGAGCATGTGGCCAAAGCCGAGCAGGCGCGGGCGGAGCGCGACAGCCGCCTTCACCGCGCGCGGACCTCCGGGCGGATCACTTACTTCCTTGAAACCGTCAGGTCCGGTAATGGGCCGTCCGACCTTGAAACCCGCCTTGTCGCGGCGAGGGAACGGACGAACGCCCTGTTGTCGCTTCTCGATCCTGATGAGGTGCGAGAGCGCCTCACCTCGTTCGTGAACATTGTGGGCGAGTACATGACCGTCTACTCTGCCCGCCTCGACCTTGAACACAGTGGAAGCAGGCTGCGCCTCGACCTGAGGAACCTCGCGGTGGTTGCCGACACCCCCGACGGCCCAGTGCCGCTCCAGCGCATGGGCAGCGGTGAGAATTGGGTTGGCTACCATGTGCTGGCGCACCTCGCGCTGCACAAGTGGTTCCGACAGAAGGAACGGCCGGTTCCAGCCTTCCTTATCTTCGACCAGCCTTCGCAGGCTCACTATCCGCCCGAACGCGACGTCGAGGGCAACGTAAACATACTCGGGGATGCCGACCGCGAAGCCGTTTACCGGCTCTTCAGACTGATGGCGGATGTCGCGAAGGAGCTTACCCCTGGGTTCCAAATCATTGTCATTGATCATGCAGACTTGAAGGATGACTGGTTCGCCGATGCCGTAGTGGAGCGTTGGCGCGGCGGCCAAGCTCTTGTTCCAACAGATTGGCTCGACCAATGATCGGCGGAAATGTCTTTTCCTTCGTCGGTCCTCATGGACTCTTGAGAGCCGACTGCAACGCTGCTTGTCGCCCGCGCCACCCTGGAATCTGCTTGGTGGCCTCGAGCATCAGCCGCGTGGCCACCAGGGCATCAAGGACTTTGCCATGGTCCATATTACGGTCCGGTCCGATACCCACCGGCAACGACGCCAGCGCCTCATGCCAGAAGCGGTTTGCCCGTGCGTCGTGGCGCAGATAGGCGCGCTCCCACCAGTTGGCGATGCGGTCTGCGGTACTGTCGAGGGTGTCTGCCGAGACAAGGCGGTCGGCCTTCGTGACCGTTCACGCGCGTATGGGTGGGCATGAGGTTTCACAGGCCCACGTTCGGCCAAGCCGCGATCGGCAGGCAGTGGTTGATGTTGAACCCGCTCTGCGCATGCGGTGACGCCCCATGCGTCATTTCGGCTGCCACGCTTTCACGGGGGTCGTCGGTGAAATAGATCATATCGGCACAACTCACGGGCGAAGAGAGGCTGGGATGGGACGCATTGGTTGGGTAACGGCGCTGGCGACTGTGGCGGGCTGGTCATTTCCGGCACTGGCCTGGGACACACTGACAACGGACGGTGCCGTGGCGTGCGAGAGCCTGTACCAAGTCAAGGAGGCCGACAAGGCCGCCCAGGCGGGCGACGACGCTTGGCTCAAGTCACTCGGGTGTGCGCGCGTTCCTGGTGGCCTGACCGCAACCATGATCGAGCGTCCGCGGAACGCCACAAATTACCGGGCCCAGTTGCGCCTGCACGACGCCAACGCGACTGTTTGGATCGGCGCCTGGGATATCATCCCCGTCACGGCCGGGCCACCCGAGGGTGAGGGGCTGAAGGACCCGAAGATCGTCGAGGCCCTACAGAAACGGCTGGCGCGGTGCTCGTCCGGCGTCGTGCAGTCGCCCGGCAAGGGCGCGCCACTGTCGTTCGTGGTCTACGTCTCCCGCGGCTTCGGCGGCGCTGCGAGCGTCAACCAGGGCGATGAGACCATTGTCTTCCGCGAAGATCTGCTGAAGGACGAATCCGTCCGCGCGATGGCGCACCGGGCTTACAAGGCTGTCGACCAGCACAAGTGTCACACCTACAGCGATGCCGTCGTTGGTAAGGCGCTCAAGGACCGTAACCTCGGGGTCTATGTCGAGGTGCCGGTCTCCGTGCCCTGAACTCGCCTCCGGCGAGACAACACGGTTTCGGGCTGTGTGTTCAAGTCCGTGGTTGACCTGCAGAACGCCATCGCCCGCTACACCTGCGAATACGCCGGGACATCCAAGCCCTTCGTCTGGACCTAGCCAGCCGATGCCATCCTCGCCAAGCTCGCCCGTCTGCCTGCACCTCTTGAATGGGTCAGTGTATCAGCTTTGCGGGCGCGACAGAGGACAGGAGCGAAGGGCAGGCTGACGTCCAAGGCTGCGATCGATTGCCGCCAATCATGTCAGAGAAATTCTATCAATGATGATACTTTACCCATTAAAGTCTCTTGAAAGAAGATTATCAAAAGCTATCATCACCAAAAAGTGGATGGTCGCTTCTAGGCCTGTTACCTTCACGCCCCACCGAGGACCGGTGCATCCGCACAGGATGCACCTCAGGAGGGCCGTATGGGATTACGCTTTCAGAAGCGCGTGACGCTGTTCCCAGGCGTGAGGCTGAACTTCAGCGGCGGCGGGATCAGCACGACGATCGGTGTCCGCGGGGCGAGCGTCAACATCGGACCGGGCGGCGCCAACCTGAACCTGGGCCTGCCAGGAAGCGGCCTCTCCTACCGCACTCGGATCGACCGGAACGGAGCCCACCCCACCCGGGCGGAACCGGTCGTCTCCGCCCCTCCGGCGGAGCTTGTCCCCGCTCGACCCTTTCCGGCGCAGCCGCTCCCTGCCCCTCATCGTCCCCTTCTTCCGGGCGAGGGCGAGATCCGGAGCGCCGACATCTCCACGCTCACCAGCGAGGGGCTCGGCGACCTGAAGAGGCTCATCAACGAGGCCGACGCGCGCAAGCGGTCGGCGAAGATGAAGCTCGAAGCCGCCGAGCACTCCCGCGTCCTGGCGGAACGGCGCCTGAACTCCGCCCGGCGCTTCATCGTGCGGCTCTTCCTGTGGTCGGCCATCCCGACCCGGCAGCAGGAGGTCGTCGATCTTGACCGCAGGATCGCCGAGGCCATGATGGAGCTCGACGGCTCCCACATCGACCTCGACTTCGCCTTCGACCAGCCGACGATCGACGCGTACGATGCTCTCCGCCGCGCCCATGCCCGCCTGCGTGCGAGCGACATGATCTGGGACGTCACGGCCTCCTTCCTGACGAACCGGGTCGCCGAGCGCACGACCGCCACCACGCGCGTGGACCGGACGCCGGTGCGGCTGTCGGAGACGGCATCGGACCTCCTGAACACGAAGTGGCAGGGGCTGAAGTTCGACAACGCCAACGGGGAGGACATCTTCGTCTACCCGGGGTTCGCGATGATGCGCGAGCGCGGCCGCGACTTCGCGCTCATCGACCTCCGTGAGGTCGAGATCGAATACTCGGAGCGCCACTTCCAGGAGGAGGAACGCGTCCCCCGCGATGCGGCGATCATCGGGCACACCTGGGCCAAGACCAACAAGGACGGTTCGCCGGACCGTCGGTTCAAGGACAACTACCGGATCCCGGTGGTCCGGTACGGTCGGCTGACCATCACGAGCCGGACGGGCATCAACGAGGCGTACATGTTCAGCGACGCCACCGCGGCGCTCGCCTTCGCCGAGGTGTTCGCCGCCTACCGGCGTGCATTGGACGTGCTCGCCGAGCGCAGCAGGCGTTCGGACTTCGTGCTGCCCCGGCCCGAAGCCGATGAGCCCGCGGACGTGGAACCGCCTGACGCGCCGCCGAACGACGGCCCCTCCGCGGTGGTGAGCGGACGCCCCCCGGCCCGCGCCCTGTTGGCCGACGGGCTCGTGCTCGCCGCTGTCGTAGCGGTCGGCGCCTGGGCGGCCGTCGGACACCGCGCACGCGATTCCGCACCGAACGTCCCCGCCGCCACGGCTCCGGCGCCGCCCCTGACCGCTCCGGCTCCGCCGCCCGCGACGGCCGTAGCTCCGGCGGCGAAACCCTTGGAGAAGCCCCCGGAGACGCCGAAGGCGCGTGAGGCCGTCGTGGTGAAGGCGCAGACCGCGAACATCCGCACCAAGCCGGACCGGAACGCGCCTGTGGCCGCCACGGCCAAGGTGGGCACCCGCCACTTCGTGTTCGCCCGGGACGGGGAGTGGATGCAGGTCGGCGACAAGGAACCGGCGGGCTGGATGCACGGGAGCGTCGTCGAAACCGCCCCCCCGTGAACCGCACGGCCGACGGCTCGGGGCAGGCCAAGGATGGACACCGAACCCGACATGAAGCAGGCGCCGAATTCATACCGCGGCTTGCTTTCTCGCGCATGGAAGGAACTGGGCTACCCGCATGAGCGCCGACCGGTTCTGATCGGCATCGACGGTCGCCCGGGGGCGGGCAAGTCGTCGCTCGCGTCCTGGCTGGCGTGGCAACTTGGAGTCCCGGCCATCCATCTGGACCTCTTCCTTATGCCCGACCGCGTTCCGCCGGAATGGCGTCTCGACGACCTTACGAGGGCCGTGCAGTGACGTCTGCGCGGTTTCACGCTGAAAGAGCGGAGGGGGAGACCTCTCGTCGTCGAGGGCGTCCTTCTCTTGGATGTCCTAGAGGCCATCGGGTTGGCACCCGACCTGCTCGTTCACGTCACCAAGGAACGCCATGACACGGACGGGGTGGCGCTGGGTCCAGCCCTTGCTGACTACCGTCACCGCAGGGCGCCTTCGGAGAGGGCCGACGTGACCGTGGTATGGTCTGATGAGCCACTCTCTCCGGCGTAGCGCAGCCCCATGGTGTCCTCGGCGCCGATGCGGGCGACGCCGGGGACTCCTCGCCCTCCCAGCTTCCGTATTCCGTTAACGCCTTCTCGAAAGCCTTCAAACCGGAGAACCCCCGGCGTGGGCGTTCTCGACGAAGACTTTTCAGATGATCGACAGAGATTTCGACCACCGGCAGGAGGCGCTCGACGGGGACTGGCAGGCCATGTGGCGCCTCCTTATTTCCGCGGCTGATTGCGAATAGCTTCGATCACGCTCTTGCGCGTTTGCTCCTTGTCAACAGGGGGCAGCGCCTGATTGAGCGTGGCCTCATCCAACCCCCGAGCCTTGGCGTTGTAGAGCCAGCGGACGAACTGCTGAAGCAGGCGCTCGTTCTCGGCCTCCAGGCGCGCGTTCTCGGCCCGGAACTTGTCGATACGGGCTTGCGCAGCCATAAGTTCGACCGACCCCTTCGGCGCCCTCTCCGGCAGGTTCTTGAGCACGTTCAAGCGGGTCCTGTAGGCCCCTTTGATGCGCTCGCGGGCTTCCAGCGCCTGACGGGAATACTTGTGGCCAAGCAAGCCTTCAACCGCCGCCACGACGTTGTTCCACGTCAATGGGGTGCTACGATCCCACCCGTCGATCATCTCGCAGATCGCCCTGACGTTCGCTTCGGTCAGGTGGCGGGCCATCACTCGTCCCCCAGAAGGGCTTCGAGTTCATCGGTGGCCGCGCTGTCCGGCGGGGCCGCGAGCAAGCGGTCCTGCACCGCGAGGCGGATCGGAGAGAACTCGTCCGGGCTCGTGAGGCGGATCAGGCTGCCTTCGGGCACCTTCGGATCATCCAGGATCTCGATCAGATTGCGCAGGCGCTTGACGGTGGCGATGTGAT
This sequence comes from Azospirillum sp. TSH58, assembly GCF_003119115.1. NCBI lineage: Bacteria > Pseudomonadati > Pseudomonadota > Alphaproteobacteria > Rhodospirillales > Azospirillaceae > Azospirillum > Azospirillum sp. TSH58. The sequence goes on from NZ_CP022367.1 coordinate 188,379, forward strand.
GTACGTGCCATCGGTCAGATCCCGCGTACCCTTGGGCGACGGCCTGTTCCGCCCGCTTCACCTGCGCTTCGGCGAGATTCAGTTGCTCCCTGATTCGCTCGGTCTTTGACCGATCCCCTTTGACGCAGACGTGCTCGTTGCAACCCACACAATCGCGGTGTTTGGGACACGGCAACATCGTGAAGTCGTGTACACAGAAGCCAAGATCGGTGATGTGGGCGGTCGGGAATTCCAAGGCCATGAACTCGTCGCGCGAGACTGGCGCCTTGATGATCAGTTCAGCCAGTCCACCGAACAATCTCGGATCAGATTCGGTTACCTCTCGGGTCATTTCGAGAAGTTCTTCGCCCGTCATATGGTTGTATGTATTGTTTTGTCTTGCGTCCGCGCGATCCGACCACTTTGCTATGTCTATCTGTGACATACCGCCGCGATGAGCGAGGGTATTCAACCAATGCCGGAACTGGTGCGACGACACGCGAATCTTACTACCGTCGGGTTCCCTGAACCCGAATCGGTCAAAAACGGACTCCCGGTCCTCCTTCGCTCCAAGAGCGTCGTTGATCTTGTTTGTGTCCACCGGTTCGATCATGCAGAGAAGGGTACCGCGTGTGGCGTGAAGCTCGTTGGACCGCACGACGATCAGCGCCTCGGAATACTTCAGGTCTGTACGCACGTCTACAATCGGAAATCCTTTGGGCAGTAGTTCCAACACTGCCCGCTCAAACTCGTCGAATCGAACCAGCTTCGGACGGGTCATTCCGTTCGGTGGATTGTATAGTGGCACCCTGGCTCCCTTGATCCACATCCCTGCAGTGTCGCCACTTTTCAACCCAAGGATCATGGCAACTTCATTCAGAGTGAGGTACTCGTTGGATCGAAGATACTCCGTGCCCTGTGGCAGATATATCTTCGTTGGGTTCTGCTCGTACCACGCGGCGATTTCACGGGCTGGCTGGCAAACGTTCCGCAGCTTGGAGACCGCCTCCTTTGCCACGCTGGCCATTGTCGGGGCGACCCATTTGATTGTCGGTTCGACCCCCTTTTCAGGGTACCATCGCAGTCCGTAGATGGGCTTGCCTTTGTGGACCTCGTTGACCTCGCAATCGACCCGCAGCCCAAAAACCTCACCGATCCGGTCTGGCGCGGTGCAGAGGAGCGCCGCGACGGAGGTGGGAAGAACGTCGCGAGTTGCTTGAGCCAGGCGGTAGCATTTCGGAAGCGCATCAAGCGCGGCCTCCGAAGGCATCTTCTCCGCCCGAGCCTTGTCACCCCCTACGCCAGTGCGGTTCCTGTCCTGGGGGCGCCCAATCGGGGCAACCCACTGGAACGGAGTGGCCAGCCGTTTCTCGGAGATGAATTCGGCAAGGGCCGTCAGCTGAAGCCCGATCCGATAAGCCGCACCTTCGCTGAAGCCGCCCTTCACCAGAGACGCGGCACGGTTGCAGATGACCGCCGTTGTCTTCTGCACGTCGGATTTACCGTGGGCTTCGACCAGGGCCTTTTCCAACGCCTTCAATGCGGTTAAGCGGGTATGAATGATCTGCGATGGGCGTAGAGCCTGCTGGTACAGGAAATACGCCTTGGCGAAGCTGAGGAAGGGCTCGGACATTTCATGCTCGCCCTCGTCCTTCACCGCGTCGAAGCTGGTGAACGCTGCCACGATCCGGCTTTTGCCCCGACCACCCCATTCCACCACCCCCTTCAGGTCCCAGGGCGTGTCCTCCCAGCACTTCACGGCCGGGTACGCCGTCAACAGCGGCCGCGCAGCCTCAATGAACGCTTTCAGGTTGGCTTCGGCCGTCGCCTCGGGCTTCGCGACAAAGTGGACGACGCTGCTCATTGCGCGGCTCCGCCCTTACGAGCCTCGCAAAGGCGGATCACCTCGGCGCAGGCCAGGATCAGGCGGTCGTTGATGGAGGCGATGGTGGCGTCGCCGGTCTCGTCCACAATCCGCTTGCGCTCGTTGAGCAGTTTGTCCAGTACCTCCTCGTGGGGACCGTCGAGCCACGGTTGAAAGTTGCGGCATGTGTAGCAGGCGATCGGTGCTATCGCGCCGCAGAAGCCGTACGTCCCACAGTTACCGACCGGCCGTCCGAGATTATCAGGGTCAACGATCCTCGACGTGGGATCACCGGCACGGGTTGCTTGCTCCTCGCCGTCGATCAGCACACCGGCAAATGCCTGGGCCATGGGCGCCAAGTGTATCGCCATCGCTTTGTCTATACGCTCGATGATCTCTGGAACCGCTTCGACATACACCCCGACGTTCTGGGTGTCGGAGTGGTCCAGGATCTCCGCGATGACCAGTTCCGAGGCGCCTTCCTTCGCGGCGCGCGTACCTATCGTGTAGCGGAAGCGCCTCGTGGTCACATTGAGTTTCTTACCCGTTCGCTCGCTCGTCACATTGAGCAAATCGAACACGTCCCTCACCCGCGCGGCCAGATCGCGGCTCGAACAGTGGTAGCGAAAGTCTTCGCTGGCCTCTGCATTCGCCGGATTGACGAAAAACGGGATCATATCGTCTCTAAGACCGAGTTCACGCCAATGGATACAGCTAAGGTGGCAGAATTTTTCGACAATCTTGCCCATATCGGGCAGTATCTTCCTATTCTTAAATTCAGTTCGAAGCGCCTGCCCACGCTGCTTCGCCCGAGTGACCTTTAGAATATACATCGCCGCCTTGTCTGATGCGCGAACCACCGAGAAGTCAGAGAGTTTTAATGCGGCCAGCTGAATGGGACGCGCGCCAAGAGCGAGGAACAACCAAACAAGTATGTAGTTTTCCATGCTTATTTTGTTCTTGGCAAAACCATTGTGCAAGGCATTAACAACTCCAGAGTACTCAATGTCTGAAAAAGCTCCTTTCAACGGATCGGCTGTCCTGACAGCCTCCCCCTTGCGATTGCCTTTGAGGCGCATCTTATCCAAGAGAGTCACAACTTCATGGCCAATGCCAGGAAGACTAAGGTCACGCCATATTCGAAAAAATCCGCGCAGAGTCCCAAGGTACCATTCAGTGCCTTCATCGAGAGTCATCCTATAGGACAGAATATGAGACGCACCAATCTCATTCACAGGGCCATTTTTCGCTGCAAAATTCATAAAAGCCACAAAACGATCAAAGACATTGTTAGCGTGCGACAGAGAATGTTTTTCAATATAATGTTTCATCACCTGTTTTACAGAATTTACTATCACGTCACTAGCCGAAGCACTTATTCTTCTGAACGAAATGTAGGTTTCTCCCGCTGTCCCTTGAAAACTCCAGCATTCATCATTTATGCAAAACTGTATGCCATCACGCGAAGTCGCGCCATACTGCAGCACATGAAGCCCCCGTCCATCAAAGCCGTTTCCTTTGTTATTCATTTTCGCCCTCTCTCGGTAGGGTATTTTTTTGATGGCCTAGGAAGAACTTCTCGGCGTCTTCTATAATTTTCCGCCGATTGTAGGTCTCAGCCGTGCCCGAAGTTGGCGCCCATCCCATCGCATGAGATCGCATTTGCGCCTCACGTTCCGGGCTGACATTCCTCGCGTCAATCAAGCGACTGAACGCGTCATTCCAGGCATGTCTCAAGACGTGCCCTGATAGTGATCTTGGAATTCCTTCAACTCTCGCGCGCAAATCTAGAAAAATCTTATTGTAGGCAGCTTCACTCAGCGGGCGCCCAGTATCATGTGCCACCAATAAAAATTGATTCCTGCGCGCCCCTGGTATTTTTGACCTGAAGTGCGTGACGTATTCCTGCATCATGTCCATCATCTTGTCCTTCACTGGAAGGATTCGGTCCCTCGTCTTCGCGACCGGCTGATGCTTTCGGGGATCCGTTGGATCGTCAGCGTTGCGGGCGATGAGAATCCTGTTCTGGCGCCACTGAACATGATCGGTGATCTTGATGCCGAGCACCTCGCCGCGCCGGATGCCAAGGCCATAGAGAAGGTGGATCACAAGGCGGTTACGGTGCCGGAGTCCTAGATCCTTCCAAGGGTTGTCAGGCGAGTCGGGTTCCAGCACCGCCAACACGCGGTCCATAACTTCGACCGGCGGCGCCTCTCGCTGGCCCACGGCATTCCGCCCCTTCGTCAGCGGCACCTTGGCGTTCAGCTTGGCCACCATTTCGTCCAATTGCGCCTTGCGCTTCGACGCGGCCTCCAGATCGAGGTCATTGCTGCCCTCCTGGCCGAGCCATTGGAGGTACTGGGCAACGGTCCGCACTCGATTCGACGTGGTATGCTTATGGACCGCTTTGGGGATCACAGGCGCCCCCATACGGACCTGTTCGAGCGATACCACCTTGCGGGCCTTCGTGGGCTTGGTACGGGCGTCACCGCCCACCTCGTCCAGATGCCGCGCTGCTGCCCCGGCGAAGCTGGCGATCTCATGGCTCTTGAGGGATTGGCCGGAGAGCATCCGGCTTTCGATGTCGATGCCGGACTCAGCAGCCCATAGATACAGGAACTTCAGGGAGTAGCAGTTTGCCTGGAGGGTGTTGCTGGCCCGATGGGCTAGGCGCCGCATTGTCAGCAACCAAGCGTTCGGCCAGAAGAGAGGTACGCCGTCGGGGTCGATCAGGAGGGGGAGGCGCTCCCCCCCCTCCATCACGATCATGCGGACCTGAAACCGTGCCATTCTTTACAGGCTTCCCCGGTAACAATCTCACAGACAGAAAAATATCACAGCCGGTGAGGTATGCAACCGAGAAAGTTAGTAAACACAAAGGCTTCAGGCCGAAAACCTTACACAACCATCCTTGGTAAGTTTTAGAACGGGATTTCGTCGTCCAGGTCGTCGTGCTTGGGCGGGGCGCCACCGCCGCTGCGGCCGCCACCACCGTAGCCACCGCCACCGCTGCCGCCACCGCCGTAGCCACCACCACCGCCGCCGCCGCGGGACTCGTAGCCGCCCCCGCCGCCGCCGTAACCACCACCACCGCCGCCGCCTTCGCCCTCACGGCCGCCGGTGAAGTCGATCTCGTTGACACGCACCGACAGGCCGGCGCCGCGGGTGCCGTCGCGCTTCTCGAACTCGCGGAGCGTCACCTCGCCGGAAATCACCACGGCCTTGCCCTTGGTCAGGTGCGGCGCCAGGGCCTCCGCGCGGCGGCCCCAGATGGAGCAATCCACCCACTGGGTGGTCTTGCGGTCGCCGAAACCGACGTCGTTGGCGACGCGGAAGCCCAGAACCTTTTCGCCGCTCTGCGTGGAGCGAAGCTCGCCATCCGCGCCGAGGCGCCCCGTAAACGTCCATACATTCATCGCACGTGTCTCCTAGCGCGGGTTCCCGGTATCCCATCCGACCCGTTCGGGCGCCCGGCGGAAGGGCGTCCGGATACCGGGGGTGTCTGTTCGCAGGGCCGGTTTGATCCGTGGTCCGGTCCATGCCCGCCCCGCCTTGCGCTTCACAAAGCACGGGGAACAGGCACGGGTCAACCGCCGCCGCCGGAGCGCTTCAGCCCTTCCGCCCGGATCAACCCGCCCGGCCCGCACGGAAGAGAACACTCCATGAACAAACATAGCAGAGAGAGTCCGTGTCGCCAACCGATTCCTTGGTGGCTCCCCATCATCGTCTCCCTGGATCGTCTCCCTGGATCGTCTCCCTGGATCGTCTCCCTGGATCGTCTCCCTGGATCGTCTCCCTGGATCGTCTCCCTGGATCGCCTCCCTGGCGCGCCCCCGGCGTTCCCGCATCCCGCCCCTGCGTCCCACGCGGCCGGAAAGGGACGCGCGCCGGTGGCAAGTCACCTGCGCGTGGCACATATCTGTCCGGGCTTCCGGAGCTTTTTTGGCGCCTTCCCTTCCCCACCGGTTTCGGCTAAGAACACTCCATGAACAAGCACATCAGTGTCCGCGGCGCGCGGGAGCACAACCTCAAGAACGTCGATGTCGATCTGCCTCGGGACGAGCTGATCGTCATCACCGGCTTGTCGGGATCGGGCAAGTCATCGCTGGCGTTCGACACGATCTACGCGGAAGGCCAGCGGCGCTACGTCGAGAGCCTGTCGGCCTACGCGCGCCAGTTCCTGGAGCTGATGCAGAAACCGGACGTCGATTCGATCGAGGGGCTGTCGCCGGCCATCTCCATCGAGCAGAAGACGACCTCCAAGAATCCGCGCTCCACCGTCGGCACGGTGACGGAGATCTACGACTACATGCGCCTGCTGTGGGCGCGGGTCGGCATCCCCTACTCGCCGGCCACCGGCCTGCCCATCGAAAGCCAGACGGTCAGCCAGATGGTCGACCGCATCCTGGCGATGCCGGAAGGCACCCGCCTGCTGCTGCTGGCGCCGATCATCCGGGGGCGCAAGGGCGAGTACAAGAAGGAGATCCAGGACCTCCGCAAGCGCGGCTTCCAGCGCGTGCGCGTCGACGGCACGATGCACGAGATCGACGAGGTTCCGGCGCTCAACAAGAAGCTGAAGCACGACATCGACGTGGTGGTGGACCGCATCGTCGTGCGCGAGGGGCTGGGCAACCGGCTCGCCGATTCGCTGGAGACGGCGCTCGGCCTCGCCGACGGGATCGTCTTCGTCGAGAACGCCGAGTCGCACGAGCAGACCGTCTTCTCGCAGAAGTTCGCCTGCCCGGTGTCCGGCTTCACGATCCCGGAGATCGAGCCGCGGCTGTTCTCCTTCAACAACCCGTTCGGCGCCTGCCCGGCCTGCGACGGTCTGGGCAGCAAGATCTACTTCGACCCCATGTTGGTCGTCCCGGACGAGCGGCTGTCGCTGAAGAAGGGCGCCATCGCCCCCTGGGCCGGCTCCTCCTCCCAGTATTACGTTCAGACGCTGGAGAGCATCGCCCAGCATTTCGGCGTCGCCATGGACACGCCGTGGGAAAAGCTGCCGGAGAAGGTCCGCCAGACCATCCTCTACGGCTCCGACGGCGCGCCGATCACGATGACCTACGACGACGGGCTGCGCAGCTACCAGACGAACAAGGCCTTCGAGGGCATCGTCAACAACCTGGAGCGCCGCTACCGCGAGACGGAAAGCGCCTACATGCGGGAGGAGTTGTCCAAGTACCAGTCCTCCCAGCCCTGCGAGACCTGCAAGGGCGCCCGCCTGAAGCCGGAGGCGCTGGCCGTGAAGGTGCACGGCCAGCACATTTCCCAGGCGGCCGAGATGTCCATCGCCGACGCGGCGACGTGGTTCAGCACGCTGAACGACCATCTGCGCCCGAAGGACAAGGAGATCGCCTACCGCATCCTCAAGGAGATCAACGAGCGGCTGGGCTTCCTCAACGCGGTGGGGCTGGAATACCTGACGCTCAGCCGCGGCTCCGGATCTCTGTCCGGCGGCGAGAGCCAGCGCATCCGCCTCGCCTCGCAGATCGGGTCCGGCCTGACCGGCGTGCTTTACGTGCTGGACGAGCCTTCGATCGGCCTGCACCAGCGCGACAACGACCGGCTGCTGGCGACACTGAAGCGGCTGCGCGACCTCGGCAACACCGTGATCGTGGTCGAGCATGACGAGGACGCCATCCGCACCGCCGACTATCTGGTGGACATGGGCCCCGGCGCCGGCCAGCACGGCGGCACCGTGATCGCCCAGGGCACCCCGGTGGAGGTCCAGGCCAACCCCGACAGCGTCACCGCCCAGTTCCTCAACGGCACCCGCTTCGTGCCGGTGCCGGACCAGCGCCGCCCCGGCCACAAGGGCCAGTTCCTGGAGGTGAAGGGCGCGCGCGCCAACAACCTCCAGAACGTCTCGGCGCGCATCCCGATGGGCACCTTCACCTGCGTGACCGGCGTGTCGGGCGGCGGCAAGTCCACCCTGATCATCGAGACGCTCTACAAGGCGGTGGCGCGCAAGCTGATGGGCGCGCGCGAGCATCCGGCGGAGCATGACGAGCTGCTGGGTCTGGAGCATCTCGACAAGGTCATCGACATCGACCAGTCGCCGATCGGCCGCACCCCGCGTTCCAACCCGGCCACCTACACCGGCGCCTTCACCCCGATCCGCGACTGGTTCGCCGGCCTGCCGGAAGCCAAGGCCCGCGGCTACGGCCCCGGCCGCTTCTCCTTCAACGTGAAGGGCGGGCGCTGCGAGGCGTGCCAGGGCGACGGCGTCATCAAGATCGAGATGCATTTCCTGCCGGACGTCTACGTCACCTGCGACGTCTGCCACGGCAAGCGCTACAACCGCGAGACGCTGGAAGTCACCTACCGCGACAAGACCATCGCCGACGTGCTCGACATGACGGTCGAGGAGGGCAAGGAGTTCTTCAAGGCCGTGCCCGGCATCCGCGACAAGCTGGAGACGCTGGAGCGGGTCGGCCTCGGCTACATCCACATCGGCCAGCCCGCCACGACCCTGTCCGGCGGCGAGGCGCAGCGGGTGAAGCTGTCCAAGGAGTTGAGCCGCCGCGCCACCGGCCGCACCCTCTACATCCTCGACGAGCCGACCACCGGCCTGCATTTCGCCGACGTCGAGAAGCTGATGGAGGTGCTCCACGCGCTGGTCGACCAGGGCAACACGGTGCTGGTGATCGAGCACAATCTGGAGGTCATCAAGACCGCCGACTGGATCATCGACCTCGGCCCCGAAGGCGGCACCGGCGGCGGCGAGATCGTCGCGGAAGGCACCCCGGAAGACGTGGTGAAGGTCAAGCGGAGTTACACCGGCCAGTATCTGGCCCCCTACCTGAAGGCGAAGCCGAAAAGCCGGAAGAGGGCGTGAAGAAGGGCCGGGGTCATCCCCGGCCTTTTTCTTTCGACCGATTTTTGGCCTGGAAACAAAGCCGCAGCGGGGGCGTTTCCTCTTCATCGTTCGCCAAACAGGATGGAGACGGAGCATGTCCAGGACCCTGATGTCCGGTGTGGCGCTGGCCTTCGGCGCGGCGCTGCTGGTCAGCGCCTGCGGGACCGACGAGACCACCAGCACCACGACCACCACCACGACCACCTCGCCCAACTACGGCAACTCCAGCCTGACCACCCCGCCGACCGGCGGCTCGACCACCACCGAGCGCACGACGACGACCAAGAGCGAGTAAGGACGCTTCGCGCCGGTCCCAGGAAAACGTCAATTTCAAGAGAAACGGCCGGCTCCGCACAGGCGGGACCGGCCGTTTTCCTTGTTTGTCCTACCAACGTACAAGTTTCAAGCCCTCCCGGCTCGGCTAGGATTTCCATGCGCGCCCAATGAAGCGCGCCGGAACAGCCGAACAACGGAGGGAACCCCATGCGCACCCTGTTCGCGATCACGGCCGCCCTGATCGCGCTGGCAAGCCCGGCCCTGGCCGTCGAGGTCACGGAATCGGCCACCTTGCCGTACCCGGTCGAGAAGGTCTGGCAGCAGATCGGCCCCTTCTGCAACCTCGGCACCTGGCATCCGGCCGTGGAGAGCTGCACCCTGCGCCGGAAGGACGGCGCGCAGGAGCGTGTGCTGGCCCTCAAGGGCGGCGGCGCGATCGAGGAGCGCCTGCTCTCCTCCTCCGCCAGCAGCCACCGCATCCGCTACTCGATCCTGACCAGCCCGCTGCCGGTCAAGGACTACGCGGCCTCCCTGTCGGCCGAACCGGCGGGCAAGGGCACGCGCGTCGTGTGGAAGGCACGCTACACCTCCAACGGCGCCAGCGACGAGGAATCCCGCAAGGTGATCTCCGGCATCTTCACCTCGGGCTTCGACGGGCTGAAGCAGAAGCTGGCCGCCAAGTAAGTCACCGCTGTTCGGCGGCGCGACCAGGATCGCCGGAACCAGCGGACGGTCCTGGCCGCGATTCCGCGCCGTGGTCCGGTTGGCCTTGCCGTGGCGTCAATGACGGTCTACTTGTTCGGCAACTTTGCGAAAGTTGCTGATATGGTCGACACGTCCCTTTCCCCCGTTCACGTCATCGGTGGTGGCCTCGCCGGGTCCGAAGCCGCTTGGCAGCTCGCCCAGCGCGGCGTTCCCGTCGTGCTGCACGAGATGCGGCCCGTCCGCCCGACCGAGGCGCACAGCACCGACCAGCTCGCCGAGCTGGTCTGCTCCAACTCCTTCCGGTCGGACGACGCGGAGTACAACGCGGTCGGGCTGCTGCACGAGGAGATGCGGCGCTGCGGCTCGCTGATCCTGCGCTGCGCCGACGCGCACAAGGTGCCGGCGGGCGGCGCGCTGGCCATGGACCGCGACGGCTTCGCGGGCGCCGTGACCGAGGCGATCACCGGCCATCCCCTCATCACCGTGGAGCGCGGCGAGGTCGCCGGCCTGCCACCGGAGGATTGGGACAGCGTCGTCATCGCCACCGGCCCCCTCACCTCCCCGCCGCTGGCCGAGGCGATCCGCGCCTTCACGGGCGAGGAGTCGCTGGCCTTCTTCGACGCCATCGCCCCCATCGTCTATCTGGAGAGCGTGGACCTGTCCAAGGCGTGGTTCCAGTCGCGCTACGACAAGCCCGGCCCCGGCGGCACCGGCAAGGACTACATCAACTGCGCCTTCGAGAAGGACGAGTACCGCGCCTTCATCGACGCCCTGCTGACCGCCGAGAAGGTGGACTTCAAGGAGTGGGAGAAGAGCACGCCCTATTTCGAAGGCTGCCTGCCCATCGAGGTCATGGCGGAGCGCGGGGTCGACACGCTGCGCTACGGCCCGATGAAGCCGGTCGGCCTGACCAACCCGCACAAGCCGGAGCGCCGCCCCTACGCCGTGGTCCAGCTGCGCCAGGACAACGCGCTGGGCACGCTCTACAACCTCGTGGGCTTCCAGACCAAGCTGCGCCACGCCGAGCAGGCGCGGATCTTCCGCATGATCCCTGGCCTGGAGAAGGCGGAATTCGCGCGGCTGGGCGGCCTGCACCGCAACACCTTCCTGAACAGCCCGCGCCTGCTGGACGGCGCGCTGCGGCTGAAGGCGCAGCCGCGCATCCGCTTCGCCGGGCAGGTGACGGGCTGCGAGGGCTATGTGGAAAGCGCCGCCGTCGGCCTGCTGGCCGGGCGCTTCGCCGCCGCCGAGCGGCTGGGCGGCGAGCCGTCCGCCCCGCCGGTCACCACGGCGCTGGGGGCGATTCTCGGCCACATCACCGGCGGCGCCAACGCCGACACCTACCAGCCGATGAACGTCAATTTCGGCCTCTTCCCGCCGGTGGACGAGCGCATCCGCGGGCGTGACCGCAAGCTGGCCTACACCCGCCGCGCGCTGGAGGATCTGGAGGGGTGGCTAAAGGCCGCACCCGGTGTCTCGGCCTGAGGTCCAGCAATTTCAGGAAAATTATCACGGAACTATAATAAAGGTCATAAGTGACACTTAACCAACGCCATGGAACACTTTCTTTCGAATGAGCGAGAAAGTGTTCCAACGGGATGGTTATGATTAGAACAAAATCATTGGTTGCCAAACAGGTGATCGTCATCGTGACGGTGACGATCATTTCCCTGGCGGTGGGAATTGCGGCCCTGACGACCAAGAGCGGGTCGGACATCGAAACTCTGGCCTTCCAGAGCGGGGAGCAACTTGGCCACCGCTACGGCGAGATGGTGCACGCCCGGCTGGGCAACGCGATGGAGGCCGGCCGCTTCATCGCGACCTCCCTGGTCGGTCTGAAGGCCGCGGGCCGTGCCGACCGGGAGCAGCTCTCCACCTGGCTCAAGAGCATTGCCGAGGCCAACCCGGAGTTCCTCGGCGTGTGGGTGGGGATGGAGCCGAACGCCCTGGACGGCCGCGACGCGGAGTTCGCCAACAAGCCAGGCACCGACGCGTCCGGCCGGTTCCTTCCCTACTGGAATCGCGGGTCGGGGACGGTCGCGCTGGAATCCCTCGTCGGGTATGACGATCCGGGTTCCGACGGCGCCTATTATCAGATCCCGAAGCGCACCGGGCAGGCCATGGTGGTGGAGCCCTACAGCTACACGGTCGCCGGCCGGAAGGTGCTGATGGTGTCCATGTCCGTCCCGATCGTCGAAAACGGCCGGGTCATCGGGGTTGCCGGCGTGGATCTGTCCACCGACGGCATCTGGTCCATGCTGAAGACGGTGAAGCCCTTCGACAGCGGGTCCATCCAGCTGATTTCCAACGACGGCGTCTGGGCCGGCCATCCCGATTCCGAGCAGATGGGGCAACCGATCGGCAAATCGGACCCGGCGCTTGACGCCGCCAAACCGGCCATCCGCGCGGGCCGGGGCTTCGAGCAGATGTCGGTCGCCTTCGGGCAGCCCGTGAAGCAGCTGTTCCTGCCGGTGAGGGTTACCGGAACGGACACGCCCTGGTCCCTGCTGGTCAACCTGCCGCTCGACAAGATCAACGAGCCGGTCCGGGACCTGCGCAACGCCACCATTTCCGGCGGGCTGGTCCTGCTGGCCGCCCTGGTGGCGGCGCTTCTGTTCGCCAGCCGCAGCATCGTCGGCCTGCCGTTGCGCCGCACCATCGCAACGCTGGACGCCGTGGTCGCGGGGGACCGTGGCGTCATCATCACGGACACCGGCCGCGCCGACGAGATCGGCGCCATCAACAAGGCCCTGAAGCTCTTCCAGGACAACGCCACCCGCATGGCGGAGCTGGAGGAGGAACGCCGCCGCGAGGAGCAGCGCGCCGCCGAGCGCCGCAGGCAAGACCTCGCCGACGTCGCCAGCCGGTTCGAGGCGTCGGTGGGCGGCGTCGTGCGCACCGTGTCGGAGCAGGCCGGCGAGATGCGCAGCACCGCGCAGAACCTGTCGGCCATCGCCACCCAGACCGACCGTCAGGCCGCCGCGGTGTCCACCGCCGCCGAGGAGGCGAGCCAGAACGTCCAGACCGTGGCCGCCGCCGCGGAGGAGCTGAGCTGCTCCATCCGCGAGATCAACGAGCGGATCGGCCGGTCCTCCCAGATGGCCGCCGAGGCGGTGGCCGAGGTGGAGCGCACCAACGCCACGCTGGAAGGGCTGTCCGCCGCCGCGCAGAAGATCGGCGACGTGGTGAACCTGATCCAGGGCATCGCCGGGCAGACCAACCTTCTGGCGCTCAACGCGACCATCGAGGCCGCCCGCGCCGGCGAGGCCGGCAAGGGCTTCGCCGTCGTGGCGAGCGAGGTGAAGAATCTCGCCAACCAGACCGCCAAGGCGACGGAGGACATTTCCCGGCAGATCGCCGACATGCAGACCGTCAGCGGCACGGTGGTCAGCGTCATCGGGACGGTGGGGCGGAGCATCATCGCCATCAACGAGACGATCACCGCCATCGCCGCCGCCGCGGAGCAGCAGGGCGCCGCCACCCAGGAGATCAGCCGCAACGTCCAGCAGGCGTCGATGGGCACCGCCGCCGTGTCCGCCAACATCGGCGGGGTGACCCAGGCGGCGGGGTCCACTGGCGCGATGGCCGATCAGGCGCTCGGCGCCGCCGGTGACCTGTCGCGGGAGGCCGACCAGCTTCGCCAGGAGGTGGAACGGTTCGTGGCGATGATCCGCGCCGCCTGATCCGGGGCCGGCTGATCCGGGGCCGGCTGATCCAGGAAGGTCAGAACCGCCCGCGCAGCGCCGCCCAGGCCAGCTTGGCGTGGCGCAGCGGGTGGGGCATCAGCACGCGCGCGGCGAAGGGGTCGTTGCCCTCCCGCGCCAGCGCGTCCAGATGCAGCCCGGCCAGCACCGCCGGCAGCAGCGCCGGCAGGGCGGCACGCGGCACGGAGCGATGGAGCGCGCGGGCCTTCGCCAGATGGTCGCGGGCGGCCTCCGCCACCTCGCGCACCACCGGACGCAGCTCGGGGGTGGAGCGCAGCTCGAACAGGTCGCCCTGCTTGGCGCCGTGCGCCGCCATGCGGTCGGCGGGGAGCAGCTGGCGGTGCTGGCGGGCGTGGAAGGGCACCGCCCGAACGATACCGGCCAGCGCGTAGCCGATCCCGGCCTGACGACCCGCCTCGGCGGCCTCGGGCCCCTTCGCACCGAGGATCTCCAGCGCGAGCTGGACGAGCGGCGCGCCGGTGACCTCCGCGTAATTGACGAGGCAGGACAGGTTGGCCGGCGGTGTGTCGTCGAGATCGGCCTCCCGCGCGTCGATCAGCCGGTCGAACAGGGCGCGGCTCAGCCCGCCCTCCCGGACGGCGGCGGCCAGCGGCTCCATCACCGCGTGCTTGGGCACCGCGCCGCCCTCATAGACCTTGTCGAGCCCGTCGCGCCAGAATTGCAGCCGCATCTGACCCAGAACCGGTTCGGTCACCACCTCGCGGGTCTTGGCGATCTCCAGGTTGAAGGCGTAGAGGGCGAACAGCGATTCGCGGCGTTCCGCCGGGGCGAAAAGGCACGTCAGGAAACGGTCGTTGTCATATTTCCTCACCTCCCGTCCGCAATAGGACAGGTCGGGGGTCGCCTTCGCCATGTGATGCCTGTTCTGGAAAAATGGGGGTGGCACAGTTTGGAAGCGGGGCAAAACCCGCTCGCGCCTTATATTAGGCAGACAGGCTCTCCACACCAGCCCCGACGCGCAGCAGGCGGAACAATGGCCGATTTCAACATCGCCCCCACCAAGCCCCGCAAACCCAGCCCGGTCGCCCGCAAAGATGCGGACTCGGAGAATTTTCCGGTCGCCTCGCGCCTGCTGCCGAAGCATCTCCGGCCGCATGTCATGGCCTTCTACCGGTTCGTCCGGCTGGGCGACGACATCGCCGACGATCCCGATCTCGAACCGGAGACCAAGCTCGCCTATCTGGAGGCGCTGGAACGCTCTCTGACCACCGGGCAGGCCAAGCACGCCTATCTGAAGCCGGCGCTGGACCTGCGCGCCAGCCTGCAGGCGACCGGGGTCAGCGACCGCCACCCCCGGCAGGTCCTGCGCGCCTTCCGGCGCGACGCGGTGGGCGCGCGCTGCCACAGCTGGAGCGACCTGCTGCTCTACTGCCGCTTCTCCGCCAACCCGGTCGGGCGCTACCTGCTGGACCTGCATGGCGAAGGCGTGGCCGCCGGGCCGGCGTCGGACGCGCTGTGCACCGCCCTGCAGGTGCTGAACCACCTCCAGGACTGCCGGGAGGACTGGAGCCAGCTCGGGCGCTGCTACATCCCGCTGGTCTGGTTCGACGATTCGGCGATCAGCGTCGAGCGGCTGGTGGAAACGGAGAGCGACGCCAAGCTGCGCGCCATCTTCGACCGCACGCTGGAGCACACCGACCGGCTGCTGGAGCGCGCCGCCCCCCTGCCCGGCCTGATCCAGCACCGCGGGTTGCGGATGGAGGCGTCGGTGATCCTCAGCCTCGCCGAGTCGCTGGCGCAACGGCTGCGCAGCCGCGACCCGCTGAAGAAGCGGGTGGTGCTCGGCACGCATCACAAGCTGTTCGCCACCGCACGCGGGCTGGCGCGCGCCATCGGGAGCAAATAGACTCCGGCCTCTTCGACCGACACCACGCAGGACCGACGTATGCCGCAGCCATCGCTGGATTCGACGCAGAGCGACACCGCCGGCAGCCCGGCTGCCGCGGCGGCGGCGGTGACCGGGCGGTCGGGAAGCACCTTCTACTGGCCGATGCTGCTTCTCCCCCGCTCCAAACGGGCGGCGATGTTCGCCATCTACGCCTTCTGCCGGCGAATCGACGACATCGCGGACGAGCCGGGTGAGCCCGCGGAGAAGCGCGCGGCCCTCGACGCCTGGAGGACCGAGATCCGCGGCCTCTACGCCGGCGGCGCGCCATCCAGCTCGCTGGGCGCGGCGTTGAAGGGCGCCATCGAGCGCTACGGCCTGCCGCGGGGCGAACTGGAGGCGCTGATCGACGGCATGGCGATGGACATCCCGGCGGACGGCGGCACCGACGGCAACGCCAGCGGCGGCATGACCGGCCCGGCGCTGCCGACTCTCCGGCTCTATTGCCGGCGCGTCGCCGGCGCGGTTGGCATGCTGGCGATTCGCGTGTTCGACCGGGCCGACGCCTCCACCGAGGCCTTCGCGCTGGCGCTGGGCGAGGCGTTGCAGCTGACCAACATCCTGCGCGATCTGACGGAGGACGCCGAGATCAGGCGGCTCTACCTGCCGCGTGAGTTGCTCGACGACGCCGGCATCGGCAGCTCCGACCCCGCCACGGTGCTCGCCCATCCCAACCTGCCGCAAACCTGCGAGGCGCTCGCCGTCCTGGCCGAGGAACGCTTCGCCGAGGCGCGCCGCGCGCTGGCCGAGGGGCAGGCCGCCGGGCGGCGCGGCTCGCTGTGGGCGGCGGTCGCCATGATGGTGCTGTACCACCGGCTGCTGGTGCGGCTGCGCGCGCGCGGCTGGCGCGATCTCGACCGTCGGGTGCGGGTCGGCAAGCGTGAATGCGCCCTGGTGGCCGTGCGCTGCGCGCTCGGCTATCCGCCCGCCGCCTGACGGGCCGGGTTGGGCACCGTCCACATCGTCGGCGCCGGCCTCGCCGGCCTGTCCGCCGCCGTCCGCCTGACCGAGGCCGGGCGGCGGGTCATCCTCCATGAGAGCGCGCCGCAGGCCGGCGGACGTTGCCGCTCCTTCTACGACGCCACGCTGGACCGCGTGGTGGACAACGGCAGCCATCTGGCGCTCAGCGGCAACCGCTCCCTGCTCGGCTATCTGGAGAGGGTCGGCGCCCGCGGCGCCCTGACCGAACTGCGCCCCGCCGCCTTTCCTTTTCTCGACCTCAACAGCGGCGAGCGCTGGTGCCTGCGGCCCGGCGGGCTGTGGCTGTTCGACAAGGCGCGCCGTGTGCCGGGAAGCCGCCCCGCCGATTACCTCGCCGCCCTGCGGACGCTGACCGCCCGCCCCGAGGCGGCGGTGGCCGACGCCCTGCCCCCTGGCGGGCCGCTCTACGAACGCCTGTGGCGCCCGCTGGCCGTGTCGGTGATGAACGGGGCGCCGGAGCGGGTGTCCGCCCGCCTGTTCGGGGCCGTTCTGCGGGAAACGCTGCTGCGCGGCGCGGCCGCCTGCCGGCCCCTGTTCGCGGAGAAGGGCCTGTCCGCCGCCCTGGTCGATCCCGCGGTGGCCTGGCTGGAGCGGCACGGCGCCGACCTGCGCACCGGGGTCCGGGTGGACGGGCTGGAGCGCGGAGGTGATCGTGTCGCCGTCCTGTCGGTCGACGGGAAGCGCATCGCGCTCGGCAGCGACGACGCGGTGGTCCTGGCGGTGCCGGCTTGGATCGCCGGGCGCCTGCTTCCCGAGGCGCTGGGCACCTCCATCGCCGCCCCCGCGGCCGGGCGGGCCATCGTCAACGCCCATTTCCGCCTGCCCACCCCGATGGACCTGCCGGGTGGCCTGCCCTTCCTTGGGATGGTGGGCGGCACGGCGGATTGGCTGTTCCGGCGCGGCGACGTGCTGTCGGTGACGGTCAGCGACGCCGATGCGCTCGCTTCCCAGCGCGCCGAAGCGGTCGCCGCCACCCTGTGGCGCGACGTGGCAAGGGCGCTCGGCACGCCCGGCATGGCCCTGCCGCCGCACCGAATCATCAAGGAGCGCCGGGCGACTCCGGACCAGTCCCCTGTCCATGCGGCGAATCGCCCCGGCCCCCGGACCGTCTTGAAAAACCTCGTTCTGGCCGGCGATTGGACGAACATGGGGCTTCCGGCCACGCTCGAAGGTGCGGTCCGCTCCGGCGAGTTCGCCGCGCGGGCGGTCCTGGACACAAGGATTACCACCTTTTCGCGCCTCGGCCTTTTTCCAGCCTTCACTTTGCCGCGCCGCGGGCCTATTTGAGCGGACGGAGGTGCCGTGCCGCAAGGCGCGGGCCGAGATGGGACAATCCAAGAAGAGAGGGTAACTCAATGGCGTTCGAACTGCCGCCGCTCCCGTATGGCTATGATGCTCTGCAGCCGTTCATGTCGTCGGAGACGCTGCACCTGCACCACGACAAGCACCACCAGACCTACGTCACCAACCTCAACAACCTGACGAAGGACAGCCCGCTGGCCGACGCCAGCCTGGAAGACGTCATCAAGCAGAGCTACGGCGACGCCTCCAAGCAGGGCCTCTTCAACAACGCCGGTCAGGTGTGGAACCACACCTTCTACTGGCAGAGCATGAAGAAGAACGGTGGCGGCGCCATCCCGGGCGAGCTCGAGAAGCGCCTGATCGCCGACTTCGGCAGCGTCGACAAGTTCAAGGAAGAGTTCTCGAACGCCGCCATCACCCAGTTCGGCTCGGGCTGGGCGTGGCTGTACATCGACGGCGGCAAGCTGAAGGTCACCAAGACCTCCAACGCCGACACCCCGCTGGCCCAGGGCCACTTCCCGCTGCTGACCGCCGACGTGTGGGAGCACGCCTACTACGTCGACTACCAGAACCGCCGCGCGGACTTCGTGAAGGCGTTCCTGGAGAGCCTGGTGAACTGGGAGTTCGTGGCCGAGCGCCTGTCGAAGGCTCCGGCCTGATCCTTCACCGGATCGCCAGAACGGAAAAGGCCCCCGATCGGGGGCCTTTTTTCGTTTCGGCGTTCGGCTCTGGGCGTTCGGGGGGACCGCACGGCGGATCACACCGGCAGCAGCGCCGCCCCCACCCGCCGGCCTTCGGCCAGCAGGACGTTGTAGGTCCGGCAGGCGGCCCCGGTGTCCATCACCTCGACCACCAGACCGGCGTCGCGAAGGCTCTGGCGCAGGGCCTTGGGCAGAAGCTGCATCCGGGTGCCGGAGCCGAGCAGCAGGAACTCCACCCGCGGCTCCGCCTGGATGACGGCGGCGAAATCCTCCGCCGTCAGGGCGGCGAAGTCCTGAGGACGCCAGGGCTCCGTGCGGTCGGGAAGGACCACCACCGCCCCGGTGCGCCATTGCCCGGACACGCAGAACTGCCCTTCCCCGTAGCCGTCGATGACCTGCCGGTCCGACGGGATGATCGGCGTGATGTCCGCCATAGCTGGTCCGTTTCCTGTTCTTGTCGATCAGGGCGTCGGGTTGGCGGCCGGGGCCGCGCTCTCCGCCGGTGCGTTGCGGCGCAGACGGTTCTCGCCCAGGAACAGCAAGATGGGAGCGGCGATGAAGATGGACGAGGAGGTTGCCAGGAAAATGCCGAAGATCAGCACGATGCCGAAATCCTGCAACGCCTCGCCGCCGAAGAAGGCCAGCGGCAGGATCGACAGCAGCGTGGACATGGAGGTGCCGAGCGTGCGGTTCAGCGTCTCGTTGATCGAGCGGTCGATCAGCTCGCGCAGCGGCATCTTCTTGTAGATGCGCAGATTCTCGCGCATGCGGTCGTAGACCACGACCTTGTCGTTGGTCGAATAGCCCATGATCGTCAGGATCGCCGCGATGGCCGTCAAATTGAACTGCATCCCGGTGATCGCGTAGAATCCGACCACCTTCGTCACGTCCAGAAGCAGCGTCACGATGGCGCCGAATCCGAACTGCCATTCGAAGCGGAACCAGATGTAGACGAGCATCGCCAGCAGCGCGAGGCCGAGCGCCAGCATGCCGTTGAAGAACAGCTCGCCGCTGACCGACGCGCCGACCGCCTCGACGCGGCGCACGGTGGTTCCGGGAATGTCCTGGGCGAGCGTGGCCCTCACCTTGTCGGCGGCCACCTGCTGCGCCGCGTCGTCGCCCGGCTGGCGCTCCAGACGGATCAGCACGTCCTGGGGCGAGCCGAACTCCTGCAGCTGCACCTGCCCCATGTTGAGCTGGTTCAGCGTGTGGCGCAGCGAGGCGAAGTCGGCGGCCTGCGGCGTGCGCGCCTCGATGACGATGCCGCCGCGGAAGTCGATGCCGTAGTTCAGGCCGGGGTAGAAGAACAGCACCACCGACGCGATCGACAGGAACGCCGACACGATCAGGCCGGCGTGTCGCCCGCGCATGAACTGGATGTTGGTGTTGTCAGGGACCAGACGAAGCCGGAACATGGGAATGACCTCTTACACCGGCAGGGCGGCCGGCCGCGTCTTGCGCAGCCAACTGACCATGATGAGCCGCACGAGCACAGTGGCCGTGAACAGCGAAATCAGGATGCCGAAGGTGATGGTGACGGCGAAGCCCTTGATCGCGCCGGTGCCCAGCACGAACAGGATGGCCATCTTGATGGCGGTGGTCAGGTTGGCGTCCACGATGGTGGAGTAGGCGCGGCTGAAGCCGGCCTCGACCGAGCCGAAGACGCCGCGGCCCTTCTTCGTTTCCTCGCGGATGCGCTCGTTGATCAGAATGTTGGCGTCGACCGCCAGACCGAGCGACAGCAGGATGCCGGCGATGCCCGGCAGCGTCAGCGTCGCCTGGAGCAACGACAGCGCGGCCAGCGTCAGGATCGTGTTGACCAGCAGGGCGAAGCAGGCGAAGGCCCCGAACAGGCCGTAGGCCGCGATCATGTAGGCGCAGACCAGCACGAAGCCGATGCCCACCGACATCAGGCCGGCGCGGATCGAATCGGCGCCGAGGTCGGGACCGACCGTGCGCTCCTCGATCACCTTCAGCGGGGCCGGCAGCGCGCCGGCGCGCAGCAGGACGGCGAGGTCGTTGGCGTCGGCGGCGGTGAAGTTGCCGCTGATCTGCCCGCGACCGCCGGTGATCGGCTCGCGGATCACCGGAGCGCTGATGACCTTGTTGTCGAGCACGATGGCGAAGGGCCGGCCGACGTTGGCGCGGGTGACGTCGGCGAAGCGGCGGGCGCCGATGCTGTCGAATTCGAAATTGACCACCCATTCGCCGGTCTGCGGGTTGCTGCCCGCGGTGGCGTTGGTCAGGTTGGCGCCGTCCACCTCGACCTTCTTGCGGATGACGTAGGCGGTCTGCGCCCGTCCGCCTTCCGCCGAGGGCAGGATGTCGGTGCCCGGAGGGGCGCGTCCGGCGGTCGGGTCGGCGTTCATGTCGACCAGACGGAAGGTCATCTTCGCGGTGGTGCCGAGAAGACGCTTCACGCGGTCGGGATCCTCGACGCCGGGAAGCTGGACCAGGATGCGGTCGGCGCCCTGGCGGGCGATGGTCGGCTCGTTGACGCCGGTCTCGTCGATGCGGCGCCGCACGATCTCGATGGACTGCTCGATGGCTTGGGTGGCGCGCTCGCGCAGGGCGACCTCGCTGAGCCTGGCGGTGACGCTGCCGCCGCCGGAGGTGACCTCCAGG
Organism: Azospirillum sp. TSH58; assembly: GCF_003119115.1. Classification (NCBI taxonomy): domain Bacteria; kingdom Pseudomonadati; phylum Pseudomonadota; class Alphaproteobacteria; order Rhodospirillales; family Azospirillaceae; genus Azospirillum; species Azospirillum sp. TSH58. The sequence continues at coordinate 209,281 of NZ_CP022367.1, forward strand.
TCCGGCTGGCCGCCACCGAGCGGCCCGCCGCCGATGGTGTTGGCGAGCTGCCGGAGCGCCCGCACCGCCGTGTCGGCCTGCGCCGGGTCGCGGAGCTGCACGGTGATGCCGCGGTCGCCCGGGTTGATCGCCGTGTAGCCGACATTGTCGTTGCGCAGCTGGGTGCGCGCCGAATCGACCAGACCTTCGACGCGGTCACGGATGACCGCACCCATGTCGACCTCGAGCAGCAGGTGCGACCCGCCGCGCAGGTCGAGACCGAGGTTGACCCGGTTGTGCGCGTACCAGCTCGGCAGGGCCGACAACGTCTCGCGGCTGAAAAAATTCGGCAGCGTGAGGATGGTCCCGAGCACGCAGATCGCGACGATCAGAAAAATCTTCCAGCGCGGAAAATACAGCATTCGTAAACCAGTCCCGTTCGCTACCGGAGAACCGCGTTACTTGCGGTCCGCAACCTTCTCTTCAGCCTTCTCGTCGGCGCTCTTGGCCGGCTCGGACTTCGAAAGCACGAGGTTCACGGTGGAGCGCATGACGCGAACGCGGACGTTCTCGGCGATCTCGACCTGAAGCTCGTCTTCCGGGCCGACCTTGGTGACGGTGCCGATGATGCCGCCGCCGGTCACCACGCGGTCGCCGCGACGGATGGCCTCCAGCATGCCCTTGTGTTCCTTCATCTTCTTCTGCTGCGGACGGATCAGCAGGAAATAGAAGACGACGAAAATCAGGATCAGCGGCAGGAACTGCACGATCATGTCGGCCCCACCGGCGGCGGGCGCGGCGGTCTGTGCATAGGCCGTCGAAACGAACATCTGGAGGCTCCCTGTGGTTTGGTTCCGAAGGCGCAGCGGGCGCTCGCGGACGCGGCGACTATAACGGTCCGGGCCGTCGATGCAATGGAATAGGGGTACGCCCGCCGGGCTTCAAGGGCCGCGGCTGTCCATCACGGCAAAGAGAAGCAGGAACCGGCGCACGCAGGGCGCCTCCACCGGCTCCACCCCGTGGAAGGATCGGTCGGACGGCGCGTAGGCCAGCAGATGGTTCGGCAGGAAGGGCGCGGTGCCGGCCAGCTCGAAATCCTCGCGCGGGAACCGCTCCGTCGACCGCCCGGCGTTGGCGGTGAAGGACGGGTCGCGGGGCCGGTACAGCGCCGTCCCGAGATCGGGGCGGCCGCCATCCGCCGGCATGTAGAGCAGCATGGACAGGAAGGTGCCGAACACGTCGGTGTGGGGCAGCATGGCGTGGCCCGCGTGGTCCTCGACCAGCCGCGCGTAGACCGTCGCCGGGCGGGCGCCGACGGGCCCCTCCAGCTTGGCGGCGAGCGAGGTGAAGCGCGGCGCCAGCCGCCTCAGGGTATCCGGCCCGAACAGGCCATCGCGGACCTCCCGCCAGACCGCCGCGGCCTCCGGCTCCATCGCCTTCAGGTTGCGGTCGGTCAGCACCATCTGATAGCGCTGGGGCAGCGTGTCCATCTGCAGGAGCGCCAGCGCCTCGAACCGCGGCCAATGGGCGACGGCGCGGGCATAGAGGTCGGCCGGCAGGGCGTCGGGCACCACCAGATGCGGGAAAGGGTCCTCCCGCAGGGGCGTTTCCTCCAGCCGCCGCAGGACATGGGCGGCGCTCCCCGCCGGGTTCGGGAGATCGGTGGAGCGTTCTGCGTGCATGGCCGGCCCTCGGTTCGCGTTCCACGCACCTTAGCGGCGCGCACGTCTCCCCCGCAAGCGCGCCTCCTTGTCCGCAACCGGGGACGCGGGTTAGGGTCGGCGCAACGAAACCGGAAGAAACGCCTGCGAAGGAACACGATGTCGGACGCCCAACTGCTGCCCCTCCTCACCCGCATCGCCGAGGCCCTGGAACGGCTCGCCCCGCCGCCGCCGGGCCGGCTCGACCTCGGCGCCGCCGACGCTTTCGTCTGGCACGCCGATCCCGACCGGCTGGAGCCGGTGCCCACCGTCAACCGGGTGGAGATCGACCTGCTGCGCGGCGTCGAGCGGCAGCGCGACATCCTGCTGGACAACACCATCCGCTTCGCCACCGGCCTGCCGGCCAACAACGCGCTGCTCTGGGGCTCGCGCGGCATGGGCAAAAGCTCGCTGGTCAAGTCGGTGCATGCCGCGGTGGCCCAGGACCATCCCGGCACGCTGGCGCTGGTGGAGATCCACCGCGAGGACATTCCCACCCTGCCCCGCCTGCTCGCCCGGCTCAAGGACGAGCCGCGCCGCTTCATCCTGTTCTGCGACGACCTGTCCTTCGACCACGACGACGCGCACTACAAGTCGCTGAAGGCCGTTCTGGAGGGCGGGATCGAGGGGCGTCCGGAGAATGTGGTGTTCTACGCCACCTCCAACCGCCGCCACCTGATGCCGCGCGACATGATCGAGAACGAGCGCTCCACCGCCATCAACCCGGCGGAGGCGGTCGAGGAGAAGGTGTCGCTGTCCGACCGCTTCGGCCTGTGGCTGGGCTTCCACAACTGCGACCAGCCGACCTACTTCGCGATGATCGAGGGCTACGCCGCCCGCTTCGGGCTGGACATCCCGGCGGAGCAGCTGCGGGCCGAGGCCGTGGAATGGTCGGTGACCCGCGGCAGCCGCTCCGGCCGGGTGGCCTGGCAGTTCATCCAGGACCTGGCTGGCCGTCTGGAGAAGCCCCTTCGCTGACCCGCGGCTCCATGCGGTCGCGCGGATCGACCGCCTGGCTGCCCTTGCGCAGTTCGAAATGAAGCTGCGGGCTCGTCACCGATCCGGTCTGGCCGACCGTGCCGATGGCCTGCCCGCGCTTCACCGCCGCCCCCCGCTCCACGTCGATGCGGTCGAGATGGGCGTAGGCGGTGATGAAGCCGTCCGAATGCTTCACCAGCAGCAGATTGCCGAAGCCGCGCAGCTCGTTGCCGGCGTAGGCGACGACGCCGTTGTCGGCGGCGACCACGGTCGTTCCCTTGCTGGCGGCGATGTTCAGGCCGTCGTTGTGCAGCCCGTCCGGCTTCGGCCCGAAGGTCGAGATCACCTTTCCCTTCACCGGCCAGAGCAGACGCCCGGTGGCGCGCTGCGGCGCCACCTCCTCAACCGCCTTCGGCGGCGGGGGCGGAGCGGCGGCGACCTCCTGGGCCGGTGCCGGCGGCGGCGGTGGAGCCGGAGCGGCCTCGACGGCACGCGGCGCGGGGGCCGGTTCCGGAACCGCGGGCTTCTGGCCGGGCGGGCGCAGCGAGGTCGGGGCCTGCCCCGGCTGATAGACGGACGCTCCGGTCGCCGCCTCCGGCGCGGCGGCCGGCTTGGCGCCGGGCACCGGGGCGAGGACGGTCGCGGTCTGCGCCGGGCTTTCCACAGGAGCCCTTTCCACCGGCGTTCTTTCCACTGGTGCCGGGGTCGAGGCGCCCGGCGGCGGCAGCTCCGCCGCTTGGATGGAGCCGCGCGACACCTGCTTGACCGGCGCCGAGGCCACCACGCCCCCCACCGCGGCCCCCGCGCTGGAGGACGGCGCCTGGGCCACCGCGGTGCCGCCCGGCGCATCGCCACCGGGCAGGCGCAGCGGCTGCCCGGCCTGCACGGCGTAGGGCGCGGTCAGCCCGTTGAGGCGGGTCAGCTCGCTCATGTCCGCGCTGAACATGCGGGAGATGCCGTACAGCGTGTCGCCGCGCTGCACGATGTACTGACGCGACACCGGCAGGACGAGGCGCTGCCCGACCTGCAACTGGTAGGGCGGCGACAGGTGGTTGACCTCCAGCAGGTCGCGCAGCGGCACGTTGTAGCGCCGCGACAGCGAATAGGCGGAGTCTCCCCGCTGCACGATGACCGCGCCGCCGATGGAATCCGGGGTGTTGGACACCGAGGTGACCGGCGCCAGATCGCCGGTGCGCTGCTGGCAGGCGGCGAGCAGCGGGATCACCGCCAGCGCCGCGAGGAGGGCGCGTCCTGTCACGCCGAACGGGCCGGCTATTCCGTTCCGGGGGGGGACGGAGGGTCGGACAGCAACGGTACGAAGCGGACGGGCCACAAGTCCTCCCGTGTAAGACCGGTTTCGCTCCGCCGGATGCGGACGACCCGCTGGCCGCGGTAGTCGCCCCCCAGCGGGATGACCATGACACCACCAACGGCGAGCTGATCCGTCAAGTCCTTTGGCGCCTCGGGACCTCCGGCGGCCGTGACCAGTATGCGCTCGAACGGCGCCTGTTCGGGCCAGCCCTTCGTCCCGTCGCCGTGGCGGGTCGTGATGTTGTCCAGGCGCAGAGCCTGGAATCGCGCCTCCGCCTCGGTCAGGAGCGGGCGCAGCCGTTCGACGGTGTAGACCCGTCGGCACAGCCGCGACAAAACCGCCGCCTGATAGCCGGAGCCGGTGCCGATCTCCAGCACCGTCTGCCGCTCCCCCAGTTCCAGCGCCTGGGTCATCAGCGCCACGATCAGCGGCTGGCTGATGGTCTGGCCCAGATCGATGGGAAGGGCCGTGTCCTCCCACGCCTGATCCTGGAAGGGCTCCGGGACGAAGCGTTCGCGCGGGATCCGCTCGATCGCGGCCAGAACCCGTGTGTCGGTCACGCCGTTGCGGCGCAACGCCATCAAAAGCCGGATCTTGCGTGCCTCGACCGTCACATCCTACCCATTCACCTCGGAAACGACCTCATTCGAACGCGTGCCGCAGGGTCTGGAGCGTCGGCGTGTGCGTCAGATCCAGATAGACCGGCGTCACCGAAATGCCGCCGTGGAAGACCACATGGATGTCCGTGTCGGGCGCCACGTCGGCCTCCCCGCGCAGGGTCCCGATCCAGATATAGGGCTTGCCGCGCGGATCGACACGCTCGACCAGCTCGTCGCCGATCTTGCGCTTGCCGTGGCGGACGACCTGGATGCCGGTGACCTGGGCCGCCGGACAGGCCGGAAAGTTCACGTTCAGCAGGACGTATTTCGGCCAGGGCGTGGAGACGGCCTTGCGGATCACCTCCGCCCCCCAGCGCTCCGCCGCCGACCAGTCGATCTGGGCGCGGTTCTCGTAGTGCTGGCTGAGCGCGATGGCCGGGACGCCCAGCAGGGTGGCCTCCATGGCCGCCGCGATGGTGCCCGAATAGGTCACGTCCTCGCCGATGTTGGAGCCCTGGTTGACGCCGGACAGGACCAGCGTCGGGCGGGCGTCCTTCATGATGTGGTTGACGGCCAGCAGGACGCAGTCGGTCGGCGTGCCGTCCACCGTGAAGCGCCGCTCGTCCAGCTGGCGCAGCCGCAGCGGCCGGTTGATGGTCAGCGAGTGGCTGGCCGCCGACTGCTCCATCTCCGGCGCCACCACCCACACGTCGTCGCTGAGGGAGCGCGCGATGGCCTCCAGCACCTTCAGGCCCGGCGCGTGGATGCCGTCGTCGTTGGTGACGAGGATGCGCGCCTTCGACAGGTCGAGCGGGAGATCGAACATCAGGCGGTGATCCTTTCCAGCCCGCGCATGTAGGGCCGGAGCGCTTCGGGAACCAGGATGGAGCCGTCGGGCCGCTGGTAGTTCTCCAGCACCGCGATCAGGCAGCGCCCGACCGCCACGCCCGAGCCGTTCAGCGTGTGGACGAACTGCGTCTGCTTCTCGCCCTTCGGACGGCAGCGGGCCTTCATGCGACGCGCCTGGAAGTCGCCGCAGTTCGAGCAGCTCGAAATCTCGCGGTACATGTTCTGGCCGGGCAGCCAGACCTCGATGTCGTAGGTCTTGCGCGCGGAGAAGCCCATGTCGCCGGTGCACAGCGTCACCACGCGGTAGGGCAGCCCCAGCCGCTGCAGGATGGTCTCGGCGCACTGGGTCATGCGCTGGTGCTCCGCCTCCGACTGGTCCGGGGCGGTGACGCTGACCATCTCGACCTTCCAGAACTGGTGCTGGCGGATCATGCCGCGGGTGTCGCGCCCCGCCGAGCCGGCCTCGGCGCGGAAGCAGGGGGTCAGCGCGGTGTAGCGGTGGGGCAGCTCCTCGGTCGCCACGATCTGGTCGTTGACGAGGTTGGTCAGCGGCACTTCCGAGGTCGGGATCAGGTAGTGATCGCCCGCGCGGAACAGGTCCTCCTCGAACTTCGGAAGCTGGCCGGTGCCGAACAGGGCGTTGTCGCGCACCATCAGCGGCGGCGCGATCTCGGTGTAGCCGTGCTCGCCGGTGTGGATGTCCAGCATGAAGTCGGCCAGAGCGCGCTCCAGCCGGGCCAGCCCGCCCTTCAGGACGGTGAAGCGGGCGCCGGACATGCGCGACGCCGCCTCGAAATCCATCAGGCCCAGCGCTTCGCCCAGCTCGAAATGCTGCTTGGCGTTCGCGATGGCCGTCGGCTCGCCCCAGCGGCGGATCTCGACGTTGGCGCTCTCGTCCGGGCCTTCCGGCACGTCGTCGGCGGGCAGGTTGGGGATGGAGGCGAGCAGGCCGTCCAGCTCGGCGCCCAGCGCCTTCTCCTCCTCCTCGACCTGGGGCAGCCGCTCCTTGAGCTGGGCCATCTCGTCCATCAGCGGCTGGGCGTCGCGGCCCTCCCGCTTGGCGAGGCCGATCTCCTTGGCCGCCTCGTTGCGGCGCGCCTGCATCTCCTGAAGCTGGGTCTGCGCGGCGCGGCGGCGCGAATCGAGGTCCAGCACCGTCGGCGACATCGGCTCAAGGCCCCGGCGGGCGAGGCCGCGGTCGAAGGATTCGGGGTTCTCACGGATGGCGCGAAGGTCGTGCATGGCTCACGGCGATACGGAATGGGTGGGAGGCTGGTTATAGTCCGCCGCCGGGTGAAGGTCCAGTGGCGGAGCCGCGCCGATGGGACAGACCCTGAAATGATTGGCGTCCTATACTTGTCGGTGGCGCCCCGGATGGGAATGCGTGCAGAACCCCGGAACCGTTCGCCGCCCTCCCGATTCCGGACATGATCCTCGACACCCGCACCCTCGTCATCGTCCTGGTGGGCATCGGCGTTCTGCTGTCCATCGCCGCCTTCCTCGCCTGGAAGGCGCACCGCCACATCACCGCGCTGACTTACTGGGCGGGGGGAGCCCTGGCCGGAGCCGCCGGGATGGCGCTGGTCATGCTCTACGGGGTCTGGCCGCCGGCCCTCGTCATCCCGCTCAGCAACGCCCTGGTGGCCGCCACCTACCTGCTGAACTGGTTCGGCGTGCGCAGCTTCGCCAGGCGGCCCATTCCCTGGCGGAGCGGGCTGGCGCTGCTCGGCGCGCTGACCGCCGGCAACGCGTGGTTCGTGGTGATGACCAACGACGTGGCGGCGCGCATCCTCGTCGGGTCCGCCGGAATCACCGGCCTGTCGCTGCTGGCGGCGCTGGAGCTGTGGCGGACGGGACCGGCCGACCGGCCGCGGCGGGCGCAGCGGGTCACCGCCCTGCTGTTCCTGGCCCACGCCCTGTTCGTCGCCGGACGCGCGGCGCTGACCGCCTGGGGCGGTCCGGTCGACAGCGTCCTGATGCCCAGTCTGGTGCAGAGCGCCGGATTCCTGGAGGCCATACTGGCGGCCACGGGCTGGGGCTTCGGCTTCCTCGCGATGACCAGCGAGCGGCTTCAGGCCGATCTGGACCGCATCGGGACCATCGACCCGCTGACCGGCGCCTACAACCGCCGGGCCTTCCTGAAGCACGCCGAGCGGGAGTTGGCGCGGTCGCAGCGCAGCGGGGCGCCGCTGACCCTGCTGCTGCTCGACCTCGACCGCTTCAAGCGGGTCAACGACACCTTCGGCCATCTGGCCGGCGACGCGCTGCTCCGTCTTTTCTCCGAAACCGTCACGGCACGGCTGCGCCGCTCCGACCTGTTCGGGCGCTATGGCGGGGAGGAATTCTGCCTGCTGCTTCCCGACACCGACCGCAGCGGGGCGGCGGTGCTGGCGGAGGCGCTGCGCCGCGATGTGGCGGCACGTCCCCTGCCCTTCCAGGGCCACGAGATCGCCGCCAGCGTCAGCATCGGCATCGCCGCCTGCCGCGGGGGCGAGGACCTCGACGCGGCGCTGGCCGCCGCCGACCTGGCCCTCTACCGGGCCAAGCGGAACGGCCGCAATCAGGTGATGGTCGCCGAGGCGGCCGGATGAACCTGCGGGGTAAGGGCGGAGCGGCTTAGGCCTGCTCCGCCTCCGTCTCGTCCGCGTCGCCGCGCGTCTTCTCGATGCGGCGGCCGATCAGGATCGACACCTCGTAGAGCGCCAGCAGCGGGATGGCGAGGCCGACTTGGCTGATGACGTCCGGCGGGGTCAGGATCGCCGCGACGATGAACACGAACACGATGGCGTAGCGCCGCTTGGCGGCCAGGGTCTCCGTGGTCAGCAGCCCGGCGCGGATCAGCAGGGTCAACAGGACCGGAAGCTGGAAGGCCAGACCGAAGGCGAAGATCAGGTGCATCACGAGGCCGAGATACTCGCTGACGCGGGCCTCGAACTCGATCGGCAGGGCGCCGGCGTCCATCCCCGGGTGGAACTCGAACCCCAGGAAGAAGCGCCACGCCAGCGGAAAGATGAAGTAGTAGACCATCGCCCCGCCCAGGAAGAACAGGATCGGGGTGGCCACCAGGAAAGGCAGGAAGGCCTTGCGCTCGTGCTTGTAGAGGCCGGGCGCGACGAACATCCAGATCTGGCTGGCGACGATGGGGAAGGACAGGAAGCAGCCGGCCCAGAAGGCCACCTTCACATAGGTGAAGAAGGCTTCGGTCAGGCCGGTGTAGATCATCCGCCGCCCCTGCCCGGCCAGGATGTCGGCCAGGGGCTGGACCAGGAAGTTGTAGATGCGGTCCGAGAAGGCGTAGCAGACGAAGAAGGCGACGATGATCGCCAGCGTCGCGTACATCAGCCGGTTGCGCAGCTCGACCAGATGGTCGATCAGCGGCATCTTGCTTTCTTCGAGCTCGTCGTCGGAGTCGCCGGTCATGCGCGTTTCGCCGGACACTGGGTCACGCCTGCTTGTTCGTGGTTGCCGCCGCAGCGGAATCGGCGGAGGCCGGAACCGGCGGCTGGGCCGGGGCCGGGACGAATTCCGCGGGCGGAGCCGGGGGAAGCGGGGCCGTGACCGGCGGTTCGGTCGCCGGCTGCGGCTGGGCCGCCATCACCTGCGGCGAACCGACGGGAGGCGTCGGGGAGGCAACCGCCGGGGACGCGGCCGTCGGAGAAGCGACCGTCGGAGAAGCGACCGTCGGGGCCGGGCCATCCTCTGGCGGGCTGCCGTGATAGCCGCTGGCCCCGAGGTCGGCCCCCATGTCGAAGGCGCCCTTCAGATCCCCCTTCGGATCGATCGTGTTCTCGACCATCTTCTGGAGGTTCGTGTCGCGGACCTTCAGGGCCTCCTTGCGAAGCTCGTCAAGCTCCGCCTCGCGCATCATGTCGTCGATGTGGCCCTGGAAATCGCGCGCGACGACGCGCGCCTTCTTCACCCATTTTCCCAGGGTGTAGATGGCCTTGGGCAGGTCCTTCGGGCCGATCACCACAAGGGCGATGACCGCGATGACCATCAGTTCCGACCATGCAATGTCGAACATGGCTCCTCAGCCTTTCGAAGCGGCGCGGGGATGACGGGCGCCGGACGGTCAGGTGCGGGCCGTCTCGTCCTTCTTCACGCCGGAGTCGGGAGCGGGCGAAACCGGATGGACCGAGGACACCGGCTGGGCCGGCGGGACCGGCTGGTTCGGCAGGACCTTGGAATCGGCGCCGGGAGCAGCGCCCTCTTCCTCGTCCTTCAGGCCGGCCTTGAAGTTCTTGATGCCCTTGGCGAGGTCGCCCATGACCTTCGGCAGCTTGCCGGCGCCGAACAGGAGCAGGACGATCAGAAGGACGATGACCCAATGCCAGACGCTGGAGAATCCCATGACACACGTTTCCTGAACAGGCAGCCCAATGGCGGGGCGGCACTATGGCAGAAAGGTTCCCCTCCCGCAACGATCGGTCGGGCGAAACCGCTCAAACGACTAAGTGGGTGCACCGGCTGGAAAAACGAAGGCCTGACACAGGTCCATGCACACCGAAACGTGAGTTTGTTCGGCGGGCAGGAACTGGCCCGGCATGCGGGAGTGCAGATGCACCGACCCGCCCTTCCCGTCCGGCACGTCGAGATGGACCAGACTGGTGCGGCCCAGCAGGCGCGCCGCCATCACCCGCGCCAGAACCGGCAGGTCCCCGGCGGGAACCGTGGCGGCGGGCTGGGCGGACAGCTTCAGCGCCTCCGGGCGGATCAGCACGTCGACGGCGGTGCCGTCGGCGATCTCCGTGGGGATCGGACCGACCGGCGTGTCCACCGCCCCGTCCCGCACGACGCCCGCCAGCCGGTTGACCTCGCCGAAGAATTCGGCGGCGAAGGCGTTGACCGGGCGGGTGTAGAGGTCCACCGGGTTGCCGACCTGCACGACCTTGCCGGCGCGCATCAGCGCGATGCGGTCGGCCAGGAACATGGCCTCCTCCGGGTCGTGGGTGACCAGCATGGTCGCCGCGCCGTTCTGCTTCAGCACATGCAGCGTCTCGTCGCGCACCTGCTCGCGCAGCCGGGCGTCCAGGCCCGAGAAGGGTTCGTCGAGAAGCAGCACCGCCGGGTTCGGGGCGAGCGCGCGGGCGAGCGCCACGCGCTGCTGCTGGCCGCCGGACAGGTGGTGCGGAAAGGAGTCGGCGTAGCCGGCCATGCCGACCTGCCCCAATGTCTCCAGCGCGCGCTTGCGCTGCGCCTCGCCGGACAGGGCGGTCAGGCCGAAACGCACGTTGTCGAGCACCGACAGATGCGGGAACAGCGCGTAATCCTGAAAGACGAGGCCGACGCCGCGGCGTTCCGGCGGGACCGCGCCGCGTTCGTCCGCCACCACCGTGCCGCCGATCCGGACGGAGCCGGTCTGCACCGCCTCCAGCCCCGCCGCGATGCGCAGCAGCGAGGACTTGCCGCAGCCCGACGGCCCGCACAGGCAGACGATCTCCCCCGCCCCGATGGTCACGCTGACGTCGTTCACGGCGACGACGCGCCCGTAACGGTGGGTGACGCCGTTCAGCGCCAGGGCCTCCACCGCGATGGCGGCGCCGCCGCCCTGGGGACCGGAGGCGTCGAGATGCCGCCCGTTGGCCGGCAGCGTGACCGGCGCGGCCTCGCAGGGCGCCCCCTCCCGCGGGTCGGTCCCGCGGCTGAACAGGGCCGACGCCTTGTCCCGCAGCGCGGTGCGCAGGCGGGCCGGGCGCGGTTCGGAAACGGCGTCTCCGGCGGCGGAGAGAGAACGGGCATCGGTGACGGACGGACGATCCATGGCGGTCCCAGTCTGAAGCGGCCCGGGGGTCGTTTGATGGCGGTCGATTGACCTTAGTACCGGCGCGCCGACCCTGATGCAAATGGTTCTTATTTTCGAGCGTTTCGCTCAGGTATCGGAATCGTCAGTGTTTTCCGATGGTTCCGCGTCCTCCAGACCGGCTCCGCCGATGCCCAGCAGCACGGGCCGCGAATCGAGCAGTCCGGCGGCGCGCAGGTCTTCCACCCCCGGCAGGTCGCGCAGGGTTTCCAGGCCGAAATGGTCCAGGAAATGGTCGGTGGTGATCCAGGTCAGCGGGCGGCCCGGCGTCTCGCGGCGGCGGCCCGGCCGGATCCAGCCGTTCTCCATCAGGATGTCCAGCGTGCCCTTGCTGGTCGCCACGCCGCGGATCGCCTCGATCTCGGCGCGGGTCACCGGCTGGTGGTAGGCGATGATCGCCAGCGTCTCGATGGCGGCGCGGGACAGCTTCTTGGAGACCTCCTCCTCCTGCCGCAGCAGCGGGGCGAGGTCCACCGCCGTACGGAAGGACCAGCCGGCGCCGGTGCGGATCAGGTTCACGCCGCGCGCCGCGTAATGGACGCGCAATTCCTCCAGCAGCGCCCGGACGTCGGCGTCGCGGGTCAGCCGCCGGCCCAGCGTCTCCTCGTCCAGCGGGTCGGCGGAGGCGAACAGCAGCGCCTCCAGCAGCCGCAGATCGCGCAGCCGCTGCTCGACCTCCTCCGGGTTGTCGATCTCCTGGATCATGCCGTCGGGACCGCTCATTCCTCGTCGCCCTGTTCATGCTGGTGCTCATGCCGGCGCGATGCCCGGCGGACGTAGATGGGGGAAAAGGCGCCGTCCTGGCGAAGCTCCACCCGCCCCGCCTTGGCCAGCTCCAGCGTCGCCGCGAAGTGGGCGGCCAGCGCCGAGCGGGTCAGCAGGCCGCCGCGCACGCCGTCCGGCAGGAAGCTCGACAGCGTGGCCCAGTCCGGCATGCGGCCCAGCAACTCGGACAGGCGGCGGACCGCGTCCTCCAGCGAATAGAGGCGCACCGGCTCGATGTGCAGGACGCCGCCCTCCTGCCGCTTCCTGTGTTCGCCATAGGCCTTCAGCAGATCGTAGAGGGTGACCTGGAAGACCGACTTGCGCAGGATGTCGAGGTCCTCCGGCGCGCCGCGGGCGAAGCGGTCCACCCCGAGCTGCGGCCGGGCGAACAGCTTGGCCGCCGCCGCCTTCATCGCCTCCAGCCGCTGGAGCTGGAAGGCCAGCGCCGCCGCCATGTCCTCGCCCGACGGCTCCTCGTCCTCGACCTCCGGGATCAGCAGGCGGGACTTCAGGTAGGCCAGCCACGCCGCCATGACGAGATAGTCCGCCGCCAGCTCCAGCCGCACCTTCCGTGCCTCGGCGATGAAGGCGAGATACTGGTCGGCGAGCTGGAGGATGGAGATCTTCGTCAGGTCCACCTTCTGCTCGCGCCCCAGCGCCAGCAGCATGTCGAGCGGCCCCTCGAACCCGTCCAGAACGAGGACGAGCTGTTCCGCCGGGCTGACCGCCGCGGCCTCGTCCTCGCGATCCGGGGGTTTCCTGCCGACCATGCCGTCAGTTGCCGCTGAGGATGCGGATCAGCTCGATCATGTAGTCGACCGGCGGGCCGAGCACCCAGGAGAAGACGCTGAGGTCCATGCCGAGCTCCCGCCCGATGAAGGGCAGCAGGAAGAAGGCGCCGATCAGGATCAGCATGCCGTACTTCTCCAGACGGGCCAGCGGGAAGGCCAGCGCGTCGGGCAGGATGCCGACCGCCACGCGCCCGCCGTCGAGCGGCGGCAGCGGGATCATGTTGAACACCATCAGCACGACGTTGACCAGGACCGACACCTCCAGCGCGGCGCGGACCCACATCTCCGTCGCCCCGCCCTGCGGGCTGGTGAAGCCCCAGATGATGGCGGAGACCAGAGCCAGCACGAAATTCACCCCCGGCCCGGCCAGCGCCACCCACACCATGTCGCGGCGCGGGTGATGCAGGCGCCCGAAGTTCACCGGGACCGGCTTGGCCCAGCCGAAGACGAAGCCTGTGGTGAAATACATCACCGCCGGCAGCACCACCGTGCCCAACGGGTCGATGTGGCGGAGCGGGTTGAGCGTCACCCGGCCCAGCCGCCACGCCGTGTCGTCGCCGCGCCACATCGCCACGAATCCGTGCGCCGCCTCGTGCATCGTGATGGCGAGGATCGCGGGGATGGCGACCGCGAAGATCATCGGTATGCGGTCGATCAGACCTTCCAGCACGCCCGTTTCTCCCGTTATGCCCCCCGGACCCGTCCGGGAAGCCTGAGCATGGCCTTGAACCCGGCCGGCCTTAAACTTGGGGAGTTCCCAGCAGTTCCGCCAGACGCGCCCGCAGGCCGTCGGCGTCCACCGGCTGCGCCGGGCCGCGCAGCGCCTCGGCCCGCGCCCAGCGGCGGACGGCCTCCCCGCTCATCGCCGGAACGCCCTCGGCCACCGCCGCCATCTCCTCCATCACGCCGTTGCAATGGAGCACGATGTCCAGCCCCGCCGCCAGAACCGCCTCCGCCCGGCCGCGCATGCCGCCGGCCAGAGCGCCCATCGACAGGTCGTCGCTGAACAGCAGTCCGCCGAAGCCGATGGGGGCGCCGCGCACCACGTCGCGCACCACGATGGCCGAGGTGCTGGCGGGCTGGTCCGGGTCGATGGCTTTCATCACCACATGGGCGACCATGCCCAGCGGCATGTCGGCCAGGGCGCGGAAGGGTGCGAAGTCGGTGGCCTCCAGCGCCTCGCGCGGGGCGTCCACCACCGGCAGTTCGGCGTGGCTGTCGGTGAAGGCCCGGCCATGGCCGGGCAGATGCTTGACGACCGGAAGCACGCCGCCGGCCATCAGCCCCTCGCAGGTCGCCCGAGCCAGATCGGCCACGCGGGCCGGGTCGCCGCAGAAGGCGCGGTCACCGATGATGTCGTGGGCGCCCTCCACCGGCACGTCGCAGACCGGGGCGCAATCCACCGTCACGCCGCAATCCGCCAGCATCAGCGCCAGCAGCCGGGCGTTGATCCGGGCGGCCTCCCGCCCGGCGGCGGCGTCGCGGGCCGCAAGGTCGCCGAAGGCGCGCATCGGCGGAAAGGCCGGCCAGTGCGGCGGGCGCATGCGGGCCACCCGCCCGCCCTCCTGGTCGATCAGCACCGGCGCGTCGGCGCGGCCGACCGCCGCGCGCATCTCCGCCACCAGAGCGCGGACCTGCTCCGGCGTGTCGCAGTTGCGCCGGAACAGAATGAATCCCAGCGGATCGGCGTCACGGAAGAAGGCGCGCTCGTCCGCGGTCAGGGCGGTGCCGGCGGCGCCGAACACCACGGCGCGATGGGCCGCGCGGTGGGAGGCTGGCGCGGCGTGGGGGTTCGGCAGGGCCGGATCAGGGACGGACAACCACACACCCCACATTCTGGGATTTGAGCTGGGCGCAGACCGACTTGGCGCGCTCCTCGTCGAGGCCGACGCCCTGGATGCGGTAGAAGATGCCCTTCTCACCCAGATCGGCCTTGGCGACCTGCATCGACAGCCCGCCGAGCGCCGCGCCGTAGCGGCTGGTCAGACGCTTCCATTCCGTCGAGGCCTCGGCCTCACTGCGCACCGCAGCGAGCTGGACGCGCCAGTTCCCACCGTTCGACGCCTTGGCCGGGGCCGGGGCCGGGGCCAGAGCGGGCGCCGGGGCGGGCGCCGGCTGCGGGGCCGGGGCGGCGGCCACCGGCGGCGCGGGCGGCGGCTTGGGCGCCGCGGCGGGCGGCGCCGGAGCCGGCTTGGCAGCGGGCGGAGGGGCCGCCTTGGGGGCCGGAGTCGCCGGCACCGGGGCCGGAAGGGCGGCGACGGCGGGCGGCGGGGCCGGAGCGGCGGCGGGCGGCGGTGCCCCCTCCCCGTCCTGGCGCGGCACCGTGGTGGTGGAGCCCGGCGGGGGCGGCGGAAGCTGGGCCACCGCCGGCGCCTCCGGCAGGGTCGGCGACGGCGGGACCTGGGGCGCCACGACCGGGCGCGGCAGAGGCTCCTCCGGCGGCGGCAGCAGACGCTCGATCTGCGACTTCGACCCGCGGTCGTTCAGCCGCTCGTAGACCAGCTTGTCCTGGTGCGGCACTTCCATGCCGCCCGGCTGCTCCGGGCGGGCCTTGGTCGGCGCGCTGTCGGCCATCAGCAGCGGCGGAGCGCCGTCCGGCGTGCCGCGGCTGCCGCCGCCATAGACCACGACGATCGCGCCGGCGAAGGCCACGATGCCGACCACCGCCAGACCGAGGCCGAGCAGACCGCGCCGACCTCCCCGCTGCGGCGGCGTGCCGTAGGGATCGCTGGCGTGGTTGACATCGCCCTCATACCTCATGACCGCAATTCCTCCACCGGCTCCACGCCCATCACGGCGAGGCCGGAGGCGATCACCGTGGCGACCGCGCTGATCAGCGCCAGACGGGCCACCGTCACCTCCTCGTCGCCGTCGATCAGGAAGCGCAGGCTGGTGTCGTCGCGCCCCTTGTTCCACAGGGCGTGGAAGTCGCTGGCGAGGTCGTAGAGGTAGAAGGCCACGCGGTGCGGCTCATGCGCCTCGGCGGCGGACTCGACCAGACGCGGCCAGGTCGCCATGCGCTTGGCGAGCGCCATCTCCTCCTCGCTGTCGAGGCGGGCGAGGTTGGCCCGGGCGGCCAGCGCCGCCAGCGACAGGTCGGCCCCCGGCAGCGCCGTCGCCGCGTGGCGCAGGACCGAGCGGCAGCGGGCGTGGGCGTACTGCACGTAGAAGACCGGGTTGTCCTTCGACTGCTCGACGACCTTGGCGAAGTCGAAGTCCAGGGTCTGGTCGTTGCGCCGGGTCAGCATGATGAAGCGGACGACGTCGCGGCCGACCTCCTCGATCACGTCGCGCAGCGTCACGAAGGTGCCCGCGCGCTTGGACATCTTCACCGGCTCGCCGTTCTTCATCAGATGCACGAGCTGGCACAGCTTCACGTCCAGCGACGCCTTGCCCTCGGTGATCGCCGTGGTCGCCGCCTGCATGCGCTTGACGTAGCCGCCGTGGTCGGCGCCCCACACGTCGATCTGCAGGTCGAAGCCGCGGCGGTGCTTGTCGTAGTGGTAGGCGATGTCGTTGGAGAAGTAGGTGAAGGAGCCGTCCGACTTCTTCAGCGGGCGGTCGACGTCGTCGCCGAAGTCGGTGGACTTGAACAGGGTCTGCGGACGCGGCTCCCAATCGTCGGGCTTCTTGCCCTTCGGCGGCTCCAGCACCCCGACATAGATCAGGCCGCGGTCCTCCAGCGCCTTCAGCGCCGTGTCCACCGCACCGGCCTTCACCAGCGCGCGTTCGGAGCTGTAGACGTCCATGCGGACGCCGAGGACGCCGAGATCCTCCTTGATCCATTCCATGATGGTGGCGATGGCGAAGTCGCGGCAGGCGGGCAGCCACTCGGCCTCGTCCGCGCCGACCCATTTGTTGCCGTCGCGCTCGGCCAGGGCCTGCCCGACCTCCTTCAGATACTCGCCCGGATAGAGGCCCGCCGGGATCTCGCCGATGTCCTCGCCCAGCGCCTCGCGGTAGCGCAGGAAGGTGGAGCGGCCCAGCACGTCGACCTGGGCGCCGGCGTCGTTGATGTAATATTCGCGGGAGACGGCGTAGCCCGCCTTCTCCAGCAGGGCGGCCAGCGCGTCGCCGAAGACGGCGCCGCGGCCATGGGCCGCGTGCAGCGGGCCGGTGGGGTTGGCCGACACATACTCGACGTTCACCGGACGCTTGCCGCCCAGCGTGCTCTCGCCATAGGCGGTGCCGGCGGTCAGCACGTCGCGGATGCGGTCGCGCCAGACGTCGGCGGACAGGCGCAGATTCACGAAGCCCGGACCGGCGATCTCGGCGCTCGCCACGTCGGGGCGGGTCTTCAGCTTCGCCACCAGCAGCTCGGCCAGCGCGCGGGGCGGCTTGCCCGCCGGCTTGGCCAGGATCATCGCCGCGTTGGTCGACAGGTCGCCGTGCGCCGCCTCGCGCGGCGGCTCGACCGTCAGGCGCGCGGTGTCGAGCCCCGCCGGGATCTGGCCCTCGGCGGCCAGCTCGTCCAGCAGCTTGCGGATGTCGTTCTCGAAGACCTTGAAGATGTTCATCGTTTCAATTCTTGCTTTAGGTCTGGGCCGTTTAGGTCTTAGCCGTTTAAGTCTTGGCGTCCATGTCGAACAGGCGGGTGTATTCGGCGAGCGCGTAGCGGTCGGTCATCCCGGCGATGTAGTCGGCGACCAGCCGCGCCAGCACCGTCCGATCCCCGTGCCCTCCCTGTCTGGCGACATCCTCCTGCCATTGCGTCGGCAGGGTGTTCGGCTCGGCCATGAACAGGTCGAACAGGGCGGTGACCACCCGCTTGCATTTGCTCATTTCCCGGTTCACCCGGTAATGGCGGTACATGCGCTGTTTCAGGAAGGCGCGCAAGGGCCGCTGCGCCTCGAACATCGCCGGTGAGAAGCTGACGACCGCTTCCGGCAGGGCGCGCAACTCGGCGGCGCTGCCGGGGCGGTGACGGTCCAGCCGCTCCCGCGTCTCGGCCAGCAGGTCGACGATCATGTTGTTGATCATCCGCCGGATCGTCTCGTGGATCAGGCGGGACCGCTCCAGCCCCGGATAGCGGTCGCAGACCTGCCGCACCACCGGGCCGACCAGCGGCAGCTCCGCCACTTCGTCCACCGTGAACAGGCCGGCGCGCAGCCCGTCGTCGATGTCGTGGTTGTTGTAGGCGATGTCGTCGGCCAGGGCCGCCACCTGCGCCTCGGCGCCCGGGTTGGTGTGAAGCTCCAGGTCCCAACGCTCCTGGAAGGCGGCCAGCGTCGTCGGCAGCCGGGCGCTGCCATCACCGAGCGGCAGAAGCGGGCCGTTGTGCTTGACCACGCCCTCCAGCGCTTCCCAGGTCAGGTTCAGCCCGTCGAAGTCGGCGTAGCGACGCTCCAGCATCGTCAGGATGCGCAGCGTCTGGTCGTTGTGGGCAAAACCGCCGTAAGGCGCCATGCAGGCGTCGAGCGCGTCCTCCCCGGCATGGCCGAAGGGGGTGTGGCCGAGATCGTGGGCGAGCGCCACCGCCTCCGCAAGATCCTCGTTCAGCCCCAACGCGCGGCTGATCGAGCGGGCGATCTGCGCCACCTCCAGGCTGTGGGTCAGGCGCGTCCGGAAATAATCGCCCTCGTGATAGACGAAGACCTGCGTCTTGTATTTCAGCTTGCGGAAGGCGCCGGAATGCACGATGCGGTCGCGGTCGCGCTGGTAGCACGAGCGCGTCGGGCTTTCCGGCTCCGGGAACAGCCGGCCGCGCGTCTGTGCGGGGTCGCAGCCATAGGGCGCCGGGCGATCCTGGAAGAAGTCCGCCGTCATGGCGCGGACACTACCGACGCAAACCGCGCTGTGCAACGGCGAAGGCGGAGACCCGCCGAGACATCGGGCAGCCGCGTCAGGCATTCGGGCGCAGGCAAACCGCAGGTCAGGCATGAGAGGACCGGACATGCCTTTGACGAAAGGCGGACGCACCCTTACATTCGTCATCGTGTCGTCTGTCCCGCGAAACACCCCCGCGAAACACCGAGGTCCGTCCCATGCCCGACACCGCCCTTCCCGCCACCGCGCAAGAGGGTGCGCGCGTTCTGACCGTGTCCGACAGCGCCGCCAAGCGCGTCGCCTTCCTCATCGAACATGAGGGCGACCCGGCCCTGATGCTGCGCCTGACCGTGTCGGGCGGCGGCTGCTCCGGCTTCCAGTACGGCTTCGCCTTCGACGCCACGGCGAACGAGGACGACCATGTGTTCGAGAAGAACGGCGTGAAGGTCGTCACCGACGACGTTTCGCTGGACCTGCTGGCCGGCTCCACCCTCGACTATGTCGAGGACCTGATGGGGGCCGCCTTCCAGATCAAGAACCCGAACGCCACGGCCTCCTGCGGCTGCGGCAACTCCTTCGCCGCCTGACGGTTCCTTTTCGCCCCTGGCCTTTGCCGAACAAGAAGAACACGACGTGAAGATCGCCACCTGGAACGTCAATTCGGCGAAGGCCCGCCTTCCGCTGATCACCGACTGGCTGCGCGCGGAGTCCCCGGACGTCGCGCTGCTCCAGGAAATCAAGTGCGAGACCGCGGCCTTCCCCCGCGCCGCCTTCGAGGATCTCGGCTATCACGTCACGCCGGTGGGGCAGAAGTCCTACAACGGCGTGGCGTTCCTCTCCAAGGCGCCGCATGAGGATGTGCTGACCCGCCTGCCCGGCGAGCCGGAGGACGAGCAGGCCCGCTACGTCGAGGCCACGGTGGGCGGCGTGCGCATCGCCTCGCTCTATCTGCCCAACGGCAACCCCATCGGGACGGAAAAGTTCGCCTACAAGCTCCGCTGGATGGACCGGCTGCACGCCCACACCCGCGGTCTGCTGGCGCAGGAAGTCCCCTTCGTGCTGGGCGGCGACTACAACATCATTCCGGAGCCGCGCGACGTCTTCGACCCGGTGGCCTTCGCCGGCGACGCCCTGTTCCAGCCGGAATCGCGGGCGAAGTTCCGCGCCCTGCTGAATCTGGGCCTGACCGAAGCCTACCGCGCCCTGCACGACGACGACCACGCCTACACCTTCTGGGACTATCAGGCGGGCTGCTGGCCGCGCGATCTGGGGTTGCGCATCGATCACTTCCTGCTGTCCCCGCAGGCCGCCGATCGTCTGGTGGAGTGCCGGATCGACCGCCGCCCGCGCGGTGCGGAAAAAGCGTCCGACCACACGCCCGTCCTGCTCGACCTGCGCGACGGGTCAGACATTTCTTAAATTTTTTCACGCATCCTCAAGGCCGACTCGGAAACCGAGCGAGCGTCCACCCGCGGGGAGAGGCGGCAAGACGATGGTCTGGGGACAGGACACCGGCCGCAGAGCGATTGAAGAACTGCTGACGGCCATCGAGCAGCAGGCTGGCGAGGCCGTCGCTCTGGGCGCGCGGGCTCAGCGCGACATCCAGGAGGACCGCTTCTCCTCCTTCCTCGGCTTCCGCCGGAAGGTGGAGGAGGTCCGCGCCCTCGTCGCGCTGACGGAAGAGCGCCTGACGACCGTAAACACGTTCAAGCTGGCCGACCTGCGCACGGAGTTCGAGCGGATCGATCTTCTGCTGACCGGCCTGCTGGCCCGCTCCACCCGGAACTATTTCGAGCGCATGCGGGACGATCAGGCGCTTCCCATCGGCGCCCGCGAATTGTTCGAGCCGGAATTGAAGATCATCGAGGAGATGCGCACCAAACTGGACCGCCCGCATTACGCGGGCCGCGTCTCGGCCACGGTGATCGAGGATCTGGAAGCGACCGGCGTCATGATTCGCAAGGTCATCAGCCGCGCCCCCAGCCTGCCGGATTTTTCAGACTCCCCGACGCCCCCGAAGCCGACGAAACGGTTGTCGAACCTGGGCCGCCCGATCCGCATGTGAGGCGCCCGCCTTGAACCGAGGCGGTTCATGAGCGACGGGGATCAAAAGCGAGTTGACCGATGAACGGTGACGCGGCATGTTCGCCCCGCTTCTGATCTCGGGCAAGGTGGGTGCCGATAACTGGCGCTGGTTTTGGGGATCGGAGTGGGGAGCAAGATAATTTGATTCCCAGGCCTCCAAGGGGTAAACCCTTGAAAGCGTTGATTGGATGGGTGGCCGAGCGGTTTAAGGCTCCAGTCTTGAAAACTGGCGTGGGGGCAACCCCACCGTGGGTTCGAATCCCACCCCATCCGCCACAAATTTAGCCCAAGCAATTGATTTACTTGGGATTTTTCGTTTCTATGGCGCGCATATCCCACAGTTTACCCCACATTTCTTGATGGATTGACGCCGCTGTTGGTGGACGGTGGCGGATGAATGATCCGGGCCGCCGAACTCCGCCCAGAACCCACCCCTCTACAGATCTGACCGCCGACACCAGCGGCACCCCCGCTGCGCACGGGTCCGAGTAGTCAACACCGGCAGGAGGAGCGGCCCAGCATCCGCATCGGGTTCAACCCCAGGCGTCAGGAGCAACCGATCGCATCATCCGCCTGTTGGCTTCATGAATGGCATTGGACGATGGGCTTCGCTGGCGACTTTCTCGCGCCGGCCGTTGCCATAGACCTCTTGGCTTGGCGGGACTACGAATCAGACCGCGTTCGGTGCCATGACTGACAATGGGATGCCCGCGCTGGCGGTTCTGGTCAGACGGCAGCGGGTGTGCGGGAGGCAAGACATGGTCGCAGGACGCTCCGATCTGTCCGGACTCCCCTTCTGGCCGCGCTGCCTGTCACGCGATCAGGCCGCCGCCTATGTCGGAGTTAGCCCGGGAAAGTTCGTTGCGGAGATACGAGCCGGTCTCTGGCCGGCTGGAGAGCATCGCAGTGGGCGTGTCCTATGGGATCGCAAGCTGCTCGACATCGCGCAGGATAGGCGGAGCGGGATCGCTGAATCGGCGGATGTGCCGGCTGAAAATCCATGGATGTAGATACCGCGCGAGGCCAAGCGCAGGGGCAAAATCGCAACGAGTTGTTGACCCCTTCGCTGGTGCAGGGGGAATTGCGCATCTTGGACGTGAGCCTCGCCGAACGGCTGGGGTTTGCGCAGCCGCGCGACATTCGCAAGCTGATCAAGCGGCATGAAACGGCGCTGAGCCAGCTCGGCACCGTTGCGCGCCACCGTGGCGCGCAACTCCGCGCCAACGGGGCCAGCCATGAGGTGGACGTCTTTCACCTCAACCGCAAACAGGCGATCTTCATCACGGCGAAGTCCGACACGCCGGCGGCGACGGAGACCTGTCCATCGGGTTTGGGTCCAAGCTGCTGGGTTCAGCGCTGGGAGCCATGCCCTCCGGCCGGATCGTTGCACGCCTGACGGACCGCGCGTCCCCCGTCGCGCTGTGGCCAGCCGGGACCGGGCCGGACGAGGCCGCGCTGCTGGCGCTGGTCATGCCGCAGCGGGTGTGAGGGAGGATTGACGCGATGACGAACATCACCCGCACCTTCAACGGGACACCGATCGGCCAGCGGGACGACGGCTACCTGAACGCCACGGCTATGTGCAAGGCGAATGGGAAGGAGTGGTCGGGATACGAGCGGAACGTGGGGACGGAAGAGTTCATCCGGGAGCTTTCCCTATCCCTGCAGATTTGCAGGGATAGCCTGATCGTCTCAAAGCCGGGGCGACCTGACCGCGGCGGGCGCCTGGGTCCGCCGAAATTCCGTTGTAGGGGTGTTTACCGCCACGGTGGCGGAAAGTCCCGCTTCGGCGTTCCACCATGGAACGCGGCAAACGCGTGGGTAGATGCGGAGAGGGTCAATCCCTCGGAAAGCCGAGGGTAACCCTCGCCAGCGAAAACGGGAATTCCCGCTATTGAGCAGAATCAAAGCCTCTCGCCGGCCGGCTTGCACAGCCTATCACCGCAAATCTGCAGGGACCCGCTCCACCGTGGAGAGGGTGCCCCTGGACGGTGGGCGGCGCGCCACATTCCAAAGTATTCGTGGGATGTGAATTTCCGAAGAGGCGCCCCCTGAATGGGGGAGGGGTACTCTCCACGACGGAGAGTGCCGGCGGAAGGTATGGAGATTTCCCCCATGCCCTCCGCCGGCCATCAGCGCACGGCTTTGTTGGCACGCCGCCGATTCCGCGCCTCACGGCGGATAGCTAGGTCATCCTCGTAAGCGCCACCTTCATCCAGGCCCGACAGCGCATCGGCGAAGCGGTCAATCAGGTGCCGGTCCCATGTGAGGCGCTTACCGGTTCCGCGGGGTATCCCGCGCGGCCAGATGCCGGCGGCAACCTCCTGGTCAAACATGCGGTCCGACACGCCAAGGTACGCCGCCGCCTGCTCTCGGCTGAGCATGCGAGGCCAGAAGGGGAGGCCGGCAAGATCGGAGCGCTTTGCCGTCATCTCAGACCGATGGTTAGCAAGTTAGCCGCCCTTCTGCTGGATCGGTCTGGTAAGGGGAGATGAGCCGCACCCCGGTCCGCCCGGACCTGCGCGCCAGGGTGTCACCGCTGGCGCTGGCGGTATGCAACGACAATGTGGGACGGTAGGGGATAGGCCGGGTTACACAACCGGTTATTGAGTGCTGATCAATGATTCGCCTTCATAGTATTAAGTCATTGACTTTTTTGTGGATGGTTAAGGCTTTGATCTGCACTCTCAGCAAGTCCGCCCAATGCAGCAGGTTTTCCAGCTGCCTTAAGCTTGTCATTCAGCGCAGCTTTCTTTGCTGCCGCTACAGCCGGACGATTGTAGTAATAATCAAACAATTCCTCCACAATTTCAAGGCACCATTCCGCCTCATGCGGCTCGACCTGTATAACTTGAAGTGTTGTTATATCATTCATCGGATGTGCGGAAAAATTTCCAAAATTCCGAATCGCATCTACGCTGTCAAAGAGCGACTGAGGCAAAGATTTTCGTGAATCTGTCTCTTCCAGAACTCCTTTAATCTGTTGAACTAAATCACGATGATTGTATCCCTGGTTCCTGAGAATGGCTTGAAGGCAACGACGCGCAAGTGCTGCGGCGGCCATTGAGCTAACCGGAATTACAGCGCATGCCTCCTTATAGTCGTTTGCTACATCATCTGGTATGTTTTTCAAGTCAACGCGAGTTCGACCGGGTGGTAACTGTGGATATCCTATATACGATTTCCCCATAATATTGTCGGTAATCTTAATAATTGATTCATTGCACGCCGGGCATCTAGTAATAGAGGCGTACCATGCGCTATTGCTGATTTGTGCGTGCTTCCAATCATCGTGAAAGTGCTTTGCACAATGTAAGCATTCCATTGAATCGCCTTGTCATGAGAGGTTGATATTTACTTTTTTCGGATTTTGTCTACTGCGGGGTGGAATTGTAAGTTATCCAATTCAATTAGAGGCTAGAAGGCCTTTCCGCAGCCGGGCACCTGGAGCATCACTGTTCAGCAACTCGACGCCAGCCGATTCGAGCACCTTCACGACGGCATCGATCTTGGTGTTGATGCCGCGGATTGGCCCGTCTGTAGCTTCCCATTTTTTTAGGGCGTCCGAGGAAACCGGCTCGATGGCGCTCGCCTTGGCCGACAAATCCTTCAGCGTCCAGCGTAGCAACGCACGCGCCGCTCGAAGCTGCTCTCCGTAAAGCACGCCATCCGCTCCATTTATCCGTTTGGATAAATTGATACCACTTAGGCGTTGACGGTCAAGCGGGAAAGAATTATCTATTCAGATATCACTATGCCCATCAGGGCCAAATAGCTCTGATTGGGTGCGAGTAACCGGCCTCTGACAGCCACCCCCTGTATGGAGAACTCGGAATGACCGATTCCGACAACGCTACCCCTTTGCCTGAAGCGCACTACGCAACCACGCTCCTCACCCTCTCCGCCCAGCTCGCCGCCGCCCTCACCGACCCCGACGCCTCGGATGCCCGCTGGGACCTCGCCGAGATGATCGCGGCCAGCATCCCCACCACGCCCGCCGACGCCGTCGTCGTCATCAGCCTCCTGACCGATCCCAACATCGGATTGGAGGCCGGGCAGACGGAAACCCACCTCACCGCCGCCCGCAGCCTGGAGGCCGGTCTGCGGGCCATGGCGGCGAACGAGACCGTCACCGACACGGCCGCCGCCTTCAACGAAACCACCGCCCTCTTCGCCGAGGCCGGGCGCGTCAAGCTGCCGGCGGAGCCGACGGATGGCATGGTTGCCGCGGCGGAACAGGCTGGAGTGGACCCGGAGCAGTTCCGGGCCGGCTATCGGGCCGCTGTGGCGGCTTACCTCGTAGAGGCCGCCTGACATGTCCGTCGTGAGCTTCCCCGGCGCCGAGCCCAAGCATTCCGCCGTTGTGACGGTCATCACCCGCCTGACCCTGGCCGATGCGACCGACTGGCAGCAGGTCATCGCGGCGGAATGCCGGCGCCAACGGCTGCTGACACCCAGCGTGTTCGCGTTCCTGAAGGATAACCGCCTCCTCGACCGCTGCACGTTCCTGGCGTCCGATGTGGGCAGCGAAGAGCTGCGCTTCCTCCATATCGGGGACCCGACCCTCCGCGTTCTCGGGCGCGGCTGGGGTCGGTCTATGCTTGGCCAGATCGAGACGGTCGATCCGCACGCTGAGTTCGCCCATTCGGTGGGCGCGCAGTACGCGGAGAGCATCGGCGCCGGGGAGGCTCTATTTAACCGAATCAGCGTCACCGGCATGGGAAAGCCGCTGGTCTACACCCATGCCCTGTACGGCTGGGCGGAGGGCGGGCGCCGTGCCGTTCTGTCCGCCGTCGACGTCCAGACGCTGCATTGACCTGACGGCGGCCTCGTTCACCAGGAGGGGCCGCCGCAGATACCGAGATCCATATAGACGGCGTGGCGGCCCCACCGCATGAGGTGCAGCGGGAGCCGCCCGACCCCGCTTTGGCGATAGAGGATGCCGGGCCGCTCCTCCAGCCGGCGGCGGCCACCGCCCCGCCCGCTCCACACCGGCACCGTCTCCGGATCGACCAGCCCAACCACCCACTTCGGGTTCCAGCGAGCCAGGGCGACCAGCCGCACCAGCTCGCCCAGCCGGTGAAACAGCCCGGCGCCGCGCCAGTCCGGGCGTGTCCAGCCGGCGACGATCCAGGCCACCGAACCACTGGTGTCGTGCGCCGCCTCGCTGGCGACGAAAGCCCATTCGTCCGCCGGCGCATCGCCGGGATCGTGCAGCGCCGACAGGTCCTCCAGCCGGGCGCCAAAGCTGGACGCGGTGCAGTCGACCAGCACCACGGCGTGGGTGGCGACCACCTCCCCTTCGCCGTCGACCAGCCCGAGCCAGAAGGCCGGGGCACTGGCGGGCTTGGGCAGCAGCGGGAACCAGTCGGCGCGGTGCCGGGCATTCAGCCCCTGCAGATCCCACCAGGACTCGCAGAGGATCGGCGTCACGCCGCGGGCGACCAGCTCGGCGCAGAGACGGTCTCGCGCGGCGCCGAGCGCTGGGGCGAGCGGGCTGGTGCCCAGGTTCAGGGTTTCGACGAGACGGAAGTCGGGCGCGACGGTGCGCGCCGGGAATATGGCGTTCATGGTGATTGCCTCGATGATGTCGATTGGGTGAGCGGCGGATCAGGCCGCGGCAGGGGCCCGGCGGTCGCGCAGCGCGCCATGGACCAGCCCGGCCATGCAAAGCAGGTCGGCAAGCAGCCCGAAGGTCGAGCCGGTCAGCAGGTCGTGCGCGACCCAGCACGCACCAGCGGCCAGGAACAGCAGGCGCAGCAGGAGGGCGGACCGGCACCAGCGTGCTGAGGTGGCGAGGATCATCCCGGCCGCCGCACAGGCCGATGGCCAACCCGCCCAGGTCGAGGCGGCCAGCACGGCAAGCGCGGGCACCGTGGCGATGTACACCGCCCGGCACCAGATCGGCCGGTCATCAGGCCAAGCGGTGGCGACCTGCAGGACCGACAGCCCGGACAGCGCCGCGCCGGTGCCAGCCCCGATCAGGAGATAGTGCAGCGCGGAGGCCGCAGCGGAGGCGCCCTGCCCGGCCAGCAGCGCACGGCGACCGGACAGCCAAGGCCAGAGGGCGACCAGGATGAACCCGGCAGCCCCGGCGAGGTCGGAGAGGTGAGGGATGGTCATGGAGATTCCCTCACTTCCGGAGCAGCTTGTCCTTCGCCGCGGACCCGGCGCTGGAGCCGACCCAGTAGGAAACCACCGCCGAAGCCATGGTGGTCAGGGCGCCCAGCATCAGCGTGGCGTTCTGGTCGATCGCGCCGGCCGGCTGACTCAGCACCCGGTACAGCACGATGCCGAACGTCACCAGGACGATGGTCGAGACGATGGGCGCGCCCCAGGAGATGCGGCTGCCAGCCTGGGCAAGCTGGACGGTCTGGGCGCGGGCGTCGGCCCGGTCCTCGTTGTCGAGCCGCAGCAGCGCCACGACCTGATCGCCCTGCTGGCGGTACAGCTCGGCCAGCATGGCGGGATCGTCCTTCACCGTGGCCGCCGCGTGGGCCGCACCTTCCGGGGTGGTGATCGGCAGGCCGGTCACGGTCGAGACGACGGACACCGCGGCCTCGCCGACCTTCTGGGCGGTCTCGCCGGTGCCGAGGGCGGCCTTGAAGACCTCCGGCAGCAGCACCGGGGCCAGTGCGGAGATGATGGGAATGAGCAGTGGAAGCATGATGGGTGCCCCTCCTTCGGGCATAGAAAAAGCCGCCTCGGCATGGGCCGGGCGGCTGAAAGGTGAAGCCTCGGTACTGTAGGCTCTGCACAGCCTATGAGAACGTTTTGGACCTTGAGTAGCGGGGTCCTGGGTTCAAGGATGCATACCTTATGGACAGAGACCTCAGCACGATAAGGCGCCTTGATCCAAGCACCATGCCCAATAACGATGGGAGCGCTAAAAAACAAACTTAATTAACCATTATTTAGAAACTCTAAGCTTCCCAATTGGATTGCATTGATAGCTTTTGTTATTTGGATGCTCAATGACAATGCAGCTTTGCTGGGTAGTTATCTGGCCTTGGCACCCATAATATCCCCATGCTCCACCACCAAGACTTCCGCCGCCCTTTCCGTTGTTATCTGGACACTGATAAAATGTTTGATCGGAAACAGAACTTAAAGCCAAATCTTGATCGCTATTTTTAGAATTTATATTGTTTAGTTTATTCTTGATATCCTCTATCTCACTTCTTATTGTTTCAGCCATTGGTTGAGACAATGGTGGAACCGCATAGTCAATTAATGGCACTTGCGCCGTGTCAGATGTAGTAGAAATACCAATAATACCACCCCTATAGTGTTTCTGGTCAACACCGCTCGTTGACTTGTCTGGAAGCCTATCGCAAACTAATGATATAGCACTATTGGCACTCACCCTCTTCCCTGACACTTTTGAGATATCATTTTCTTTACTTCCACCATATAGAACTGAACAGTTTGCAGAATCAGGCGGAGATATAATCACTCCATTTATGATCGTATCATTTAGTCCACCATAGCGGAAAACCGCACTTACTGCCTCGTTGTTTATTTTTAGATCAACAATTCGAAAACCCTTCGATTCAAGACAAGAACGGACAACATCCGCGCCAACACTAGAAACCCTTTGCAGCTCAGATGAACTGACTTGGCTTGACCAAAACGAACCGAACTGATTTTGACACTGCTGCTCCTGCAGCTGTTGGATTTGGGTGCTGTTTGCGCTTGCCCCTCCACTAAATAAGCTATACGCAGCCTCTATTTGCGCTTTTTGATCCTTACTGGCGCTTTCATATCTCGATGAGCAGAGGTGAGCTTTGTTCTGCATCTGGATCTGGCTGGAGTTTCCAAGCTTCTCACTCTCCCGCGCCAGAACCCTGGCTATATCAGTGCATTCTTGCGCACTGGCTGCTCCATATGCGCTCAGAACAAATGCAGAAGTCAGCACCCCGAAGACTCTTCCAACCATTTCAACCTCCCCAGGTCTATCAAGAATAGATATTTTATATATTGAGCACAGCGCCAATCAATAAACCAAAAGCGAGTAGTCACTAATAAGTAGATTTTATTATTTCGACAAATTTACGTTACTATTAAAATATTATAAGTCTTTAAAAACAGCGCTCGACAGAAATTGACATACTATAGTGTGTTGTCATTTTCCCTCAGGGCTATACAATCCATTTTATATGTCAATCAATTATTCCTGCCACAAGATGTCGAATCCGTCATCTTGGGGCAGGAATAATGCCAGTCCCGCAGCGGCGTCACTTGCTGGGTCGCCGGCCCAGACCTTGTGGATTGGGATCAAGAACGACATTCGGAATGTTCATGGCCCATCCTTGCGGGCACGAAAAAGCCGCCGGGCGGGATGCCGGGCGGCGGGGTAATCGATCAGTGGATGTGTGCGTCGGGCGGCTACATCTGCTCCCTGGCCTGCGTCAGGAAGGCTTGGCAGCGGTTCATTTCATCGCGCAGCCATTCCCGGTATCCGTGGGTGCCCGGCGCTGGTGGCTCCGCCGGCTGGATGTGGCAGCCCCGCCGACCGCATCCGCCGCAGCGCGCCTTGCAGGCCAGCATGTAGAGATCAGTGGCCGGATCGAATTTCGCGAGCAGCAGCTTCATGTCCCGGCAGCTCTGGCGCCGACAGATCGGGCACCAGAACTCCAACTGCGTGACGCCGCGCTTCGCCAGGGTGCCCAGGGCGTTCAGCCTGTACGACGGCTCGTGTTTCGGTGGGTGGTTCGGTGCCGGCATAGGGGAACGTTACGAGAACACTCCTAAGCGGTCAACGGGGTGAAGGGTGGGCCGGCGGCGATCCCGTTGTGACCTGGCCGGCCGCGGCGCGAGACCCCCCGTTTTATGTGATGTCCATCACATGTTTTTCGGCCCCGACTTCGCGACGCTACATACCCGAGAATGCAACATGCAGCGGTGAACGTGCCATGTCGTCGAAGAAGCTCAGGAACGTAATGGTCGCCGGGCGCCGCACCAGCATGCGGCTGGAGCCGGCCTTCTGGGATGCCCTGGAGGAGATCGCGCAGAGGGAAGACCTGACGGTGAGCAGGCTGTGCACGCGCCTCGCCGAGCGCGTGGAGGCGCTGGACGTAGACAGCTTGTCGAGCGCCGTGCGGGTCTACGTGATGGAGTATTTCAGGTCGGCGACGCCGTCGCAGGAAGTAGCTCTCTGCGAAATGCCCATTGCGGCAGAGTGACGGGCCGGGAGACGAGTTAGGGCTGGTCAGGCAGAAAGGTCGGTCAGGCTGTTGACCTTCTCGGCAAACCAGCCGGCCAAGCACCGCTTCGAGCAGAAGGAGGCTTCGGCCTGGACGTTGCGGATCGGCAGGCCGTCCAGCAGATCGACCGAGGCCGATCCGGTCAGCTTCTCCAGATCGTGGTCGTGGTAGCCGATGTCGGCGGAGAGCGTCACGGGGAGTTCGCCGTCAGCGATCATTATGGCGCGGCCCGGCGACTCCACCTTCATGGCGGTGACGTTCAGCGCGTAGAACTTGCCATCCAGAGGCTTGCGGCAGTGGTGGCAGGTCATGGTGGGGCGTCCTTATCGGGCGGGCGGCGCAGACGGGTGATGACGCGCCGCCCGGCGTTGCGTGGCGGGTTGCCGCTATACGAGACGATCGCCGAACCCGGAATAGAAGCGATTACCCGGACCTCATATACCATGGCGGAGTTCCTCTTCTTCAAGTCGTACAGGACGTCGCCGGGCTTGATTGTGGAGAATGCGACCACGCTGTTCCTTCGTTCATGCGCCCGTTCACCCCCCATCCCCCGGAGCGCCACGAAGAAATGGCGGGGGCTGGGCGGCTGGCGGGTAAAACCTCGGTGCTGTAGGCTCTGGTCAGTCTGCGAAGACGTTTCGGACGTTGGGTGGCGGGGGAGCCTCGGCTCATCACGCACACGTCGCGGACAGTGACCGCTGTGTGGACCGGACAACACGGGCCGGCGTCGGCCCACCTTCGGGTGGCTCGACCGAACGTAGGGGGTGACGTCCCTACCCGGCGGTCACGCCCTCAATCCATCTCGTCCACCGGGATGTCCGGCAGGTCCACCGTCTGGCCGGCGAGCGTGTGCGAGCTGTCGCCACAGGATTCGATGCTGTCTTTGGTGCGCCGCTGGAGCCGGCTGCGGCTCGGCGACGACTGGCCAGCCACGTACCCTAGGGTCCGGACTCATAACCAGTAGGCGACGGTTGCCACGATGTGGACGGCGGCCATGAAGTTGGTGGCGGAGCGGTCGTATCGGGTGGCGATGCGCCGGAAATCCTTGAGGCGTCCGAACATGCGCTCGATGACGTTACGGTTCCGATAAAGGTAGGGAGAGAAGCAGTTTTTCCAGCGCTTGTTGGCGCGTGGCGGGATGTTGGGCGCGGCTCCCGCCTCTTCGATCTTCCGGCGAACAGCGGCACTGTCGTATCCCTTGTCGCCGTGCAGGAGATTGGTGGCGGGCATCCGGTCGAGCAGACGGTCGGCGGCGGTGCAGTCAGCCACCTGACCGCCGGTCAACAGGAAGGCGAGCGGCCGACCGCGCGGATCGCTCAGGGCGTGGATTTTGGTGGTTCTCCCACCTCGGGACCGTCCAATGGCCTGGGCGCGCTCCCCCCTTTCCCGCCACTCGCTGAACGATGGGCGCGGACCGCCGTGGAGTCGATCATCACCTGGGCTGGTGGGCCACCTGCCGCTGCCAACGCATGGAAGATGTCCTCCCACACGCCTTTGGCCGCCCAGCGGACGAAGCGGTTGTAGAGCGTCTTGCGCGGACCGTAGACCGGCGGTGCGTCCGCCCAGCGCCCACCCGACTTCAGCACATGGACGATCCCGCTGATCACACGTCGGTCATCCACGCGCGGCTTGCCTCGGGTATCGCGCGGAAGGTGTGGCTCAAGCCGTCCGAACTGCTCCACCGTCAACCAGAACTGACCGTCGTTCATAACAAAGCCCCTTTCCAGGGCTTTGAATCACAACGATTCCCTTCGGGAAAGGCTCTTTATGGGTCCGGACCCTAACCCCTCCACTTGAAGCCGGGTATCAGCACCGGGCGCAGGCACTGCGCTTAGAGCCGCATCGAGCTGCCTCAGAAGTCCCGCAGCATGGGCGGCATAGTCACCACGCAGGGGCTTTGGCTCGATCTTTCTCGGAGGAAATTTGTACTCGGCGGTCTCGCGCAAAGAGTCGATGAGGACGTGTTGAAGCTGCCTAAGGCTGTACTCGTCGTCTGCCACAACGCACTCCCTAACGGATCGTATACGCACAAAATCCGATTTCGAGAAAGTTATTTATCCAGAACACCTGGTGATATGTCAAATGTCTTGAGGATCGGGAAGGATGGGCAGGACAACCAGATCTACTGCGCCTTCGCTTGCTTCCGGCTACAGCCGGCGCAGAGCCTCTCCCGATCCAAGCTGGCCGGGCACTGCTCCGCTAAGAGGAGCACTCAGGTGATACTAATTCTTAGCTGGGCAGCCGCTGAAACCTACCCCTCAACATTTGCCGTCCCTTCAGGGCTTCTCGTAGCGCATCAGAAGAGACCTTGGATGCTCCCTCAAGGATTGCATCCTTAATCACTGAATCCGCGGCACGGACCAGCTCAGCTTGGCTAAGCCCACTCAACACGTCTTCGAGCAATGCCCATGCCTTGGCTGGAAGCTTGAATTTCCCGAGGCGGCGCTCAACGACTACACGGGCTGCAGCGGTCTCCGGAAGAGTATATTCAATGACCTCGTCGAAACGACGGGCGAGCGCCTCATCGAGGAATTCAACATGATTCGTGGCTGCCACAACAAGGCTGTCCGTAGAATTCGGCTCCTCCATGAAGGATAGTACCGAATTCAGCACCCGCCGGATCTCCCCAATATCGTTGGAATCGCCCCGTCGCGCTCCAATTGCGTCGAACTCATCAAGCAGATAGACTCCACGCACCTGGGCAATTTGATCAAAGAGCAAGCGGAGCTTCCCCGCCGTTTCCCCGAAATAGCGGCTGAATAAAGACTCCAAACGGACTGCAAAGAGGGGCAGTCGGAGTTCGCCCGCAAGCGCTGATGCCGTCATCGTCTTGCCCGTACCCGGAGGGCCGATCAGCAAGACATGAGTCGCTGGCTTCTGGCCATGGTCTCGAAGCGCCACCCTCTCCTTCTGCTGGCGGACGACACGGACCAAGCGCTTGGCCACCTCCTCGGACAAAACCATGTCCGAGAGGATGGTCTTAGGATAGGTGCTCTCGACTAGGTTTTGTAATTCGGCACGGGGACGCGCGAGAGGGATAGGAGTCTGCCCGCCCCCCCCCGACCGTCGCTGGTCTCGCGCCTTCTGCACCAGACGCTTCAGTTTGTCGGCGTCCTCAGTCCGGCCCTGCCGTGCCTCAAGGGCCGCCACCTGCAGCGCAACCGAAAGGAACTGCTCCTCGTCACCATCAATGTGGGAGTTCAGGAGCGCTAGGAACTGTTTAGCCGACACGACTCCCTCCCTTTCTATTGCCTAATCTGAAGGCATCCCAGGTTTGCTCTGCGCCATGCAGACTGAACGCCGACCCGAACAAACCATTAACGCACTGCGTCGATCGAAGCTATTACGGAAATATCGTACCTGCCCCTCTCTTTGCAGCCTCCACAGGAGTTAGAACGGCTTTTTCGCAACCAAGGCGCCTTGCGCGACAGAGGTACCGCAGTCGCCCGGCCAGATCCAAGACAGCAGCTCTCCTGAAGGGCTGCAGACGCGCGATGATTTCATGAGGCAGGTGGTGCTGTCTCGGAAGGGCATGGCACCCTTGGCATTGTCTTGCTTAGCCCTGCTGCATCAGCCTCCCCCTCCTTCACACCAGCCCCAGCGCGATCGCCGTCCGCGTGTCCACCCGCCCGGTGACCGGCAGCCGGCGCACGGCCTGGACCTGCTCGACCGCGTTGGCCGTCCGCCGCCCGAAGTCGCCGTCCTCCACGATGGCCGGGAACCCGCAACGCTGGAGCGCCCGCTGCAGGACGGCCACGTCCGGCCCGACGTCGCCCGCGGCGCCGCGGGTCATCATCAGACCGCACGTGAAAGACGTTGAAGGTGGTGGCTGCCTGCCGTGCTGAACCACCACCAAGACAAGGCTTCGAGGTGGCGATACATCGTCATGCCGCTCGATGCGGGACTACCTTGTCGAAGAAGTCATCGACTTGACTTAATGGCCCCGAGGCACCATGCGCGTTGCTGCCAGAAGCTGGGCGATGCGAAGTGCCGGCTTTTTTTTGTGTCAGGAAAGTCGGCGAACCCCGCGGCGGCAGCCCATCCTGCATTTCGCCCCGGCGGAGGCAGGCGAGCGTTTCCGCTCTCATGGCAGGCCTGCCGGGGTCGAAAGTAGGCGCAATGATCAGGCTCCGCAAGCCGTGCTCTGGCGCTTAATCATCTGCCTGGGCCGCCTGATCCGCTCGGCGTTCCTGCATGGTCGGTTCCAGCCAATGGCGCCGAGGATTTCCGCACATCCAACAACTGCAAGACGCGAGATTGTCGGCGCCCTTCTGCGGGAATGCAGCCCACGGCCGCAACCGAGCAGCTTTAGCGACCATGCGCGCACGGTCATGCCGGCGGCGCGCCCGCTTCATATCCTTGAACATCGTGCCTCTCCAAGCTCGATGCCGCGGCGCATTCCGTCCGATGGTGGACGGTGCTACCGCGGCTATCGTTTCTTGGCGGAGGCGGGTGCGGGATCAGTCATGCCGACATTGTAGCGGCTGGCCACGATGGCGTCACGCCCCGGCGGCTACCAACTCACCCAGCATTTCGAGCAACACCGCCAAGCCCCATCCGCCCTCGCTCTCCCGATAGGCTGCGCGGCGATCAAGCGCGTCCGCCGTCTACTCGGCCATCACCGCTACATCGACAACGCGACGTGGTGGGATGAGCGGGTTGACGACCTGATCCGGTCCGACGCGACGACAGCCGAAGCCGCGACGATCCTGGACGTTGCAGCCGTCATAGTCCGCCGGCTGCGGGCCTGGACCGCCTGGGACTAAGGCATCAGCCCGCCTCGAACAGCGCCATCTCCGCCGCCCGGCGCTTCTTCAGCCCGTCGAGCTGCTTCTTGACGCCGTTGACCGTGGCGTAGACCCACTTCGGAAACTCGGCCGCCGCCCCGTCATAGTCGCCCTGGTTCAGCAGGCGCAGCAGTGTCGAGCTGCCCAGCGCACCGGCCCCCAGGTTGAACACGAACGAGGCGAGCGCCCCGCGCTGCCGATCGGTCAGCGGGACCTTCACCAGCCGGTCAACATCGCGAGCGGCATCGGCCATGTCGGCGCGCAGAAAGACCTCGGCCTGGAGGCCGTTGATGGTCTGGCCCATCCGGACCCCGGCGGTGTGGCCGTAGCCGATGGTCGGCACGCCCGCGGGGCACAGGTAGGCCCGGAGGTACAGGCCCTCGAAGTGGCGGACGAGGGCCAGGGCGTCGGGGTGGATGTCGCGCGGGATCGCCGCGCCGGCGGGCATGGTCATGGCCGGTTCCTTAGTTCGATGGGTGGAGAGGCAGGCGGCCTCGGGAAAAGGAGAAATCGCAAGGTTTTTCAGCGGCTTGGTGTATGACCGAGCCGCAGGAAGCCGGAGCACATGCCCCGGCGCGCGTTGATGAGGAGGTGCGCCAGCAGCAGGAGCGCGTCGTCCTTGCTGCCCTCGCAGTCGGCCAGGGCCTGCATGGCGACCTGCTGGGCGTCGGGTTGGATGGCCGGCTCCGGCATCACGCCACCCGACGGTCGTGCTGGTCGATGTGGGTGTCCATGCGTTGCTGCAGCCCGTCCAGCCGCTCGGACAGGCTGTTCAGCAGCGCGAACACCTCGTCAATCGAATGGCTGGCCGGCTGCGGACGGTTCAGCCACATCCGCCAGCCCAGGAGGCCGGCGGCGGACAGGATCGCGGCGGCCTGGACGGAGGGGTGCGCCCCGGTCAGGGCCTGGATGGTGGAGCCGATCAGACCGTTGACGGTGGGATCATCGGCCAGGGCGACCGCGGCGGGGAGGCCCGTGCCGATGGCGGCCAGGGCGACGACGTGGGGCAGCTTCATGGTGGTCTCCTGCGGCCCGGGGCGCGGGCATAGAAAAGGCCGCTCGCGGCGGCCGGGTCGGTCGGGATGGGCTGGAATGTTGTCGCGGGGTCAGAGCGCGGCGGCGCGGCGGAAGAAGTCGTCCACCTCGATCGGCGTCATCCCGCGGGCCTCACCGATGGCAACGGTCATCGGATGGTCGCGGCGAAACTCGGTGGCGCCGCTCAGCAGCATCTCGGCGCCGAAGCGCTCATCACCGTCCATGTGGTCGAGCAGGTCGGCCAGCACGGGAGGCAGCGCGCCGGTCCGCACAGCGGCCAGGGCCTCGGCCTGGGTGATGTAGCCGTCCAGCGCGAGGGCCTGGAAGAACTGGCGGTCGCTGATGGCCGGCGGCGCCGGGGCGAGTGGGGGCGCCTCAGCGGCGATGATGGCCGCCACCTCCTCCTCGCTGACGATGCGCCATTCGATGCCTTCGGGCACTGTGGCGGCGATCTGTTCCGCGTCCACTCCCGGCGCGGGGTGGACGATGACGGTGCGGCCGTCGCGTTCATAGATGATCGGCATGGTCAGACTCCGAAGAAGGCGGCACAGACGAACAGAGGGTCGACGGACGCACCGGTATCGCGGCGCACGAACAGGATCTGCGCCGTCGTGGCGGTCCGAGCGCCGAGCTGCAGCAGCGCATGCTCCCCGCCTCCGGTCGAAGAGGACGCCGCCGTGGTGGTGAAATTCGCGTTGAGGAATGCCCCTGCGAACGTGACCGTGTAATCCCCCGTCCCGCTGCGTGTGACAGAGGAAACGCCGTTGGACGACAGGATCGTGCCTGCGCTGCCGAAGGCGACGTAAGCCCGCGCCACGACGGCACGGGACGCCGGCAGACACGAGAACACCCGCTTGGTGCCCGCCGGAAAATTGACCAGCGCGCCGCCGTTGCTGGACAGCAGCACCGTCGTCCGGGTCAGGGTATCCGGTGAGCCGGCGGTACAGGTGCCGATGCCGTATTCGTAGGACAGGCCATCGGTCGTCTCGATGCAGTAGAAGACCGGCGCCCCTGACCCCGCGGCCTGCACGAAGCTGCGCCGGCTGGCATCGGTCGGGGCGATCAGGGACAGGGCACTGGTCCCAACTGCGATGGTGGTTTGCTCCACCCGATCGTAAAGCATGGCGTCCTCACAGGGATTGGCGGATCTGGAAGACCCGCTCGAATTGCACGAAGTTCGTCTGGGTGATCGGGCTTACCTCCACGAGGCGCCCGATGATGGCTTGGCGGCCCATGTACGGGCCGTTGGGCTCCTGGATGAAAAGCACCTGACGGGACGTGCCCGCGATGCGGCCCAGCTCGGTCATGGCGACCTTGGCCTCCGGCTCGGTCAAGGACTTGAAAGCGAAGGTCAGGACTCGCTTTTTCGGGCCGCGATCCACGAACTCCTGACCGCTGCGCCGGACCTCCGTCACGTCGGAGAGGTCGTCCCACCGGTCGCCCCACTCGTAGACGAAGTTGCGGGACGGTCGGAACGCGGGCCCGGCCCACAGCAAGCCAAGGTCCAGATAGCCCGGCGTTGTGCCCAGAGACGGGAAGGCGACGTCTGGCTGCCAGTACCGGGCCTGCACCGCGGCGGGGAGGATGTGGGCATGAAGCCCGTAGCCGCGCACGACGCCGGAGCCGAGCCCGTTCTGGAATTCCCGGTACGATTGAGCCGCAAAGTGCAGGTCGAGCGTATCCACCAGATAGTCGGACGGGCGGTAGTACAGGCTGTCGTACAGCGCCCCGGTGCCGGTGGTCGCGGCATCCAGTCGGTGCCGGATCGTGTCGGAGGTGGGGTCCAGATATCCCACCGCCTCACCGTCCGCATCGATCCACCCGGCGTCGTCGGGCTGGAGCAGCGCCAGGACGCCGACCTCCTGTGTGCTGCCCAGATCGACGGGAAGCGACACCGTGATCGCTCCCGGACCGGTGCGCATCCGTCGCCTGACCTGTGGGTCCTTCAGGCGGTCCGGCCCCAGGCCAGCCGCCGACGAGGTGCTGGCGACCGTGGTGGCCGAGCGCTGGGCCAGATTGACCCAGGACAGCAGGCAGTTTCCCTTTGCTGGGACCGTCTCTACCACCGGCAGCGCGCCCCCGGCCGTGACGGCCTGCAGATCGACATCGGACAGCCGCCGCGGGGCGTATTCCAGGCGCAGGATATGGCCGTTGAGGTAGCCGGCCCCGATGTCCTGCCCCAGCCGCAGCGTCGTCAGGCCGCTCGGCAGAGCGCCGGCTGTTGCCGTCAGCAACGCACCATTCAGGGCGCCCCGCTGCGCTCCAGCCTCAAAGGCAACGCCGACCCGAAATGGCGACCCCGCCACGACCGTGTCGGAGGCGGTGTTCGCCGCGACCGTTGCGCCGGCCGCAGTCACGGCATACTGGAACCCGCCGCTGGTGGTGACGCGGAACCGGATGTTGTTGGCGCTCGTGCCGTCATCGATGCGCGCGATGCCCTGCAGCACAGAGGTGTTGCGGGCGCTGAGGCAGGCGCGCACAACGAAGGTCCCGGCCGTGGCCGACCACCACGCCCCCGCTGGCATCGTCACGTCATCAGCGCCGCGCGTGGCCGCCGCCGCGGTCGTCGGGATGTAGCTGGACGCCCATCCCCCGACTTCGACCTGCGCGCCCCAATAGAGCGTCGTGTCGCCTGCCGTCAGGCTGGTGTGGAGAAGCAGGTACGGCGTGACCGTGCCGGAGTCGCCGTCGTCCGTGAATGTCGCGGCGATGCGCACCGCGCCACCAGCCGCTGGGGTGACCGTCACAGTCACGCCGGGGTCTGCGGATACCGCCCCGGTGTCGAAGTTGTAGCTCACTGCGCGGCCCGTCGTGGCGCCTCCAATGAGATGCAGCTGCCACCGCGCGAGCGGCTGATTGCCCCGCTGAGCATAGATGCTTCCCGTTACCCGAGCCCCACCAGACACAGCGGACCCGCTGACCCGCCAGTCGCCGCCTGCCGATCCGGCGGTGAGTTGCGCCCATTGCCCGGCGCCATCGGGGGCGGTGCCGGTCGCGGTCGCGGTGACCCCGCCCACGCCATTGCTGGCCGACCAGGGCGCCGCATAGATCGCACCCGATGCGGGCAGGAGGTTGGTACGGACCTCCTCCACGAGCAGCCCGGCGCTGACAGGCTGCTCCGGCACGTAGCCGGCGAGCCCCCCGGCCTCGACCTTCACGCCCCAGACCAGCACGCCAGAGCCGGCGGCACCAGCGTAGGTCGGCCCGCCGGCCCAAGGCAGGATGTAGGTGTCGCCGGAGCTCCCGGTCTTCGTGAAGGTCACCCAGCACCGCCAGATGCCGCCGCCGTAATCGACGCATCCGCAGGGCAGGCCCGACGACAGGATCACGCTGCCGCTGGACAAGTCGAACGCCGCGTACGGCTCGCCGAATTGCGTGATCGCGATTTGGCTGCGCTCCGCCGCCTTGGCGAAGACCGACACGGTGACGAGCTGGCCCACGGCGTACGAGCCAGTCGCCTGCACGATGGCGTGCAACCCCGTGGTCGCGGTTTCTGCGATCTTACGGAACAGGCCTCCTGCGAGCGCCGGGACGGTGGTCGTGACGATGGTGGCGCCGGTGGTCCCCCAGCCGGACGCGAAGGTTTCGGTGTTGGTCGCCCTGTTCAGTCCGGCGGCGGCGTTGCTGTCCCACGATCCGCCGGGCAGGACCGTCCCGTAAATGCTGCTGATGCGCGGCATGTTGGCCGCCACCGTCTCGATCACGCCCGCGCTGTTGACGCGCGTAGCCGTGCCCGTCCGAGCCACCGACAGGCGGCTCAGCGGGATATCAACCAAGCCGCCCATGCGGCACCTCCGATTCGTTTGGCCTCGATTAGCCGAAGCAGAGAAGATCGACGCGGCGCCCCTGCGCACGCTGCCCGACGACGCGCAGAGCCCGGCCGCCGGCCAGTCCCCAGCGCGGCCACGTGACGCTGATTGTGTCGCCGAGACGCGGCAGGTAGCCGGCCATGCCGACCGGGACCCGGTAGTAGCGGCGACCGGCGGCGTAGAGCGTCAGCAGGTTGTTGCAGAGGGTGGCGGCGTCGGTCTCGTTGTCGAAGAGCGTCTCGACGGTGAGCGGCTGGGCGAGCTGGTTGCGCGCCTGCCGCTCCACCAGCCCGACCGCCGTGCGCCGGGACTGGTCGGCCAGTTCTTGGCGTCGCTGCTCCGTGGCGATGGTAGGCACCGGGGCGATGTCCGTCCCCGACAGCGGCGTCCAGTTCCGCCGGTACCCCGCCTCCACCCGCCAGACACAGGGGCCGATGGCGCCGGGAAGCGCCATGGGCTCCGGCTCGGCGAGGATCTGCTCCTCACCGAAGGACAGCCCGCCGCCGACCGGCGCGGCCAGCCGGCCGACCGACAGCAGACCGTCCCCGGCATCGCCCCACCACGCGGCGGCGGCCACCGCCACCTCCGTCGCGGCGGCGCTGATGTCCTTCTGCGCGGCGACGTGGTAGCCGATCACGCCCGGCAGGTAGCCCGCCATGCTGGCGAAGCTGGACAGCGCCAGGGCCGAGGTCGGGACGCCCCGCTCCAGAAGCCGCCGGATCACGCCCGCGGTGTCGGAGACGTAACCGCCGACCGCATCGCCACGGACGTCGGCGGTGGGCGTGCCGTCCGGCCCGGTCCCGAGCCTCCAGCCGGACCCGTCCGAGCCGAGCCACTTCGCATACTGCCCTGATGCTACAGACGCGGCGGCCAGGGCGGCGTAGCTGCTGTAGGTGGTGCCGTTCCAGGTCACCGGGGCGCCCTTGATGTAGACGGCATCCACGGCCTGCATCAGCCGGTCGTGGCACCGGTAGATCAGCCGCGCGGCGTCGACCAGATCGCCGGACACGCCACGGCACAGGCCATAGGTCTGCCGGATCGGTTTGCCGGCCAGCTCGGCGCCACCATCCGCACCGCCGGTCCCGCCGTAGAGGGTCAGCAGCGGGACGTCGAGCAGGTACCCGGCATCCCGCATCCGAACATGCAGGCTCCCGTCTGCCCACCAGTCCAGGCCCTGACCCTGAAACACGGTGGCCGCCTCGCTGTAGCGGCTGGACCGCTTCGGCAGAACGGCGACTCTGACCGGTGTCGCATCGATGGCGTAGGCGTCCGGGTAACTGTCGTAGATTCCATCAGCGTTGACCGCCACCAGCTCGCCGATGGACACCGCCGCCCGGCCCGACCCCGGCACGATGGGGATGGACCGGTCGAACTGCGGCGGCTCCACCCGGCCTTCAAAGTGGATGTTGGCCCGCCCGTCGTCCGGCCGGCTGGTCCAGTCCCGATCCGACCAGTCCAGCCGGATCGACGGTGGCGCCGGCTGCGCATAGGGCAGCGTGCCCCACGGATACGTGCCCCAGGTGAGCGACTTGCTCTCCACCGTCGCCGTGGCCCCGGTAGCGGGCTGCATCTCGACCAAGAACACGGCATCGCACACGCTGTCCTGCGTCGCCGCGGTGAAGGCCGCCGGGGACGGCAGGGCGGCAAAGCCCCGCACGCCCCATGGCACCGCACCCCATGCAGAGGTTCCCCAGGTCATCATGCAGCCCCTGCCAGCTTGAGGTTGTCGCCCTTGCGCTGTTCGCCCTTCAGGCTGGCCAGCTCGGCCGTCACTGCGTCCAGCTTGGCGGACAGGACGTTGACCACTTGGCTGAGCGCCCGGACAACATCGCTGTTGTCCTTCACGACGACGGTCCGCTCTGCCGCCTGCGCCTGCTGGTCGGGCCGCGTGACCGTGACCCGTTCGCCCGGCGTCGCCATGAAGCGGACCAGGGTGCTGTCCACTCCGCCCCAGCCGCCGACCTCGAAGGAACCGCCCGTCTTGAAGCCGGGCAGGCCCAACTCGTGGCCCAGATTGCGCAGCGTGGAGGTGATCCAGTCCTCCCGCTGGCTGTAGGCCTCCGTCCCCAGCACCAGCGCGGGCCGGGACGCGGACAGCAGGGCGTCGGCGGCCTTCGTGGCCCCGGCGATGTCCCCGTTCTGCCGCGACGCGGAGATCGCGGCGTCGAACTGGCGCTGCGCCTCCAGCATCTTTTCCCACGGCGACAGGGACGAGGTGTCCCCGAGCTTCTGGCCGTTGAGCCATGCCGTCAGGCTGTCGGCATTGGCCTGCACCGCCTTCTGGGCCTCCTTGGCCGCCGTGGTGGTGCCGCGCAGGCTGTCCGCCAGCTTGGCCATTACGGGGTCGAGATCGCGGAAGTAGGACACGACGTCATCGATCTGGCTGTCGGTCAGCCCGTCGATGATCTGCCGCGCCTGCGCCGCGTAGAGCGCGTTGGGGTCCCGTCCCGCCAGCACCATGTCGGTGGCGTGGGCGTTCCAGTAGTCCCGGACACCCTGAAGGTTGTTCCGGTAGCCCAGCCCCTGCGCCTCGTTCAGGCTGGCGTCGTAGGTGGTCCGGACGCCCTGATAGATGCGCTCCAGCCCCTTTTTCTCGATGGCGTCGATGGTCTTGGCCAACTCGGGGTTGACCTGCTCCAGCACCGATTTCCAGGCCGCCAGCTGCCCGGTCAGGGTCGCCACCGCGGTTTGGGTCTCCGTGTACTGCCGCGGGGTGGCGATGTCGTCCAGCAGGCTCGTCACCTGCCCGGAGACCAGCGCCTTGTACTCCGCCGATGCGCCGATTTCACCGGCCTTCTTCATCTCCTCCAGCAGCGGGGAGAGCCCATCAGCGGCAGCCTTGAAGGCCGCCTTCTGGACACCCCCCAGCGACTTGTCCAGCTCGGACAGCGCCGTCGTCGTCGCCTCGATGCGCTTGGCCAGAGACAGGTAGGAGTTGATCTGCTCCAGGTCGGAGGTGCCTTTCACCACGTCCGCCCCCAGAGCGCGGCCAACCAGCCCGTCAGCCGAGAGGGACCCGACGAGTTGCCGGATCAGCTCCTCGGGCGTGCGGACACCGTTCCCCTTCACCTTGTCGCCACCGGTAAAGAGGCCATAGGTGCCGTCCGGCGACTTCAGACCGTAGGCGTCCGCCATCGCGTTGAAGGCCGCAGCAATCTGCGCCGTGGCCTGCCGGACCCCGGTGGCGTCGCCACCATTGTCCGCCGCGGACGGCCCTTCCGCGAAGCGACCACCGCTGATGACGACGTTGCCCTGGGCGTTGGGGCCGACCGTGGCCTTTTGCGTGCCGATCATTCCCATCACACCACCAACCACGGCGCCGATCGCCAGCCCAACCGGGCCGCCCATGGCGCCAAGACCCAGGTAGGCGGCCAGCGACGACGCGCCGGCGCCGAGCGCCGCGCCGGACAGGCCGCCAACGGCCTTGCTGTTGGTGGCGGTGCCGAGCATCCCGCCCAGCGTGCCGCCGACCGCGCCGGCGCCGGCGGCGCCGAGATAGCCGGACAGCGCCGCGCCGCCCGACGACAGACCGCCACCCGCCGCCGACGCGGCGCTGCCGCTGGACTCCGCCAGCGTGGCCGCCGCCGCGGCTTTGGCGCCGGCGTCCGCGCCGGCGCCGCCCAGCACCGACGCGGTGAAGTCGGCGCCGGCGCTTGCCGCCAGGGTGTCGGCGGCCGCCGTGGTGGCTGCCTGCGACACGCCAAGCCCCAACGATTCCCCCGCCCAATTGAGCGCGCCGTTGTAGATCCCGGTCAGGCCGATCTTGTCAGCCCCCCAGCTCATGGCCTTGGACATGCCCCAATTGGTGGCCATGTCGGTGGCCTGACCGGTCAGCCCGGCGGCCCCGTTCTGGTTGGCGGCGTTCTGGTTGGCCGGGGACTGGATGCCGAACAGGCCCGGCACGCTCCCCACGATGGACGTGGTGATCGGCAGGACGATGTTCGCCTTGATCGCCTCGATGGCGATCCGTTTGAACAAGTCGCGGAAGCTGTCCACGATGGACGCGCGCTTGTCCTTCAGGACGATGCTGTCGTAAAGGGTTTCCGACCAGTCACGGGCGATGTCCGTGGCGACGGTCCGCATCTCGCGCTGGTAGGCATCAAGTGCGCGGGCGGCCTCTTCATCCGCCTTCGTCTTCTTCTTGCGGGCATCGGTGACGTCGTAGAGCGCTCCCGCCTCATACTCCACCTGCCGGATATACTCCGCCAACACCTCCGGCGACAGCTTGCCGCGCAGTTGGTGCTCAAGCTCCAACGCCTTGTTGGCGATGAAGCGCTCACGCTCAGTCAGCTCCAGCCCATCGGCCTCGCCTCGCAGCCGGTCGACGTAGATGTCCGCTGTCCGCATCGCCTGCTGGCGCTTCCGATCCTCTTGCTCGGCGTGACGGGCGGCCTGCTCACCGGCCCGCGTCGCATCCTCCTGCGCCTTCTTCTGCGCCTCCAGCTTGTCGATGCGGTCCTGCTGGGCGACGGCGTCGTTGATCGTCTGCTTCGTCGCCTCACTCAACTGGTCGGCGCTGGTCTTGTATTCCTTGGCCAGCATCTGCTGCGTCAGGGTCGCACGCAGCTTTTCCGCGTTGGACTTGCCGAAGGTGTCCGCCTCCAGCCCCAGCGCCTTCGTCTGCTCGACGATCCCCTGGCGGGCCTTGGTGATTTCCTCGTCCAACGTCGTGACGCCCGTCGCCGCCCGCTGGTTCTTCTGAACCATGCGGTCGACCATGCCGTTGTAGTCGCCGGCACTCGCCTTCAGGATCTCCAACTCATCGCGCAGGGCCTTCCACCGCCCCTCAAGGCGGTTGGCGGCCGACTGCCGGGCGCTCTGGCTGATACCGGTGCCGGTGTGGAGCCCGTCACCCTCCTCGTCCGCGGCGGCGGC
The DNA here is from genome assembly GCF_003119115.1 of Azospirillum sp. TSH58. Lineage (NCBI taxonomy): Bacteria > Pseudomonadati > Pseudomonadota > Alphaproteobacteria > Rhodospirillales > Azospirillaceae > Azospirillum > Azospirillum sp. TSH58. Next base: position 253,617 of record NZ_CP022367.1, read on the forward strand.
GCGAGCGGCCAGCATGCGCGCCTCGGCCAGTCGCAGAGCCTCCTTGCGGACCTCGATGATGTTGCGCTTTTCCGCCTCCATCGCAGCGGCCTGCCCACGCGTGGCCTGCGCAAGCTCGTCCTGCAGCTTGGCCGTGAATTCCAGAGCCTTGCCGTAATCGTTGAATGCGGTGGCCGTGTCATCGGCCGTCTTACCAAGCCCGAAAATCACCCCCGCTGCGACGGAGGCGATCGCCACGACCGTACCGATCGCGATACCGGCCGGGCCGAAGGCAGAGGCGATCTGCGGCCCCTGCTGCGCCAGGATGATGAAGGCAGACGTGCCCATCTGGGCCTGCACCGTCACGTCCTGAAGCTGCAGGCCGAGGTTGCCGAGAGCGCCCTTGAACTGGCCGCTGCTCGCAGTCGCCGCAGTCTGCCCGGCGATCATTCGATCATGCGCCTGCTGAGAGGCGTTCATCAACTCGGTGTAGCGCTGCTGGCTGACCGCTCCGGAGGCCAGGGCGGTGTTCAGTGTTGCCTGATCGCGGGCAAGCCGCTGCGTGGCGCGCGACACCGGGTCCAAACGGCCTTCCAGGGCTTCGAACTGGCGGCGCAGCTTGTCCGGGCTGTTGTCGTTTCCAACGCTCTTGATGGCGACGCCCAGTTCCTCCAGCTTGCGCTTGGTCTCGTCCAGCCGATCGGCTTCGACGGCGAGGCGGACACTGACCTTCTTCTCAGCCATGGCTACCGTCCGATGATATTGGAGAGGTTGGCGGCGAGTTGGGCTTGCGCCCGCTGGGCGGCGCCGCTGATGTCGAGGAGCTTCCGCCCGCGGGCCTGCCGCACCAGAAGAAAGAGCGGGATCGAGGTGGCGCGGCCGGCGCCGCCGCGGGCCAGCACGTCGCCCCGCGCCTTGCCGTCCGCCACCAGCAGGGCGCGGCGGCCACCGTTGATCGGAACGAACTGGAGCTTGCCGAAACGCGCTTCGGCGGCGGAGACGTTGGACCACTTCGCCGGGACCGGGCCGGGACGGCGGGCGGTCAGGTCGTCTCGCTCCGAACTGCGGTCGAACCCGGCTTTCTTCGCCGCCTCCAGCGGGATCGCCAGCCACTTCCCACCCTTCGCCCGCACCGTCTCGCCGGCGTCGAAAGCGTCATGAAGGCGGGTGGCCTTCGAGTAGACAAGGCCAGCGGGGCGCAGCGTCTTCCGTCCGCTCTTCGGATAAAGGTCGAGGCGCCACGCCTTTTCCAGCCCGGTGCCCAGCCCGGCGGCGCGGACCTGGGCGCGCAGGTCCGCCTGCAGCGCTTCCGCCGCGCCGCGCACGGCCGCGCGGGCGGCGTCGGCGATTTCGCCCAACCGCTCGTTCAGCAGGCCTTTCAGGTCGCCCTGGATGCGGCCGACGATCATCATGGTTCGCCCTCCACCAGTTCCGCCTCGGCCCGGCTCATGACCTCGAAGGCGTCGAGCATGATCGCGGCCTGATCGCCGTAGCCGCCCGCCTCGGGCAGATGGCCGGCCACCGGCACGACGCCCGCCGCCATGCCGCCGATGCGCCCCGGCGCCGGCCGGAAGGACCGCCAGAAACGCACCATCTCCCAATCCCCTTCGCTCAGCAGATACCGGGGGTTCCGCCGGTACCGCTCTCCGAAGAGGTCCCATTCGCTTCCGTCAGGAGCTTCGTCTCCGTCGGGGAAGGCTTCCGGCCGTCGTGCGACTGCGACGGCGAGACGAAGTTTTTTTCCTGATCCTTCCCAACGCGCATCAGGCCGATGATCTTGGCGCCGACGGATCGCAGCTCCCGCTCGCCCAGGTGCTGCAAGGTTTCGTCGGTGGTCAGGCCGCCGCGGCGTTCGAACGACGCGTCGGTGCCGTCCGCCGTCTTGACGCCCTCCCACCCCAGCAGGAAGTGACGGGCCGCGATGATCGGCGACACCGACAGGAAGAACTCGCGATCGCCCTCCAGAGCGGCGTAGCGGCGGCCGAGCGCGCGGGCGATGCGGTCGATCTCGCCCAGCCGCTCCACCGCCTCGGGATCGACATCGCCGATGCTGGCCGTCTCCGCTTCGTCCACCACGGCCAGCAACTCGTCCAGGTTGGCAGGCGCGCAGGCGCGCAGGTCGTCCCTCAGCGCCCGGAACAGTTCGGCGTCGCCCGGATACATGGCCCCGGCGGCACGGACATCGCGGCGCCACGCGGCGCGCTGGAGATAGCTCGGCACGGCCAGCAGATAGACCGGTTGCGGAGTGGCGTCCGCTTCGCCCTGCGCCTTGGCGATCAGGTCGGCGAAGGCGGCACGCTGTTCGTCGGTCTCGGCCTGCGCCTGGAGCTTTCCGAGCAGCGCGATCTGGTCGAGGATGGGCGTGAAGCGGATCACGTCCTTGGTGGAAACGGGAAGCATCGGAGACCTCATGTCGGTTGAGGGGCGGGGTGCGGGTGGCGCCGACATCGCCACCCGCTGCGCTTTCACGCCCCATCGGCCGGAGCCGATCGGTTTCCCGGTGTCGGGCCGGGGTGGGTCAATACAGGGTGAGGAAGGCACCGGCATCCTGACCGGTGCAGGCGAACTGAAGCCCCTGCGTGGCGAGGCCGTTGCGGTCGCCGGGCTGGACGTTGGTGTGGGTGCCCGCCGGGACGGTCATACCGATGCGGTTCCCGGCGACGGTGCCGTAGCTGAGGCCGATGGGCTGGGCGTTGCCGGCCCGGAAGTCGGCGATGGCGTCACGGGTCGCCACCAGCTCCTCCAGGGGGTCGCAGGAGCCGGTCATGTTGCGCGCGGTGATGATCGCCGGATCGTAGCCCTCCGCCGCGTTCGGGTTGTCCGGGTTGGTCATCTGGTTGCCGAAGTCGATGGACAGCGAGGCCATGGCCGCCTTGGCGCGGTTGACCAGCGCTCGGCCCCCCTTCCAGATCGGCGGACGGGTGCTGTCGTAGACCAGGGTGGTGGGCACCGCGGCGTCGGTCTGCGACCCGAACATGCCGGTGAAGGTGCAGCGCATCCGCCCCACGCCGCCGCTGGTGAACTCCAGCGTGGCGGCGCCGCGGGCGCCGGTCACCTTGAGGAGCTTGCCGTCCCGGTAGAGGTAGAGCGTCACCGACGGGATACTGATCGAGGCCGGGGCGTACCGGACGTTCACCGGGATCTGGTACGAGGTGGTGGCAACGATGGCACCGGACATCGTGTCGGCCAGGGCCGCCGTCTTGCCCGCGGTGTAGTCCGTGATGAAGGACGTGCCGGCCACCGTGTTCGTGAACACGATGGGCATGCCGCGGTACTGCTGCGCCGTGGTGCCGGCGGAGGAGCCCAGCACCGCCGTCGTGGTGGAGCCGCCCGCCGCGCAGGCCTCGGCGGCGGCCGGGACGGCGGTGGAGGTGATCGTCTCAGCCCAGCCGCAGGCGCGCAGCAGCTTGCCCCATTCCGGGGCGGTGCCGGGGGCACCCGAGCCCTTGAGCAGCACGTCGAAGGTAACCTGGACCGTCATGCCGCCCGTGATCGGGCCGCGGCTGTCCAGACTGCCGGTGTGCTCGTTGGTCTGGATGATGTTCGGGTTGTAGCTGTGCTGCAGGTTCTCGACCAGCACGGCATCGGTGCCAGCGACGGGGTTGGCGTCGGTGCCTTCGGTCGTTTCGATCTTGGCCAGCAGGGCCTGATTGCGGCTGCGAAGCGGCATGGGTTAGGCCTCCTTCGTCTGGGTGGTGGTGGCCTTCGCCGATCCGGCGGCCTTGGCCGGCTTGGGCGGCTCGGCGGGGGGCGCGGCGTCCGGCGCGGGCTCCTGCTTTTCGCGCTCCGCCTGCTCGGCGGCCTCGCGCTCGGCGCGCTCCTGTTCGGCGGCGGCACGGGCCGCGCGCTCCTGTTCGGTCAGGTTGATGACCGTCTTGCCGTCCTCCGTCATCGCGAAGGAATCGGCAGGCGTCGGCTCCACCGCCGCCGCCCGATGGGCCGGGATGTTCATAGTGTCCTCGGTGTGTGGGGTGTGGTCAGGGCGCCGCGGTGTAAGGGTCGCCGGGGCGGGTCCAGAATTCGACGGTGAAGGCCAGGAAGGCCTCGCCGATGCCCCCGATGCCCTCGTCGTTGGCCGTCGCCTGATCGGCCTCGCTGAGGTTGGTGTCCACCACCAGCCCGCCCAGGGTCGGGTCCGCCTCGACGGCCTTCTGGACGGCGGCTGAGACGTCGGCAAGCGCCTGGTCAAGCGCAGTATCGGTGGTTTCCTTGACCAGCGCCGAGACGGCCACGCGCTCCAGGTTGCGCACCACCCCGGCGTTGAATTGGTCCTGCGAGATGATGGAGGCCTGCATCACCAGCGCCGGAAGGTTGGTTTCGGGAACCGCCTTCCGGCGCCCGCGGTAGACGGCGAAGGTGCCGGGCACATTGGGCGCGGTGACGGAGCCCAGCAGCGTTTCGAACGCAGCGAGCACCTGTTCGCGGACGGAGGTCGGCATCACTGCAACTCCAGGCGCCACACCAGCCGGTCGGCGTCCGGCTGGGTGGCGTTGCCGATGACGCAGGTCCGCCCGCCGATGGTGAGGGTGCCTTCCTCCTCCATCACCGGGACTTCCGACGCCCGCACCTCGGCGATGCGGGCCGGGGTGGAAGCGCCGGCCTCCCGGAAGCGCCATTCCTTGTCGCCTTGGGTGAAGACGGCACGGCACGGCATCGGAGCGCCGCCGCGGGGCGGGGTGTAGGCGGCGTCCACGCCAAACCGTCGGAACACGCTGTCGATTGAGCGCTGGAAAGGGCTGGACATCGATAGTCCTCCAAACGACGAAAGGCGGCCAACGGGCCGCCTTCGCTCGCCCCTGTGGTTGGCTGTTACGCCTTGGAGTTCTTCGCCGGAGCGGGCTTTCCGGTCTCCGTCTCGGCGGTGTCCGCCGGCGGCTCGACCAGAACCTTTTCGGCGCGTCCCGCCTCGATCAGGTCTTTGCCGAGGGCGTCCTTCACGTCGAGTTCCACTCCGGGCGCGTGGAGCTTCCCGTCATGCTTCACGGAGATGAGCGTGCGGATCTTCATGGTCAGCCTTCCTTACAGCACGGTAGCGGCGAAGGAGCCGTTCGGGCGGCGCGGGTACACCAGCGGCGCCGACTGGCTCATGACGAAGCGGGCGCTCGGGTCCTCCTGCACCCAGCTCTTGACGAAGATCGGCAGCGCCTGCAGGCCCGCCGCCTCGTCGCGGTTGGCGCCGAAGGCCTGCACGCCCTCGACGTTCGGGCCAAAGCCCAGAACGGTGCCGCTGGGCAGCAGCGGCGTGACGGTCCCGGTGGCCGGGTCCTCGTAGTACTCGCTGTAGACCCAGATATCGAAGGAGCCGATGCTCCCCTTGAACTGGGCGCCACCGACATAGGTGGAGGGGCCGAGTTCGACCGGGGTTCCCGCCGCGCGACGGATGTCGAGCAGCTTCTGGACCTGGGCGTTCTTGCGGAAGGCCGCCCAGGAATCCGGGTCCATGACGATGGTGCTGATGACCGCGCCCTCGGTCTTGTGCACCAGCTCGGCCCACGCCTCCAGATCGTCCAGCGGCGTGCTGGCGGGGTCGCTCCACTTGTCGGTGCCGGTCAGGGCGATGGTCAGGGCGGCGCTGCGACCGAAGCTGACGACCTGGGTCTCGAAGCCCTCGCCGGTGACGGTGACATGGCTGAGCCGCAGGGCTTCCGCGGCCATCAATTCCAGGCGGCGGGTGATCTGGTCGGCGTGGTCCTCGATGATGCCACGCACGGTGGCCATCAGGCGCTGCTGCGGGTTCAGCGTGCCGCCGATCTGCTCGCCGGCCTGACGCTTGAAGGCGCGGTTCGGATCGACCACCGACTTCGGCTTGATGTAGGCCGGCTTGTACAGCTTGGTGGTGAAGCCGTCCTGCGTCAGCACCTTGCCGGCCACCAGCGGCGAGACGAAGGGCGCGACGCGGCGGTTGCCGATCAGGATGTCCACGGCGATCTGTTCCGCCGTCTCGGTCTGGATGGTGCCGAAGACGGTGTTGAGCAGGAAGGCCTTCGGGCGCTTCAGGCTCTGCACCACGCCGTTGAGGACGGCGGTATCGTAGATGTTCATGATGCTCGTTCCCTGTGACGTGGCGCTGAGGCGCACGGGGGCTGGGGCCGACCGGCGGTCAGCGGATGTAGATGCTCAGGTCGCGCAGGCCGTCGCGGATGGAGGCCAGCGTGTGGCCGGCGCCGAGCGTGAGCGCGGCGCCGAGGAATTCGCCGCTCTCGTAGATGCCCACCGTCTTGTCGCCGCCGCTGGCGTCGCAGTCGTCCACCAGGACAGCCACCGGGGTCTGCGAGCCATCGGACGCCGCCGAGGCGCTGAGGGCGTACTTGCCCGACGCGGTGATCTTGCCGAGGACGGCGCCGCGGACGAGGTTCTGTCCGGACACCAGGGTCACGCTGCGGGTGACGCGCGGGAAATCGCCGGCCAGAAGGAGGTCCGGCGCGTAGCTCTCCGAGCTGACGCCCGGCTTGAAAATGCCCATCGTGGTTCTCCAGAAAAGGCGAAAGCCGGCGTCAGGCGCCGGCTTTCAGGATCTGCGCGACCAGGGCTTGGGGGTCATCCCCATCCCCGCCCGACGTGTCGGTGCCGACATCGGGGTTGCCCAGCGCACCCATCGCCGCGGAGAACGGGTTTCCGGCCGGGGCGGTGGTGGTGGACGCGGCGGGGGCCGTCTTCAGAACGGCGACGGCCTGCTCGGCGGTGAGATCGGTGGTGAAAGCGAGCGTGGCGGCCATGGCGACGCGCCCCGCGGCGGCGGGGTCGGCGAAGATGGCCGCGCAACGGGCGCGCTCGTCCTGCCGGGCGCGGGCCGCCGCATCGTCGGCGGACGCCTGCGGCGCGGCGGGCTTGTCTCCGGGGGCCTGGGTGGCCTCCCCCGCCGGAGCCCCGCCAGTCGGCGCCGCGGCGGCGGGCTTCTCCGGGGCGGATGCCTCCGGCGACGCGGGGGGCGCGGGCGGCGTGGCTGCAGCCGGCTTGGTGTCGCCCATGAGGTGGGCGAACAGGTTCTTCATGGATAGCTCCATCAGGTGGTGAGGGTGTCGAGAAGCGCCCGGAAGGCTTGGTCGGGGGCGAGCACGGCATCGGCGAAGCCGGACGTGACCGCTTCCGCCGTCCCCGCCGGGCCTTCCCAGGTCCTGGCCTGCGAGGCGAGGACGCTGTCGGTGTCGAGTGACGCGCCCGCGGCGGAGCGATATCGGGCCACGGAGGAGGCGAAAAGCCGACGGATGTCCTCGCACTCCGCCTGCCAGCGGTCACGGACCTCGTCAGGCAGCGGCTCATAGGAGTTGCCGTCGGCCTTTCGGTCGCCGGCGGCGATGATCGTCGCCTTGATGCCGACCTCCTTCAGCGCGGCGCTGAGGTCCCAATGCACCATGATGACGCCGATCGAGCCGACGCCGCCGGTGCGGGGCACGCTGATGCTGTCGGCGGCACTGGCCAGCCAGTAGGCCGCCGAATAAGCGAACTCGGCCAGGATGGCGACCACCGGCTTGCCCGCCGCGGCCTTGGCCTCGGTGATCCAGTCGGCCAGATCGGCGATGCCGCTGACGAGGCCGCCGCCGCTGTTCACCACCAGGGCGATGGCTCGGACGGAGGGGTCCTCGAAGGCCATGGCGAGCTGCAGGCGCAGGCCATTGCAGCCGGTGACGTAGGGCGAGCCGATATACCAGTAGGTTGGCACGATCACGCCGGAGACGCCGATCACCGCCACGCCGTTGACGACCTCGTATGGCCGCGTTCCTGCGCCGATGTCACCGATGTAAACGGCCCCCTTGGGCGGGTCACCGCTCGTGCCCACCACGGCGGCGGCGCGCGGCACCCAGGCCGGCGCCAACAGGGCCGGACCGGGTTCGGGCATCAGAAGCATCATTCGTCTCCAGTCTGATCGTCGGGCGTCGCCTGATCGACTGTGGCGCCGTTCGGCTTGGGCGCCTGGGCCAACAGGGGCAGGCCAAGCCGGCGGCGCTCAGCCTGCTCGCTCGCCTGCTGCTCCATCACTTCGCGCCAATCCTTGCCCTGTTCGGCGCACTCATCCTCCAGGGTGGAGACGCCGATCTCCATCCGCAGCTTGGCGGCCTGCGCCTCCTTGACCGGATCGACCCAGCCCTTGCCGGCACCGATCCAGCGGCAGCGCGAATAGGCGTAGCGGTTCTGGTAGAAGTCGGGGGCCTCGACTTCGCCAAGGTTCACCGCCTCTTCCAGCCACAGCTCGAAGACCGGCGACGCCCAATAGGTGCCGAGCCACTGACGGCGGCCGTTGAAAAATCGCCATGCCTCCAGCAGGGCGGCGCGGGCGCTGGAGTAGTTGGTCTGGGTGAAATCCTTCATCAGGAGTTCGTAGGGGATGTTCAGGCCGGCGCTGATGTGGCGCAGCACCGACTTGGTGAAGGCGTCGAAGGCCGCGGCGGGCCGGGCCGGGGTAAAGGGCTGCACCTCGTCGCCGGGGAACAGCGGCAGCACCGCGCCCGCTTTCAGCCGGACCGCGTGTTCGGCTCGGGCCGCAAGGTATTCATCCGGTCCCCCGAACAACTCCTTCAGGTCATCGATCGATTCCGTGCTCTTGATGAACGCGGCGATCATCGCGTTCACCACAGCCGCCTGAAGTTCGGCTTTGCTGTAGTTGTCCAGCGTCTTGAACTGCGCCAGGACCGAACTCAGCAACGGCTTGCCGCGGCTCTGTCCGGTCCGCTCGCGGTCATGCACATGGATCGCCTGCCGCCGGCCCCAATGGGTGAAGGCCGGAACCTTCGTCCACTGATAGAGGCCGGGGTCCCAGGTCAGCAGGTCGCCGGGATGGCTGTTGCGGACCCAATAGGCCTGCGGGGCGCCATATCGGTCGATCTCGATGCCGCCGCGCAACGTGGCGCTATCCTGCTGGCCGAGCGGGTTGGACAGGCGGTCCGCCTCCACCAGTTGGATGCTGGTGGCGTATTTCCTGTCGCGGCTCGGCAGCCAGAGCGGCAACGCCAGTCCTTCGCCATTGAGCAGGCCGGCGCGGGCGACCTGCATTGTCAGACCGGCGAAGTTCAGGGTTCGGGCGGCGTCGCAATCCGTCGTCTCCGCCCAGGCCCGCCATTTCGCCTCCACGGCGGCGCTCCAGGCGTCGGCCCATGCCTTGTCCCTACCCAAAGCCCGGTAATCGGGAGTCGAATTCAGGCGAAGCCCAATGCCGACGACGTTGTCCAGGATGGCCTGGATGCCGCTGGCCGCGATGCCGTTGTTGCGCGACAGGTCGCGGGAACGGGCCACGAGTGTGGACAACTCGGGCAGCAATTCGGCGTCCGCCGATGTCGGCAGCACCTGCCAAGACGCCAGCTCGCGCGACGTCATCGACGCGCCGTCATACGACGTGTCGGACGCGGCGCGGCGGCGCGGCGCGGGCATCGGGTTGCCGTGCCGGTCGAGGATCTGGACAGCGTTGCGCATCAGAAGCTCATGTACAGCGGGCGGCGGGGCTTCCCGGACAGGCGGTCAATCCGCGCCCGGAGTTCGGCGATGTAGCGCTCCAGCTTCGGCGCGTCGGCATACTCGGTCGTCTTGCCGTCGTAGGTGATCCGGGTTTCCCGGTCACCGATGTTCAGGCGATGCAAGGCGTCCTCAGCCTCGGCGAGCCGGGCCTGAAGGGTGGCGAGATCGGCCATTGGGTCCTCACAGAGACGGATCGTCGGCGTAGGTTGCCTTGGGCATTGGGATGCGGCGGCGTTTGGCGGTTGGCCCCGGAATTGCGGCGGGCTGAACGGCCGGCGCCGACATCGGAACTACAGCCCCGCTCTCGATGGGCTTGACGATTGGCCGCGGGAACTCTTCGGCGAGCGCGGCCCACCGCGCCGCGGTCCAGCGCTCCATGCCCATGGCGATGGTGCAGGCGCGGGCGTATTTCCAGCCGTCCAGCGCCTCGGTGGCGTGGACCTGCTTCCACTCCCCCCGATCCTCCATCCACTGGTCGCCGACGAGCTGCTTACACACCTCCTCGGTGGCCAGCTTGGGCAGATGGATGAAGCCGGCCGGATGCCCGGCGCCGTCGGCCCGCTCCTCGTCGGTCGGGGGCTGGAGGCTCAGCTTGCCGTACAGCTCCAGCGTCAGGGCGTGACCGCCGATCATGCCGAGGCGGAGACCGCGTTTCCGGCGCTTGCCGTTGGGCGACGCCTCGCGGACGTTCGACCACGAGAAGGAGGGCGCCCCGAGGCTGGTGGCGCCCTTCACCGGAATGACCAAGCCGGGGTGCTTGCGGCTCCAGGCCTCCACCTGCGTGGTGGCGAACCCGGTATCGGCGCCGACCTTGGACAGCGCCAGTTCCACGCCGGAAGCGTGGCGCCAGCGGCCCAGGATGGCCTGCGAGACCTCGTCCCAGACCGTGGCCTCGTATGGATTGCCAGGGATCACGATGTGGTCGGCCAGCCAGCACTGCCAGTCGGCGCCCCAGGCCCAGACGAACAGCTCGACGCGGTTCTTCTGGACGTCGATGCCGCCGGTCAGGACCAGCCCGCCGGCGGGAACGCCCTGGTAGTCCTCGCGGCGGTCGTAGAGCTGGCGCCACGCCGGAGCCTCGCCGCGCACCTCGTAGGTCTCGGCGAGCACCTGATTGACGAAGACGCGCAGCTTGTTCGGGTCCTTGCGGACGGCGACGAACTCCCGCGCGATCTCCAGCCAGGACGCCCCGGCGAACTGGCTGTAGCCGGCCCAGACGTGGAAGGAGCGATGCGGCCAGTTCTGCGGGGCGTGCGCCCGCCACTCGCCGCGCTCGTCCATTCCGGCCTTGGCGTCCTCCTCGATGACGCAGCCGTTGACGCAGACGTACCAAGCCTTGGCCGGCACCTCCTTCGGCTCCCACCGGATGCCCGGCCCGGTGCCGTTGCCGAACACCAGGATCTGCATCTCGCCGCAGCAGGGGCAAGGCACGTAGCGGTGTTCCTGGGTGCCCTGAAGGAACAGCGACTCGATCTTGCTCGTCCCCTTCACGGTCGGGGTTGAGCCCGCCGCCTTCAGCGGCTCGTCCGAGGTCAGGCAGCGCTTGAAGGCCAGCCCGACCTGATCGCCCTCGATGCCGGCGGTCAGGGGGTAGCCGTCCACCTCCTCCAGGATCACCTTGTCGGCGGTGATGCGGCGGAACTCCTTCGGGCTGTTCGCCCCCTTGATCTTGATCCAGCCGCCGGGGAAGCGCTTGGAGCGGATCGTGTTGTTGCTGTCCCGCGTCTTGGTCGAGAACAGGCGGCGCACCGCCGGCCACGCGATCAACTTGGCGACGTCGTCCTTGGCGAAGTCCTCGGCGTCGTCGATGGTCGGCTGGTAGACCAGCACCCGGCTTGGTGCCTGATCGGCGCAGTAGGCGATGAAGTTTTTGACGATCTGGCTGTAACCGATGCGGCTGGCCTTGAGCACCGAGATCTGCCGCACCTCCGGGTCGGTGAAGGCGTCCTGGATGCCGACCTGGAAAGGGAACGGGCGGTAGCGGGTGCCGTCCTCCAGCCGGGCGCGGCTGTTCGCCCACTGCGACAAGGTCATCCGGCGGCGCGGCTTCAACGCGGCCAGCCATCGGGCGACTTGGGCGGCCAGCACCGGACCGCGGACATGGATCGCGTCATTCGTCGCCATCGTCATCCCCATCCTTGCCGGCCCCGCCCATTTCCTCTTCGATGCGGGCCATGCTCAGCTCGTCCAGCGCGTCTTCCAGGGCATCGGCGATGCGGTCCTTGAGGCGGCCATCGGACTTGGCGACCTTGGCCGGGACGCGCATCAGCTTGGCCTTGGCCATCTCGATCACCGAGACCATCGCTGCGGTGCAGTCGCCGGCCCGGACCAGCTCGCCGCGCGCCTCGGCGTTCTTCATCGCGTAGTGGTCCGCTTGCTCGCGGGCCAGCCGGGCGCGCTCCGCCGTCAGGTCGAGGCCTTCCGCTTCGGCGTCATCCGAAGCGCGGCCTGCAGCGCGCTCCCGGAGGTGCCGGATGTAGGCGATCCGGCAGGCGTCGAGATCCATCTGCCCGCGCCCGTTGGCGCTGAAAACACCCCGGTTTTTCAGCTCGCGGACGCTGCGGTCGGACAGGTCGAGGTGCGCCGCGATCTCGGCTTGGGTTGCCATCTTCACACCTCACCGGAAGGCCGAACCGGAAGCGGAACCCCCCTATGGGATTTTCATACCTGGACGACGACCGCGCCTTTGCCACCCGTATTCCCCAGCCGCCGGGAAGGACCCGCGGCCCTGTTCGGTCGGGTCGGGGCAACATCGGTCTGTCAACTATGAAAAAGGTCATAGATGGCCGATTTTTCGGGGCGACGCGCCCTCAGAGCGGCAGGCGGCGCCCCGTCAGCCCGGCCCCGTGCTCGAACTCCGCCCGCCGGGCCTCCATCCGCTCCGAGATGCGGGCGATGGACCGGGAGACGCCGCGCCACGTCAGCACGGCCAGGACACCGATGCCGATCAGCACCGACACGAAGACGGCCAGGGCGATGTAGGCGACGGTCAGGGGATCGGTCATGGTGCCCTCCGGAACCCAGAGACGACGAAACCCGCCGCGGCGGACCGGGCGGGCCAAAAAGGCGAAATTGTTTCGCTTTTCTGATTGACTGGCGAAATGATTTCGCCTATTCTTCTCTTGTCGGACGGGGATGGTCCCGGACGACAAACCGAAGGGAGGTGACGCGCAGTGGACTTTCTGAGGTGGCTCAAGAGCCTCTTCCCGAAATTCCGGTTCAAGATCAGGTTGACCGCCGAGATTGAACTGGACACCAGGGACAGAAGCTAGGGGGCCTAAGGGTGGGGCCGGAAAACCGGCTCCACCTCCCAGAAGGACGGAAGCGCGTCACCTCCTTGCCGAAGAGGTTATCATGACCGCTGACGAGTTCAAGACTTGGCGCAAGGGCCTGGACCTGACGCAACAGGAAGCCGCCGACGCCATCGGCATCACCAAGCGGAGCGTCCAGCTCTATGAGGCTGGAACCCAGCCGGTAAGCCGGACCATTGCGCTGGCCTGCGCCGCGATCGCTGCCGGATTGTCGCCTGTCGGTTCGTCCATCGGTGCCCCGGAATGAGAAAACCCGCCTCAGCGGCGGCTGGGCGGGTTTCAGCGCTGCGTATTGCAACGTACCTCTAACGATAGGTTAGTGTTCCCCGTCGGTCAAGCCCTTTTGCGAGAGCGGCGGACATCAAGGTACAGGTCCAGTGCATCTCTCAAGGCCGCGGCGGCCGATCCGTTGCGCATGCAGCGGGCTCCCTCAACCTCGTTGCACGTCATGCCGTCGACCACGATGTCCATCACCGGGCCGGTCTGCCATGCCCGGCTGTCTCGGCGCGCCCGTTTGGCCGCTACCGCCCGCTCCGCCATGGCATCGACCCAGGCGTTGTAGTCCTCCTGGACGCGGATCGCCCATTGCGTCTCGGTCTCGCCGTCGCTGCGGCCACCGCCTCCCATGCGCTCCATCGAGCAGGCCTTCAGGCCCATGCCGCCGACGATGATCCGCACCGCGGTGCGGATCAGGTGGGCGGCGTCGTACTGTTCCTGCGACAAGCCGCGCTCCGGGCCACGGTTCAGCAGCAGGACCAGCGTGTCAGGCCGCAGCTTGGTCCTGGTCTGGGCGGTGCCGCGATCCCGGCCATGGACATCGACCACGACGCCGTTGGCATTTCGGCGGCGCCCGAAGGCGTCCAGGAAGTCGGCTCGGGCCTCCTTGCGGGCGGTCGCCCTCTTGGCCTCGTCGGAGGCGATTGCCCGCTCCAGCGCGTCATAGGTCCGCTCGATGCGGTCCGCGACTTCGTCGGTCAGGGGTTGGTTCGTCATCGGAATTCCTCGACGGGCGGGATGGGGTCTGGGCGGGATGGGGTCTGGGCGGGATGGGTTCGTAAGGCGCAGTGACCAGCTGCGGATGCGGTCGCGCCAAGAATGAGCAATTTTCTTGCGCTCATTCCAAATTCAGGCTCAATTCATGGTCTAAGTTATTGATATATATAATAATATGAATTTATGAGTGTGAGTGTGTGTATGTGTGTATATGCGCCTGTGTGTATAGCTCTTTGTGGATTTCGCATTCTCTCTCATTTTCTCGTTCTCTCTTCTGCATCAATGGCTTATCGGATGAGTCTGAATTCCGAATTCTCAGTCATTCATGGCAACCGAGGCTGTTCCGGGGGCGTCTGATGACAAGGCGGTGAATGGCACCCACACTGCGGGGGTCGAGACACCACCGAAGCTGATGTTGCCGTTGGGGCGGCGGTGCCCGTCGATCGTGGTCAAAGCCCTTCTCCAGCCCGCTCCCCATGGGGTGTCGCGGAGGAGGGCTTTGAGCTGCTTGTGGCTCGTGCTGACGTAGAAGCCCCACCCGCCGGGCCGGTGGGCTTCATCCGCCGCCTTTGGGTTAGGGGGCCAGTAATGGACGCGGATGCCCAGCCTGCCCAGAGCTGCCGCTTCATCGGAAGCGATGTCACGATCCACGGCGTCTCGGGCCGCGTTGAGCAGTTCACCGATCGTCCTGGATGCGTTCGGATTGCTGCCGATCTGGACCCGAACGACCTCTTGGGTGATCGTGGCCAGAAGGCGGCTTTCGTCCTTCTCGGCATCGGCCGCCGTCAGTTCGCCCCAGTCATGCTGAACCAGCCACTCCCTGGCCTGATCGACGGTAAGGCGCCCGCCGCCGTGCAGGCTATAGGCGCCGGCCAGCATGGCGCCGATCTGGTCACCGATGCGGCGGCTGCCCAGAACCTGCGCGGCGGCTTCGGCGAAGGTGTCGGCGTTGGCTCGGATTGTCGGCAGCAGCGACAGCGTCCGCGCCAGCATGCCGGCAACATAGTCCGGCTTCACCGTGGCCACGATCATGGCCTTGAGCGAACGCCAATGTTCGGTGTTTTGGCTGCGCCGCTCCGGCGTGGACCCATCAATCTTTTCCAACCCAAGCACCGTGATGCGGGTCTCGTCGGCGTAGTGCTCGATCCCGACATTGATGGAGCTGAAGGCGAAGCAGGAGCGCGTCCGATAGGCCTTGGCGCCGGATTGCGACTGCGTCCCCTTGATGATTTCCGCACCGACCTCCGCGGAGGCGGCGCGTGCTAGATAGAGGACGCCCTTCATCCGGTTCTTGCTGGCGAGATCCTCCTGTTCGGCCTCATCGAACACCACGGGCCGGGCATCGCTCTGGAGGCGCTGGCGGACACCGGCCTCGGAGGTCACCGACATGACGGTCAGGGCCATGCCGCCCAACATGGGTTTCACGACCTCGTCGATCAGGGTCGATTTCCCTGATCCCGCTGGGCTGGTCACCCAGATATGCGGGCGCCAGCGCAGGGCACCGCAGACCGGCGCGATGACGCACCAGCCAGCCAGCAGGTAGGCTGACATAGGCCGCTCCCACCGGAACATTTGCACCAGATCGAGGAGCCGGTGCGCCTCGGCAGCGCTCAGCGGGGCGGCGGCGGGCGCGGCGGCCAGGGATGGCGCCATCTCGTAGACGTGGCGGGTCGCGAAATCCTTGATATCGACGCGCCGCCCATCGACCATCAGATAATCGCCCAGGTGCAGGACGGCACGATCCTCGTCCAGCCACGCGCCGCGACCACGCAGCGCGGTTTCCGGATCGAAGACCCCCATGGCGTGGCAGGTCTGGAAAAGCGAATTGATCGCCATGTCCCAGTTGCACCCCCTGGAGCCCGCGTAATGCGATTCCCAGTGGTACAGAGGCGCCAGTGTCAGCAGCGTGTTCTTGGAATGGCCGGATGCCGGCAGCGCGACCACTTGCCCGTGACCGAATGACAGGTAGTAGTACACGCCCTTGTTGTACCCAAGGCACCGAAAGGGCGCGTCTGCGTTCCCTTCAACGCCGTCCTGGTCTCGGTCGCGCGGATCATGGGCCGGCGGGCGTGGATCGGATGGTGTAGCAGTGCGTGCGGCTGGAGCCTGAGCCGGCTGTGGTGCCGCGGTCTCGGCTGGGGTGGTCGGCGCGACCGTGGATTCCGCCGCTGCAGGAGCCTCATCCCGCATCCGCTCCCGCAACCACACAGCAGGGTCCGGCACCTCCAGATCGGCGGCATCGAAGCCATCGGCGAGGCCGGTGGTGTCCACGAAGAGGATTTTCTTCGCGACGCCGCGCAAGACGTCGGCGATCTCGGCCGCGGCCTTCAGTCCGGGGGCATCGGCGTCCGGCCAGATCACCACAACACGCCCGGCCGTGGGCGACCAGTCCGTCAGGCGCACCGCATTGGAACCGGCGCTCCAGGTCAGGCACGGATTGTCGGGCAGCATGCGGTGCGCCGCATCAGCGGCTTTTTCGCCTTCGCAGACGATGACCGCCTTGGGGCGGGACAGCCGGTCCAGCCCGTAGAGGTGACGGGGGGCGGATGCGTGCTTGTGGTGCCAGCCCAGCTTGCCGTTCAGGACGCCGTAGGTCAGCGGAAGGATCTGCTTCCGTTTCCCGGCACCGGTGGCGCCGGCGCGGGCGTCACGGCGGACGACGTAGCGGAGAACGGCCCCGTCGGCGTCGCGATAGGCGTAGACGTGGTCCCAGCTTTTGAGCGGCGCCTCAGGGGCGCCCGGGGGCGGTGGTACCTGGGGCGTCCAGTCCTCGCCAGCGGGTGCCGCCGGCGGGGGTGCTGCCGGGCGCGGGGCCGGTGCACCCATGACACCGAACCTTTGCCCCAGCTCACGGGCGGCTTGGACGCGGTCGCCAGCATGGAACGCTGCCGCGAACAGGCTGATGGGATCGCCGCCCTTGGCATCGGATGCGAAGTCGGCCCACTTTCCGGTGCTGACGTTGATGGACAACGATTCGCCCGGCTTCCCGGAGAGGTCGCCGAGTTGGAATTCGTGACCGGCCAGCCGTCCGGCCGGGAACCACTCCGCCAGCAGGCCGGGATAGGCGGCCAGGGCGGCGGCGTTGATGTCCTCGAAGGGGATGGTGGCGTGGCGGGCGTCATGCATAAATCAGAACCCCCGCGCCGCGTGCTCCGACAGGCTGATTCGGGCATCGATTGTTCCGCCGATCCGCTCAACCACAAACCCCAGCGCCAGCGCGGCGGCGATCAGCATTCCATCAGAGACGTAGACATCGTCCATCACGCGATTGGCCGGAACGCCGGTGCGGGCTGCGATCTGGTGCCGGTGCCAACGTTCAGCGGCGTGCTTCCAGCCGTATGACGTACGTCCGGGATGGACAGATTTCCTGCGGGGTGCCTGGTCTAGGAACTGCGCGGCCCGGACGAACTGGCCGACCTGCCACGGTGCTGTCATGTCGGCGCGGGCCTTATTGAACACGATCTCCGCATTGCCCTCTCGCTTCACCGCGTGCGGATCTGGACCGAAGCCGGTCCAGCACAGATCGGGGTGCGCAACGGCGACGGACTTGATGACGCCGACGGCATCTGCCTCGATATCGGCTAGACTGAACCGTCCATTCAAAGCGGCGGGCGCAGGGATGTTCGGCACAAGTCGCTTGAAGGCCTCAAGGATGCTTGGCGCGGCGTCTTCGGCGAATCCGTCCAACTCGACGGCCATCTCGATCCGCACCAGCAGGTCGTCCAGCGTGGCGATGGGACCCTTGCGCAGCATGTCGTTGATGATCTGCTCGCGGGCGAGAGCCGGAAGGTCCAGGTAGGTGTCGCCACCCACCTCCCCGGGCGCACACCACACCCGCTCCAGTTCACGGTCGCGCTCCCGCCAGAATCTGTATTCATCCTGCGCCTCCCGAAGGGTGACCGGCATCAGGTAGGCCGTCTCGACAGCGGCGCGCACCGTGTCCGGCATTTTGTCGCCGTAGCTGCCCGTCCATCCGTCCAGGCTGTCCACGCTGAACGTGCCGTTGGCGTAGTCCTTGCCGATCTTCCGCCACAGGTGGCTGACGGCCTTGTTCAGCAGCCGTTCCCGCTCGTTCGGCAGCTTGGCCTTCTGCTCCGAACCGTACTTGGCGAGGACCGCCTCGCGCTCCGCGGCCTCCTTGCGAATCTGCTCGGCGCGCGCCGCCGCCTGCTTCGCCTTCCAGCCGGGTTCCCTGGCCTCCATGCGGTCTTCGAAGCCGGCGAAGGGGTTCGTGAAAACCGGACCTGTCGGCGCGACGGAACAGGGGGCGTCCACCCCTTTCACCGTCAGGTCGCCAAACGTCATCCCGGCGGCCTTCAGCATGTCTCGCGCCTTCCGCAGCGCGGCCAGCGCTTCGCCGTCCTGGTCGGAGCCGGCCAGCGCCAGCACCTTGCCCAGCTTGTTGTTGTCGAGCACGGTCATGCCGCACCCCCGGCGCCGATGTTGACGGCCTCCATCTCGCTGCCATTGTTCGTGCAGCCGCCCGCCCGCCGGCAACTCTCCATGGCAACGCCCAGGGTCTGAATCAGCCAATGCCCCGCCGAGATGTCGATCGGCTTGGCGACCAGATCCGGACCGGTCCCGGTGTCAAGTGTGATCCACCATCCGCGGGGGTCAGCGGGGAGGTCCAGGTTCGGGTCAAGGTCGGCGAGGTGTTCCTGCGAAACCTCGCCGACATAAAGGTGCCGCCCCTCGCCGAGGCTGACGGTCATTCCAACGACGCCGGGCGCCCGGGTGCCGTCACCCTCGGCGTAATGCCACGTCACATGGCCGGGGTTGGTGATGCTGGTGTCGGCCATGGTCAGGCCCTCCCCGCATCGGCAACCCGCGCCAAGAATTCAGCCGGGGAGTCGGTGATGATGCGGCGGCGCCCGATGGTGACGAACCGGATCGCCCCGGCGGTCATCAGTTCGTAGACCTTGCTGCGGCCGATTCCGACCCCATGACAGAACTCGGGAACGCTGAATCCCGCCTTGGTGATCTGGGCGGCGGGCTTCGGCGTGGCGCGGTCGGTATGGGCGCGGTCGATGGTGGTGCCATCACCGCATGAATTGTGGACGAGCGCACCCGTCGCCCGCATATTGCGGTCGCTCATTTTCGTGTCCTTTCCAATGCGATTGAGCCGACTGGAACGCCGTTGGCGCGGCGCCCGGTCAGGTGGTGGGACCGTCAGCTCATGCTGGCGGTCCCACCGCTGGCCCTGCTTTCCTGATCAGCGATCCAGCGTAGGATCGTCGACTTCCTGGCGCAGATCGTGTTGCCCATCCGGAAGACGGGAATTTTGCCGGTTTGCGCGAGGTGGTAAACGGTCCGCCTATCCATCCCAAGAAATCCCGCAATCTTGTCCGCGCCGGGCATCAGATCGGCGGAAATGGTATCCGTTATCGCGGCCGGGATGACCTGAATCAACATAGCCATCAGCTCCTCGGCCAACCTGTCGGCAAGATGGTCGCCAACATGCATGGCGATGGACATACCCGATGATGTCGGCTTGCGAACCGTTGCCTTGGCGACCGCAAGGCAAAGCTCATGAGTGGCGGGGATTACCCGCTGTTCGGCATTCTGCATCGTCGTCCTACCTGTTGAGTATTTCTGCAATCTTGTTCAGGGTCTTTGAAGTGATCTTTCTTGATACTGTTAGGTCAGACTCGCTGTATTTATACGAGTAATCCGCAACCGCCCTTAGATCATCACCAATCAGAACACCAAAAATATCTTCCGCGTCGCCATGAAGAACGCCTTCATACTCAATACTATTTGAGTACTCTCCGAACAAAAATCGAACACTTACTGATCCTTTGGAATCATCGAATGCTATCGAAAGATACCCAATAGGAAGAGTGCTTGGGGTAACCTTCCTAGCTATTCTTGTAACCAACTCGCCAACCCTGGCGATCTCGATCATAGAGCTAACTAAATCAAAGAATGTATGGTTATTGGTAATACCTAGAAAATCTAAAAAAGCCTTATTCTCTGACATCCCATCATTTGTGAAACGCCTAAATCGAAGAGCTGAAATGTACCTTGCCCTCTCGACTGCTTTCGTCGTGCTGCCTCCCAGGAACGCCAGCAGAAGATGTGTTGCATCATTGACGGTCATGTCGGGCGCCCCAGGGCCGGTACGCCCTGACGACGAGATAAGGCCGGCTTTCCGCAGAGGCTTGGCGTATGCGTCCACCGATGTTCTCGGAAGCCCCCAAACCTCGGCCAAGCCATCCACCAACTCCCCTAGGTTCTGTTCTCAAAGGCTGTGAGGGTTTGGCTGTGCCCTGTTGAAGGGGGATGGCACGATCTGAACTGAGCGATGAGCAGCTTCAGCATTTGCTGGAGTTGCTTCCGCCGGAACGCCCGTGGACGGGCCGGCCGGCGCGGGACCTGGAGCGCACCGTGCGGGCGATCCTGTGGGTGAACCGCACCGGCTCGCCCTGGCGCGATCTTCCGGCCGAGTACGGTCCCTGGCAGACGGCGGCCAACCGCTTCTACCGCTGGCGCAAGGCCGGGGTATGGGAGCGCGTGTTGGAACTGGTTCAGGCCGAGGCGGATGAGGCCGGCAAGTTGGACTGGAGCCTGCACCAAGTCGACAGCACAATGGTCCGCGCCCACCAGCACGCCGCCGGCGCAAAAGGGGGCAGTTGAACCAAGCGCTTGGCCGCTCGCGCGGCGGCTTCTCAACCAAGATCCACCTGCGCGCCGACCGCCACGGCCAACCGCTCGCTTTCGTGCTGAGCCCCGGTCAAGCCGCCGACCAGAGCGCGTTGACGGTGCTGATGGAGGCGGTCGCAGTGCGCCGAGTGGCAGGTGGACGACCGCGGGAAAGACCCGAGCGCGTGGTCGCTGACCGCGCCTACTCCAGCCAAGCCATCCGCCGCTACCTGCGTCGGCGCGGGATCGGGGTGGTGATCCCACAGCCCTCCAGCCAGAAGCCCTGTGCTCTGGTGGATTGGGCCGCCTATCGCTCCCGCAACGCCATCGAGCGCCTGATCAACCGCCTCAAACAGTTCCGTCGCATCGCCACCCGATACGAGAAACTCGCCGCCAACTACCTCGCCATGGTCCACATCGGGGCTATCCGACTATGGCTCAGAGTTTGAGAACAGGACCTAGCGGAATCTACCCTACAAGGAGCCGAAGCATACGCACGGGTATCCCGCGAAATCGCTGTTGAAAAGCAACTCCGCGAACTCGGATTGGACAGCAAGGCCAAGGAGCTAGACGCACTCCGCGAAGAAATCCGCCTACGCCTTGAAGCCGGTGAAGCCGCCCGTGCCTATGCCGATTCCGCCGCTTACGCCCGCAACCTTGTGGACGAGACTGCTACGCCGCAGGAGAAGGCCATTTCGCGGCTCAAGGAAATCGAGCGGCATTACGCTGAACTGAAAAAGTCCGGCAAGGCCCTTACCCCTGAAATCGAAACGGCATTTGAACGCGCACGCAAAGACGCGACCGATACGGCCAGCGGCCTAAAAGCCGTCTTCGAAGAAATGTCCACTAGCGCCGAGGAATTTCCAGATACGCCAGAGGCGCGAAAGAAATTCAGGGCGAAACTTGAAAAGGCTCTAGCATAACATGAGCGTTGTAAACCTATTCTTCTACCCCAATCGCATTCTATGCACCTCTGATACTTTGCAGTATCGGAGGAATGCACCAGTGAGTTTGACCGACCGAAAGACTCACATCATCGGCGCGATGGCCGTTGCGCAGCGCGGTCAATGTCTGGTCAATGCCGCCATCCTGAATAACCTATACGAGTTCGAGGACATTGATAGCGCCGCGCCGCTGCTGAACCGTTGGTATGACTACCTCCCACGCCGCAAGGCGTCCGAGGCCCCCGACCTAACGTCCGAGACGGTCATTATGGGTTGGTCCACCCGGCAAGGGAGGCTCGCGGCCTACCGCTGGGAGATCACGGACGACTCATCAACCTTCACCGACCTACCGCACGGGATGCACCTACATCCCCACCTCAACGGTGAAACCCGCCCGCTCCCTCCAGAGATGCCAGACGAACGTCTGGTCAAGGTCGCGATGGTCCAACATGAGATGGTTACCGAGAATCGGTATCGTATGTGCATCGGTGGCGTAATCCACTGTACCACCGTCACGCCAGACGCGATTGAACAGCGAATCGTTGGCCTATACCCGGATTACGACAAGCACGCTGCGGAATTTGGTTGCCCCAACGCCGACGAAGTAGCGGAGTTCCGGAGGGTATCCCATGCTTAAGGGCCTTCCTGACTGGCAAATCTTGAAGATCGTGAAGAACGACGGATTGCGCGGACAGAACATCAGGCTCCGCGCATACCTCCACGAATTAAACATTCTCATGGAACAGTGCACTAGCAACCTCGAAGACCATGCGGAAGATATGTTGTGGGAACTAAAGTACGACCCAACACCCGAGCGCTTCGAAGAACTCAAAGAAGAACTAGCGCACATCCTCATCGAAACCACCCCTGACTTTAACGACCAAATCGAGGATTTAGCTGATTATTGGCTCAAGGGTACGCCATTCAGGCGGAAATTCACCGTGGATGGCGACATAATTCACAACGTTCTTGCCACTCTGTTGGGCACTCGCCTCATCGAATATATGAAGAAAAGAACGGATGAACTTGATGACGCCGCGCACAAATGTGGCGAAGCCTTCACTTCAAAGCTAGATGACGCTCTATTCGGCTAAATATTTGTGCCTGGTACTTCATTCATCCGGCCAATTTTGGTATAATATAGCCTCTAGCGGCAAGAAATGCCCTACCCAGTCCCGTCGTTTAGACGGGACTAATCCCCCCATGACTCATCATTAGACGAAACGAAAGCATATCAAATGACCACGCAATTTATTCAAACCGCATTCACGGACTATACGGCCTTTGTCAACGCCCTGTCCGCGCACGCTGCCAACGCCGTCAAGACCAAGGGGCGCCATCTGGAGCGCAACAACGCCGCCCGGTTCCCCGTCTTCGCCAAGGCGTACGCCCGCAAGATCATCACCCCCGACCTATGGGAAGGGCTGAACGGCAACGCCAAGCGCAAGAGTTCGCCGCGTCGGCGTACTTCCTAGATCACCAAGTGTTGATTGGTGAAATCCCCGCCCACCTACACGACGTAAAATTCGAATCACTTCTACAGCGTGCATGGTCGGAAATCTACATGGCGGAACACGGAATCGACAGCGAAGGCTATGACGAATTCCTAGGGCTAGCCGTGGAGTACGCCGAAAAGCGGCTTAACGATTTCATCCCACGCTTTGACGACGCAACGAAGGCCCTGGTAGAACAAGGGACCGCTGTAAAAGACTTCCTCGACAAGATCGCGGACCATGCCGCATGGTTCCTCCCTGTCGAGGCTTGGGAGGCTTGCAAAGACGACGCGGAGACGCTGGCAGAGTTCCACGAGATGCTATTTCTCCACGTCTATGCAGACATGTTTGAGGCTGTTGAGGACACTCCAGCCGAACCAACGCCCGCCCGCACAAAGGGCAAGAAATCGACTTCGCGGCGGTAATATCGGAGACGCCGCGCAACTCAAGGGGTATACCGGAGACGGTATACCCTCTTTTTTTGTGCCCATGTTCAGCGCTAGAGGCACTCATTAAAGTACTTTATTGCACCTCAACTCACATATTCGGCGTATCTGTGACACGATTGCACTCCAATGCCTCGATAGCTGCATCAAAAGCGTCTGGCGCAAGGTGTGCATATCGCATTGTCATTTGAATTGTGGCATGACCAAGTAATTTTGAAACAGTCAGCAACGGCACCCCCCGCATGACCAATCGAGACGCAAAGGTATGTCTTAGATCATGCAGGTTCAGGTCATCCAACCTTGCATCTGTTGTAGCCTTGTACCATGCACCATGCGGATTACGGAACGGTGTGACCTTCGTCCCGTTCTTCACCTCCCGTAGCCGATCATTCCCAAGGGGGCGGTATAAAAACACCCGCTCCACTCCGCTCGGCTTGTTGGCGCGAAGGCGCCGGAACATGTCATCAACGCGCTTGGTCAGAGGCACGGATCGGGGCTTTCCCGACTTGGTATCCATGAACTTGACCAACGGGCGGGGGTGACGCTCCATATCGACGTTTGCCCAGGTAAGCGTCGTAGCCTCCGACAACCGTGCACCGGTATCGATGAGAAAGGTGCACAGGTCGCGCAGATGGACCGGGGAGTGGATAAGGAGTCGATCCTCCTCCTCGTCGGTCAACCAGCGATACCGCTCATTGCTGAGCTTCAGGAGCTTGAAAGAGGGTTGAACCGCTAGAGCACCCCATTCCGTATGCGCTTTGCGCAGAATCGCTTTGATAGTCGCAAGGTACCGATTCGCCGTGGCTGGCGCTTTGCCAACGCCTAGGAGTCGGCCCCGGTACTCCACGATGGCAGGTGCGGTAAGAGTGCTGATAAGGGTAGCCGCGCCAAGTTCCGCCTTGAGGACGCTCAGAACGTACAAGTCACGCTTTGCCGCTCCTTCGTTCCTACGCGGCTCAATCACCGTCTTGAAGTAGCGGTCTATGGCGTCTCCCCACGCCAATTCGGGGATCTTACCCAAGAGGGCGTTGGCGCGAAGTTCCTCACGCCACTTGCGCTCCAATTCCTCGGCCTTGCGTTTCGAGGCGGACTCGCTGGAACGCCGGTAGCGCTCCCCCTTGTATTGGAACTCGATCCACCAGAACTCGGAACCATCCCGCTTGAAGACAGTCATACAGGCGCCTCCGCTGTGAGAGAGTCCCCACAGAACTCCCCACAGCGGGTTTGCCCTAGGGTCCGGACCCATAAAGAGCCTTTCCCGAAGGGAATCGTTGTGATTCAAAGCCCTGGAAAGGGGCTTTGTTATGAACGACGGTCAGTTCTGGTTGACGGTGGAGCAGTTCGGACGGCTTGAGCCACACCTTCCGCGCGATACCCGAGGCAAGCCGCGCGTGGATGACCGACGTGTGATCAGCGGGATCGTCCATGTGCTGAAGTCGGGTGGGCGCTGGGCGGACGCACCGCCGGTCTACGGTCCGCGCAAGACGCTCTACAACCGCTTCGTCCGCTGGGCGGCCAAAGGCGTGTGGGAGGACATCTTCCATGCGTTGGCAGCGGCAGGTGGCCCACCAGCCCAGGTGATGATCGACTCCACGGCGGTCCGCGCCCATCGTTCAGCGAGTGGCGGGAAAGGGGGGAGCGCGCCCAGGCCATTGGACGGTCCCGAGGTGGGAGAACCACCAAAATCCACGCCCTGAGCGATCCGCGCGGTCGGCCGCTCGCCTTCCTGTTGACCGGCGGTCAGGTGGCTGACTGCACCGCCGCCGACCGTCTGCTCGACCGGATGCCCGCCACCAATCTCCTGCACGGCGACAAGGGATACGACAGTGCCGCTGTTCGCCGGAAGATCGAAGAGGCGGGAGCCGCGCCCAACATCCCGCCACGCGCCAACAAGCGCTGGAAAAACTGCTTCTCTCCCTACCTTTATCGGAACCGTAACGTCATCGAGCGCATGTTCGGACGCCTCAAGGATTTCCGGCGCATCGCCACCCGATACGACCGCTCCGCCACCAACTTCATGGCCGCCGTCCACATCGTGGCAACCGTCGCCTACTGGTTATGAGTCCGGACCCTAGCCCAATCTAAGCAGCAACAGTACTGATTTACCGTAGACTTAAGTCCTTGATATCACTCCCACTCGATCGTGCCGGGCGGCTTCGAAGTGATGTCGTAGACCACCCGGTTGACCCCGCGCACCTCGTTGACGATGCGGTTGGACACGCGGGCCAGGAAATCGTGGGGGAACGGGTACCAGTCGGCGGTCATGCCGTCGGTGGAGGTCACCGCACGCAGGGCCAGCACATGGTCGTAGGTCCGCCCATCGCCCATCACGCCCACGGTGCGCACCGGCAGCAGCACCGCGAAGGCCTGCCAGATCGCGTCGTAGAGGCCGGCGTTGCGGATCTCCTCCAGATAGACCGTGTCGGCCTTGCGCAGGATGTCCAGCTTCTCCGGAGTGATCTCGCCGGGAACGCGGATGGCGAGGCCGGGGCCGGGGAACGGGTGGCGGCCGATGAAGGCGGCCGGCAGGCCGAGTTCGCGGCCGAGCGCCCGCACCTCGTCCTTGAACAGCTCGCGCAGCGGCTCCACCAGCTTCAGCTTCATGCGCTCCGGCAGGCCGCCGACGTTGTGGTGCGACTTGATGGTGACCGACGGGCCGCCGGTGAAGGACACGCTCTCGATCACGTCGGGGTACAGCGTGCCCTGGGCCAGGAACTGCGCGCCGCCGACCTTGGCGCTCTCCTCGTCGAACACCTCGATGAACAGGCCGCCGATGATCTTGCGCTTCTGCTCCGGGTCGGTGACGCCGGCCAGCTTGCCCAGGAACAGCTCGGACGCGTTCCGGTGGACCAGCGGGATGTTGTAGTGATCGCGGAACAGCGTCACCACCTCCTCCGCCTCGCCGGCGCGCATCAGGCCGGTGTCGACGAAGATGCAGGTGAGCTGGTCGCCGATGGCCTCATGGATCAGCACGGCGGCCACCGAGGAATCGACGCCGCCCGACAGGCCGCAGATCACCTTGCCGGTGCCGACCTGGGCGCGGATCTTCTCGATGGCCTGCTGCTTGAAGGCGGCCATCGTCCAGTCGCCCTTCAGGCCCGCGACGCGGTGCACGAAGTTCGACAGGAGCTGGGCGCCGTGCGGGGTGTGCACGACCTCCGGGTGGAACTGCACGCCGTAGAACTGGCGGGCGTCGTCGGCGATGGCGGCGAAGGGCGCGCCGTCGCTGACCGCCACGGCCTGGAAGCCGTCCGGCAGGGCGGTGACGCGGTCGCCGTGGCTCATCCACACCTGCTCGCGCGAACCGACCGCCCACAAGCCGTCGAACAGCGCGCAGGTCTGCTTCACCTCGATGAAGGCGCGGCCGAACTCGCGGTGGTCGGAGCCCGACACGGCACCGCCGAGCTGGTGGCACATCGTCTGCTGGCCGTAGCAGATGCCCAGGACCGGGACGCCCAGCGTGAAGACCACCTCCGGCGCGCGCGGGCCGTTCTCTTCGGTGACGGAGGCCGGGCTGCCCGACAGGATGATCGCCTTCGGCGCGTAGTCGCGAATCCGCTCCTCGCTCATGCTGAACGGATGGATTTCGCAATAGACGCCGGCTTCACGGACGCGGCGGGCGATGAGCTGGGTCACCTGCGACCCGAAATCGAGGATGAGAACGCGCTCGGCGGACATGGACGACAACCTGATGCGGGGGGACAAGCCCCTGACTACCGCATTTCAGGCCCCGCGGACAAGCGTGCAAGCGGGGCGAGGTCGCGCCAGCCATAGGCGATCTCCACCAGTTCCGCCCCGGCGAAGCGGATGGGCCGTTCCGCCACCCGCAAGCCGCCCAACCGTTCGTAGAACCAGCGCGCCGGATTCTCGCGCAGGCACCAGACCACGGCGGTGTGCTTGCCACCCTCCTGGAGCCGTTCGGCCATCGTCGCCATCAGGCGGCGGCCCAATCCCTGCCCCTGCGCCTCGTCCAGCAGGTACAGGGCGTAGAATTCCCCCTCAAAACCCTCGACGGGAATGCGGCGCCCGCCGTAGGTGGCGAATCCGACCACGGTGTCGGCGGCGTCCACCACAACCAGGGCGCCCTGCCCCGGCCCATGGGCCTGGACGGCGTTGTGCCAGCGCATCGCCGCGGCGGCTTCCGACAGGTTGACGAGATAGGCATCGGGAACGAGGCCCGGATAGGTGGATTGCCACGTGGCGACATGGACCTTGGCGATGCCCACCGCATCCGACGGGCGCGCGTCGCGAATCACCAGTCCTTCGTTCATGGGACACCTCCGGACCCGTTTCCCACCCCAATGGAAACTGGGAACCGGGCCGGAGCATGTCCAGTCAGCCAAAAGGGCCGGAGCGGCGGCGGGAGGTCCGCCGCACCGCCGGCCTTCGGGTCACTGGGCGGGAAGCGCCGGAACGCCGGCCTGCCACTGGTCCCAATGGGCGACGATGTGGTCGGTCATGCGCGCGCCGACCAGCGCCACGTTCTCCACCGTCTCGGCGAAGCCGCCGGCGGTCTCGCCCGGCTTCGGGTCGAGATGCTCCAGCGTGGTTTCCTTGGGGTTGCCCTGGTCGAAGTTCACGGCACCGCGCAGGCTCATCACCCGGTCGGAGCCGAGGGTGCGCTTGATGACCAGGGTGATCGCCGCGGCCTCCATCTCGGTGATGACGTAGTCGTCGGCGCCGTAGAGCTTGGCGATGTACTGCGCCTGTTCGGACATGCCCGGGCCGTGGAAGAAGGTGTCGCCGGTCATGTGCGTGCCGGTGCCGACGAAGGGCGCGCGCCGGGCGGCGTCCTGCGGGTAGCGCTGGCGGTAGGCGCGGGCGCTGTCGGAATCCTTCAACGGCGTGTCGCCGGTCAGCTTCATCGCCCAGGAGACCAGCGCCGGGTTCAGCTGGAACAGGCGGACGGACTCGTAGCCCTTGCGCGGCATGAAGGTCGGCTCGCCCGGCTTGCCCTCCTCCGGCGCCCAGCGGTGGCCCAGATCGTAATCCACCAGCCAGGTCGCCCAATTGACCTCGGCGATGGTGCCGCGCGACGGGGGCGTGCCGGCCACGCCGGAAATGATGAAATAGGCCTGCGACAGGTCGAGCTGCGAGTTCAGCAGGATCGCCTGCATCGACGCGGAGGAGCTGACCTTGCCCATGCCGAGAACCGCGCCGCAGACGCCGTCGGCGTTGCAGTAGACGGGGTTCAGCGCGCCCTTCACGGTGATCGGCTCGGCGGACTGCCAGTAGCGCTCGTACCAGTTCTGGAACTCGCCGGCGCGGTCGCCGGTGTTCTTGCCGATCTCGAACATGGCGCCGACGAACACCTTGACCTTGACCGGCTCAGCCGCTTCGGCGGAGGTGCCCAGCCCCAACAAGAAAAGGGCGGACAGGGCGGCGCTCCGCCAGCGGGACGTGTTCCACATCATTGCGCTCCAACATGCGGGGAAAGGTCGCACCCTAACCGCAAACCTCGCGATATGACCCGCACGAAATCAGCAGGTCCACCCGCGCGCCCCCGCATGAGGACGGCCCGCATTCCACATCCGTTCGGCCCACAACCCGTTTCCCTCGCAGACTTCTTCACGTCCGGTTCCAAACAAACAATCTCCATCGGGTCATTCCCACACGATGCAAACATCGGCCTGCGAGCAAAGATCAATCGATTCAAGGACACTCTCATTTTTTTATTCTGCATCATGAAACACATGATTGCCTTCGACAATGCATAAAGTCAAAATGCATACTCATGTACACTTAGGTCACTAATCATTATTAATAGATTATTCATTGATTTTGGCAAAATGGAGAAAGTAAAAAAAGCATTTCAAACGAAGATCGGGAGGCGAACCAATGGTCAGCGGCGCGATCAACACGTCACGTCCTCTGTCCGCCACCGGTTATTGGAAGCCTGTACAGTCCGGAACCGACTCCTCCGGACACCCGCTTTCAAGTGTGGGAAGCCGCGGGCACACGGACGCCGTGTCCGTGAGCAAACTCGGGCAGGCCTTGAACGGCGCCGCCGCCGATGTGTTTAAGCAACTCGACTCAAAAGCGCGCGGCATGCTGGAGGGACTCGTCAACTCCGGCAAGATCAGCGCTGAAGACGCCGTGACCGGGCTGAAATCGATGGCAACCAAGGCGACCTTCAACCGCTACGTCTCCGAACGCCCCCGTGACGAAGAGGACAAACAGCGGCTCGCCGACTCGGAGGCCGCCTGGCAGAAACTGCAGGCCTACGGCAGCCGGATGTCCGGCGCGCTGTCCGAGGTCGGGCGCAAGACCCAGGAGATTCAGGAAGCCCAGCAGCGCGGCGACATCTCGATGGACGAGATGAACGAACGCCTGAAGCCGGTTCAGGACGCGTTCAAGAGCGAAATCGCGGCGACCCGTGGCGCCTATGGAAAGCCGACCGACCAGACGGCCATTCTCAGCGACGCCAGCGGATTCACGAAAAATATGGAAGGCTTCAAATCCGCGCTGGCCTCCATGGGGGAGGACGCCGGCTTCGCGGACCTGTACGCGCCGGACGGCGAGGCCGCCGAGCAGAAGCTTCAGGAACTCGGCTTCGACCGGACCGTCTTCGGCAACGCGTTCCAGACATTTGCGGAAACGGTGGACATTCCCGGCATCGGGGCCAAATCCGCTTCCCCGAAGGCCGCCGCCGCCGCTCCGACCCCGGCGCCCGCCGCGGAAAGCAAAATCGCCACGGAGACACCAGCCGTCGCGAGCAAGCCTGCCGCCGAAAACCCACCGCCGCCGGATACCGTCGGCAAGCCGGCTTCGAGCGATCCCGGCAACGCGCAGGCGGCGCTGTCCATGCTCCAATCGGCCTTTGCGTCGGGCGCGTCGAAAGGCGGAACCGGTGTCCTGGGCGCGATTGCCGGAAGCGCCAGCGACAGCCAGAACACGGTCGCCAGCGGCCTGTTGGAAGTCCTGAAGGCCGGAACGGGAAAGCCGCAAACCGGAAACGTGCAGACCGGCGGCACACCGCCGGCCTGACGCATCCCACGGGAAAAGCTTCTCCCCGCCGTTGTTACCCTTCTGAAGGCGCCGGATCAGCCTCGGCCATCCGGTCCACCTCCGCAGCCGGCTCCTCCTCCGCCTTGCGCACCATCACGGCGGCGAAGAAGCCGTCGGTGTCGTGGCGGGCCGGGGTCAGGCGCAGATACGGCCCTTCGGCGGGCGGGGTGCCCGCGCCCTCCTCCGCCCAGACCTCGGCGACCGGCAGCACGGTGAAGTCGGGGTGGGTCTCCAGGAAGGCGGCCACCTGATTCTCGTTCTCCTCCGGCAGCAGGGAGCAGGTGGCGTAGATCAGCCGACCGCCGGGCTTCACCAGACGGGCGGCGCTGTCCAGGATGTTCGCCTGGAGCGGCACCAGCTCCGCCAGGCCGGGGCCGAGCTGGCGCCAGCGGCTGTCGGGGTTGCGGCGCCAGGTGCCGGTGCCGCTGCACGGCGCGTCCACCAGCACGCGGTCGAACTTGCGCTTGTGGCGCTTCACCCAGGGGTCGCGCTCGCTGGACAGCGGGTGCGCCTCGATGTTGTGCAGGCCGGCGCGGCGGAACCGCTCGGCGGCGCGCTTCAGGCGCCCGGCCAGCACGTCGCAGGCGACGACGCGGCCCTTGTTCTTCATCAGAGCGGCGATGGCCAGCGTCTTGCCGCCGGCCCCCGCGCAGAAATCCACCACCTGCTGCCCCGGCTTCGGCGCCACCGCGATCGCCACGAGCTGCGAGCCCTCGTCCTGGATCTCGACCAGACCGTCCTTGAAGGCGTCCACGGCGCCCAGCGGCGGGCGTCCCTGGACGCGCAGGCCCAGCGGCGACCACTGCGTCGGCGTCGCCGTGATCTGAGCGCGGGCCAGCGCCTTGATCGCGCTCTCGCGGTTGGCCTTCACCGGGTTGATGCGCAGGTCGAGCGGCGCGGAGTCCAGCAGGGTCCGCATCTCCACCGCGAAGCGGTCGCCCATGGCGGCGCGCATCGGCTCCTCCGCCCAGGGCGGGCATTCCACGGCCACGCTCTCCGGCATCTGCGGATGTTCCAGCGTGTGGGTGTCCAGCTCGTTGGCGAGCTTCGCCTCCTCCGGCGCCAGCGGGTCCGGGGCGAACTTGGTGGCGCCGAACAGCGCCTTCACCGTCGCGGCGGCCTTGCCCTCGGCCAGGATCTCGTTGGCGAGCGCGCGGGCGCGCGGGGTCGGCGGATGGCCCTGACGCTCCAGCCACCAGCACAGCCGGGCGTGCCGCCGCAGGATCGCGTAGGCCGTCTGCGCCACCGCGGTGCGGTCTTTCGACCCGATGTAGCGGCGGGCGCGGAAATAAGCGCTCATCACCGCGTCGGCGGGGCGCGGGGTTTCGTCGATCTCGGTCAGCAGGTCGATGACCGCCTGAAGGCGGGCGGCGGGGGTCATGGGATGGTCCTCGGATAAATTCCCTGCTCGATAACCCGAGCGGGGGTCGGTTGTCATCCCCCGCGCACGCGCGGCTGCCCTTCGAGTCGCCGCAAGGGCCAGCGCCCTGTGACAAGACGCCCGCCTTGAAACCGTCCGTGCGAAGAGCGGTTGACCGCAATCCCATGAATGAGGCAAAAAAGGGGTAGTTGTTCTTGTTTCAGCCGTCTTGGCCGCGGCAAGTCCAGCCATCCCTCGTCTTTGTCGTCTTCATTGAATCTTGGTGCGGGGTCCGCGATGGCGGCTGCGGTTGGCAGTGTCATGGCGCGTGCGATGGCGCGCGTCTCCACCCTTCTTGCGTTCGGCCTTCTGGCCGGCTGTGCGGGCGACACGGCGACCGGGGCCGGACCGGGCGGCAACGCCACCGCGGCGTCCTGGCGACCGGGAATGGAGAAGGTCTCCGCGGATTTCCGCGCCCTGCCGGGCTGGATCGACGACGACCACGCGCAGGCCCTGCC
Source organism: Azospirillum sp. TSH58 (assembly GCF_003119115.1). NCBI lineage: Bacteria > Pseudomonadati > Pseudomonadota > Alphaproteobacteria > Rhodospirillales > Azospirillaceae > Azospirillum > Azospirillum sp. TSH58. The sequence continues at coordinate 285,758 of NZ_CP022367.1, forward strand.
GGCGCTTCAGCGCACCTGCCGCTGGGTGGCGTCGCAGCCCGCCGGAAAGCCGCTCGGCCCCAACCCCGCCGCCGGCACCACCTCGGACTGGCGCCCGATCTGCGAGGCGCTGCGCGGCCTTCCCGACGCCCAGCCCGAGACGGCCCGCCGCTTCTTCGAGGATCACTTCACCCCCGTCGCCCTGTCCGAGGGGCAGGAGGGGCTGTTCACCGGCTATTACGAGGTCGAGCTGCGCGGCAGCTGGACGCGGACCGAGCGCTTCAACGTTCCCCTCTACAAGGCGCCGAAGCGGACCAAGCGCGGCCTGCCCAGCCGCGCCCGCATCACCGACGGCGCGCTGAAGGGCAAGGGGCTGGAGATCCTGTGGGTGGACGACCCCATCGACGCCTTCTTCCTGGAAATCCAGGGGTCGGGCCGCGTGCGGATGACCGACGGATCGGTGGTGGCTCTGGGCTATGGCGGGCAGAACGGCCACCGCTACGTCCCCATCGGGCGGCACCTGATCGACATCGGCTACGCCACGCCGGAGCAGGTGACCATGCCGCTGATCCGCCGCTGGCTGACCGAGCATCCCGGCGAGGCCCGCCGCGTGATGAACATGAACCCGTCCTACGTCTTCTTCCAGCTCCGTCCCGACGTCGGCGCGCGCGGGGCGCGCAACATGGAGCTGACGGCGGGCCGCAGCCTCGCCGTGGACCCCGGCCATGTCCCGCTGGGCGTGCCGCTGTGGCTGGACGTCCGCGAGGCCCCGGTGCCGCAGGGCGAGATCAAGCGCCTCGTCGTCGCCCAGGACACCGGCGGCGCCATCAAGGGGGCGGTGCGCGGCGACCTGTTCTGGGGCCATGGGGCGGAGGCCGCGGAAGGCGCCGGCGTGATGAAGGCGAAGGGCCGCTACACGATGCTGGCGCCGCGCACCACCTCCTTCACGCTGGCGCAACGCCGCTGAGGTCTGGTCATCGATGCTGGTTCGTTTGTCCGCCCTGCCCGACCGCGAGGCCGCCCTCGCCGCGTTGGAGGACATCTTCTTCCTGTCCACGCTGCGCAAGGACTTCGCCTCGGCGGCGGAGCGCGCGGGCTTCTTCCGCACCTGGACGGGCTGGTATGTGGAGCGGGCGCCGGACGACGTGTGGTTCGCCTTGGACGGGGACGGCGCCATCCTCGGCTATCTGACCGGCTGCAAGGACAGCGCCGGGGCGGTGGACCTCGCCCGCATCATCCCAAAATACGAGGTCTTCGCCGACCGCTTCGCCGCCTTTCCCGCCCATCTGCACGTCAACGTCCGGCCAAGCTATCGGGACCGCGGAATCGGACGGGCTCTCGTTGACGCCTACGCCGAGGATTGCCGGGCGGATGGCCTTCCCGGCGTCCACCTCGTCACCGCGGTCTTCGCCCGCAACGTCGACTTTTACCAGCGCGCCGGATTCATCGACGCAACCCAACGCGGCCCCCTGCTGTTCCTAGGCAGACATCTACGCTGAGCACTTTGCCAGGCGGGGTTGCCGCTGCGCAATATCGTGAGCAAAGGATCGCAAATCCATGACCTGCCAATCGATACATACGGAAAGTCTCTGACAAAGAATCGGCCGCCGCCTCCGTTTCATCCACCTCCGTTTGTTGCTTTTAAGGCGACCGCCACCATGTCGATGCTCGCGCTTCTTGCGCGGATAAAATGAGCGTGTGACAATTCTTCAAGAATTCGAGGCACCTCAACCGAGAGCATTATCGGTGCACATGGGCCAAAATCTTTCGAATGTCATAGAACGGGCAAGGGTCGCCCCCGCAGGCATCGTTCGTCGGGAAACCGCTGTCTCCAGGAACCGGATCGGGTGCCCGCATGACTGAGGCTTGCAGCGGCATTTCCCGCGCTTCCGGCGCATCGTCCGCCAATTCGCCGGCCAATCCTGCGGGAACCGAAGCGGGCAGCCTGAGGTTCCCGCTGTTTGTGGCCCTGTGTTATGCAATCGTGTCGTCTGCATGGATCGCGGCCTCGGACCGGGCGGTCGACCTGCTGTTCGCCACGAACGTCACGACCATCCAGACCTACAAGGGCTGGGCGTTCATCGCCCTCACCGCGGGGCTTCTGTTCATCGTCCTGTGGCGCGAATGTCGTCGCCGGCATTCAGTGGAAACCGCACTGCGCGACCGCGAGGCCATCCTTCAGCGCGAGCGCAGCCTGTTCGAGGCGGTGCTCCGGCAAGCCCCCATCGGCATTTCCATCTCCAACGCTCCGGGTGGCGAGGGAATCATCCTCAACGACCGGGCCATCGCGATCACACAGGCGCCACCCACGACGGGCGAGGATGCGTCCCGCTACGAAGGCTATGGTGCCAGACACGCTGACGGGTCTCCCTACGCCATGGAGGAATACCCGACCGTCCGCGCCCTGCGCGAAGGCGCGGCGATCGACTGGGAGCCGATGATCTACCATCGCCCGGACGGCCGCACGCTGGAACTGGACGTCAGCAGCGCCCCCGTGCGGGATGGCGACGGCCGCATCGTGGCGTCAGTGACCATTTTCGTGGACAACACGGACGCCAACGCCGCCAAGCGCGCGCTGGCCGAACGCGACGACATGCTGCGCACGACGACGGAAGCTCTGCCCGGCGCGTTGTTCGTGGCCGACCCAAAGGGCCGGAACATCTACTCCAACCAGAGCTTCCAGACCTACACGGGCCTGTCGGCCGACCAGCTTTCGGGCGAAGGCTGGATGCAGGCGGTGCATCCGGACGACCTTCCCGGCGCGCTGGCGGGTTGGGAGTCCGCCGTCGGACGCGACGCCCGCTTCGAGTCCGAACACCGCCTGCGCCGTTCTGACGGATCCTACCGCTGGCACCTCATCCTGGCCGTGCGGGAGACGCGGACCGGTCGCTGGATCGGCACCGGCACGGACATCCACGCCATCAAGGAAGCGGAACTGGCGCTGGCGCAAAGCGAGGAGCGGCTGCGCCGGGCCATTGAGGACGCCCCCTTCCCGGTCATGGTCCATGCCGAGGATGGCGAGGTGGTGCTGATCAGTCAGGCTTGGCTGGACACCACGGGCTACACCGCCGCCGAACTGTCCACCATCGGCGGCTGGCTGGAACGCGCCTATGGCGAGCGCTGCGGAACCATGCGCATGGACATCCAGCGTCTCCATCAGTTCGACCGCCCCATAGACGAAGGCGATTACGACATCCGGACCGCCGACGGACGCCGGCTCACCTGGGCGTTCCGATCCTCGCCCATCGGGCGCGACTCCAAGGGGCGGCATCTGGTCGTCAGCATGGCCGCTGACATGACCGGCCGCAAAGAGGCCGAAAGCCGCCTGCGTCTGCTGATGCGCGAGGTGGATCACCGGGCCAAGAATACGCTGGCGGTCGTGCAGTCCATCGTCCTGCTCAGCCGGACGGAGGACCCGAAGGAATTCGCGAGCGCGGTGGAGGGGCGGGTCACCGCCATGGCTCGTGCCCATTCCCTGCTGGCGGCCAGCCGTTGGTCGGGGGCCGACCTCGCCACCTTGGCACAGGAGGAGTTGTCCGCCTTCACGCAGGACATAATGTTCACCGTCTCCGGCCCGCCCGTGGCCATCGCGGCGGAAGCCGTCCAGTCCTTCTCGATGGTCTTGCACGAGTTGGTAACGAACGCCGTCAAATACGGAGCGCTGTCGGTGACCGCCGGGCGTGTCGCCGTATCCTGGCGGGTGGACAAGGCGGCCGGCCTGCTGCGCGTGGAATGGACGGAGAGCGGCGGCCCGACGGTGGCTCCGCCGACCCGCCATGGTTTCGGCTCGATCCTGCTGGAACAGACCATCCTCAGCCAGATGCACGGCGAACTGGTCCTGGAATGGCCGCCCGAGGGTCTCAGCTGCCGCATCGCGCTGCCCGGCGACTGCTTCGTGGTGAGCGGTGTCCATCCCGCGCGGAAACCGCCCCCCAAGGCGGTCAAAGACCAGAAGGCGGCGGACCCCGGCGCCCGCATCCTGGTGGTGGAGGACGAAGCCCTGACGGCCATGGGCCTGCAACAGGTGTTGGAGGACGCCGGATACCGGGTCGTCGGTCCAGTTGCGCGCGTCCAGGACGCCATCGATCTGGCCCGCACGTCGCCGCCGGACCTGGCGGTGCTGGACGTCAATCTGTTCGGCCAGCCGTCCTTTCCCGTGGCTGAACTGCTGGACGACATGGGAGTGCCATTCCTGTTCTGCACGGGCTACGGCAGCTTGAACACCACGAACGAACGACTGCGGCAGGCCCCCATACTCGCCAAGCCGGTGCCGCCGGACCGCCTGCTCCGCACGATCGGCGCCCTGCTCGTGTCCCGCATCCGGCCGGCCACCGGCGTGGTGCCGTCGTGACACCGGGGGCCGCTGCTGTCCCGGGTCGGCGCCCGACCCGACCGCGCGTCAAAAGGCCGGTGGGCAGCCTCCGGCCTTGAGCACCCGTTCCGTGGAAGCCGGGTTGTTGATGAGCTTCCCCGCCGGGCGGACGGGCCGTCGCACCAGCTCGCCCCCACAATTCGGACAGAAGCCCTTCAGCACGCGATCCCGGCAGTCGCCGCAGAAGGTGCATTCGAAGGAGCAGATGTAGGCGTCGCCGGACTCCGGAGGCAGATCCCGGTCGCAGCATTCGCAGTTCGGGCGCAGAGCAAGCATGATGGAACACCGCCTTTCCGTGGTTTCAGGATGATAGCAGCGGAGCGACGGCGGGAGAACCGGGCCGGCACCGGATCGGCCTTCCCAAGCCGGCGGCCGGCGCCTTAAGGTCCGCAGCGGCAACGACAACCGTCCGCCCTGGAAAGCCTGCCCTGGAAAGCCCGCTTCGCATGACCCGCCCGCCGCGCCTGATCGAAAGCCCGCAGAATCCGCAGTTCAAGCTGTGGGAGTCGCTGCTGGAAAGCCGTGGCCTGAAGAAGCAGGGCAAGTTCCTGCTGGCTGGGCTGAAGACGGTTCCCGAGGCGCTGGCCCGTTGGCCGGAGCGCTTTTCCACCCTGCTCGTCACCGACCCGGTGCAGGCCGAGGGCTGGCGCCTGCCCGCGGGGCTGGAAATCGTCCAACTGGCCCCCGCCCTGTTCCGCACCCTGGACGCCTCGGGCACCGGCTTTCCCCTGCTGGTCGGCACCGTGCCCGACGCACCGCCCATCGACCTCTCGCAACCGCCGCAGGGGCTCGAACTCGTCTGCGCGCTGGGCGACCCCAACAACCTCGGCGCCCTGCTGCGCAGCGCCGCCGCCTTCGGCGCCCGCCGGGTGATCCTGCTCGACGGCGCGGCCCACCCCTACCATCCAAAATGCCTGCGCGCCGCGTCGAACGCCCAGTTCGAGCTGACGCTGCTGCGCGGCGGCCGGTGGGAGGACGTGAGCCGGGCCGCCGGGCCGCTGGTCGCCCTGGACGCCGGGGGTGCCGACATGGCGGCCTTCCGCTGGCCGCGCGACGTCCGGCTGGTGCTGGGCGAGGAAGGCCAGGGCGTGCCCGCTACCCTGCCCGTCCAGCGCCTGTCCATCCCGACCACCGGGGCGGTGGAGTCCCTCAACGCCACCGTCGCGGCGAGCGTGGCGCTGTTCAGCCACTTCACCGCCAACCGCTGACCAGAAGGACCGAGGCGTGGGCATGAAAAAGGCGAGGGGAACGCCCCCTCGCCTCTTCGAACCGCCACCCGACGGACGCCCGATCAGCCCTGGCGGTAGTTCGGGGACTCGTTGGTGATGGTGATGTCGTGGACATGGCTTTCGCGCAGGCCCGCGTTGGTGATGCGGACGAACTCGCACTTCGCCTGCATTTCGGCGATGGACTGGCTGCCGGTGTAGCCCATGGCCGCGCGCAGGCCGCCGACGAGCTGGTGGATCACCGCCGACACCGGGCCTTTGTAGGGCACGCGGCCTTCGACGCCTTCCGGCACCAGCTTCATGGTCGAGACTTCCTGCTGGAAGTAGCGGTCGGCCGAGCCGCGGGCCATGGCGCCCACCGAGCCCATGCCGCGGTAGCTCTTGTAGGAGCGGCCCTGGTAGAGGATGACCTCGCCGGGGCTCTCGTCGGTGCCGGCGAACAGGCTGCCCAGCATCGCCACGCTGGCGCCCGCCGCGATGGCCTTGGCGAGGTCGCCCGAGAACTTGATGCCGCCGTCGGCGATCACCGGGATGCCCAGCTTCTCGCAGGCCTCGACCACGTCCATGATGGCGGTGAGCTGCGGAACGCCGACACCGGCGACGATGCGGGTGGTGCAGATGGAGCCGGGGCCGATACCGACCTTGACGGCGTCCGCGCCGGCATCGACCAGCGCCTTCGCCGCCTCGGCGGTCGCCACGTTGCCGGCGATCACCTGGGTGTAGTTGGACATGTTGCGCGCGGCGCGCACCTGATCCAGCACCTTCAGCGAGTGGCCGTGCGCGGTGTCGACCACCAGCACGTCCACGCCGGCGTCGAACAGCGCCTCGGCGCGGCGCAGCCCGTCCGATCCGGTGCCGGTGGCGGCGGCGACGCGCAGGCGGCCCTGGGCGTCCTTGCAGGCGTTGGGATAGGCCTGCGCCTTCTCCATGTCCTTCACCGTGACGAGGCCGATGCAGCGATGGGCTTCGTCCACCACCAGCAGCTTCTCGATGCGGTGCTGGTGCAGCAGGCGCTTGGCCTCGTCCTGGCTGACGCCCTCGCGCACCGACACCACGTCCTTGGTCATCAGCTCGCTGACCGGCTGGTTCGGGTTTGTGGCGAAGCGGACGTCGCGGTTGGTCAGGATGCCGACCAGCTTGCCGCTGCCGCGGGAGTCGCGGCTTTCCACCACCGGAATGCCGGAGATGCGGTAGTCGGCCATCAGCTGGAGCGCGTCGGCCAGCGTCTGGCCCGGCGTGATGGTGATCGGGTTGACCACCATGCCGGACTCGTACCGCTTGACCTTGCGGACCTCCTCGGCCTGCTGCTCGATGGTCAGGTTGCGGTGGACCACGCCGATGCCGCCGGCCTGGGCCATGGCGATGGCGAGGCTGCTTTCGGTCACGGTGTCCATCGCGGAGGACATCAGCGGGATGCCCAGTTCGATGGTCTTGGTCAGGCGCGTCCGGGTGTCCACCTCGTTCGGCAGGACCGAACTTTCGGCCGGAACCAAGAGGACGTCGTCGAAGGTCAGAGCTTCGCGGATCGTGGACGAGCGGGCCATCGGCGGTCTCCCGGGAGATAAAAAGGGGCCGGAAAAAAATTTGGCGCACTATACACAAGACCGTGGGCTTGTGAAGGCGCCTGAACCACAAACTGTCGTGTGCCGGGCCTCATCCGCGCAAGCCAGCCATGACCTGCGCGAACGGACCGCAGCCGGAGGTGGACCTAATCGTTCGCGTTGGCCCCACGGAAACCGGTGGCGACCACATAGGTTTCGGAGGATTCGGCGCGGCTGGCCGGCGGCTTGGCGTGGCGCACCGTGGTGAAGTCGCGCTTCAGGCGCTCCAGCAGGGACTTCTCCGCCCCGCCCTGGAACAGCTTGGCGACGAAGGCCCCGCCGGGGGCCAGCACCTCCTCCGCGAAGTCGTAGGCGGCTTCGGCCAGCGCCATGATGCGCAGATGGTCGGTGGACTGGTGCCCGATGGTCGGGGCCGCCATGTCGCTCAGCACCAGGTCGGCGGGGCCGCCCAGAGCCTCCTTCAGCCGCTCGGCCGCGCCCTCCTCCAGGAAGTCGGCCTGCATGGTGGTGGCGCCGGGCACCGGGTCCATGGGCAGGATGTCCAGCCCGACGACCTTCCAGCCCTCGCGCCCGGTCTGCACCTTGTCCACCGCCACCTGGGTCCAGCCGCCGGGGGCGGCGCCGAGGTCGACCACGCGCTTGCCCGGCCCCAGCAGATGGAACTTCTCGTCCAGCTGCAGCAGCTTGAAGGCCGCGCGGGAGCGGAAGCCGCGCTTCGTCGCCTCATGCACGTAGGGGTCGTTCAGATGCCGCTCCAGCCAGCGGGCCGAGGAGGTGGTGCGCTTGGCCGCGGACTTCACGCGGACGGTGGCGCGGCGCCCACCCGGCGTCGAGGAGGACGGAGGCTTTCCAACCATGGTCTCACATTTCCTTAATAGATTTGCCGCGTCGACCCGATCAGCTCCACGAGGATGCCCTCGCGCAGCCCACGGTCGGCGATGCGCAAACGCTCCACCGGCCAACAGTCGCACAGCGCGTCCAGCACCGCGCATCCGGCGATCACCAGATCCGCGCGGTCCTGTCCGATGCAGGGATGCCGCGCCCGCCCGTCGAAGTCCAGCGCGACGAGACGTTCGATGACCGCCCGGGCGTGGTCGATGCGCAGAAAGCTGCCGTCCACCGCCCGCCGGTCGTAGCGGCAGAGGCCGAGATGCACCCCGGCCAGCGTCGTCACCGTGCCGGAGGTGCCGAGCATCTGCACCTGCCCGGCCAGCGCCCGTTCGCGGATGCCGTTGCGCGCCTCGAAGGAGGCGATGGCCGCCGCCACCTCATCCACCATCCGCCGGTACATGGCGCGGTCGGCGTCGGCGCCGCCGAACTGTTCGGTCAGGCCGATGACGCCGCACTGGATGGAGGTCTGGTCGAGGATGCGCGGGGGCCGCCCGCGCTCCACCGCCAGCCACATCAGCTCGGTCGAGCCGCCGCCGATGTCGAACACCACGGCATAGGGCACGTTCGGGTCGAGCAGCGACGCACAGCCGGCGAGCGCGAGGCGCCCTTCCTCCTGGCTGGAGATGATCTCGATGGCGATGCCGGTTTCCCGCTCCACCGCGTCGATGAACTCGCCGCAGTTCCGGGCGCGGCGGCAGGCCTCGGTCGCCACCGCGCGGGCGGCGGTGACGCCGCGCCGCTCGATCTTGGACCCGCAGATCTTCAGGGCGGCGAGGGTGCGCTCCATCGCCGAGTCGGACAGCCGGTCGTTGCGGGTCAGCCCCTCGCCCAGCCGGACGATCCGAGAGAAGGCGTCGATGACGCGGAAGCCGCCGGGAATTGGACGGGCGATCAGCAGGCGGCAATTGTTGGTGCCGAGGTCGAGGGCTGCGAAGACCGGGCGCGCAGGGGCCGACGAACGCAACCGTCCGGTGTCGTTTTGCCGCTCGCTGTGCACCTGAAGGTCCACGTCTCCTCCCCGCCATGCTTAAGGGAGTCATCTTAACCCGGTTTCACGTCCCAGTGAAAGCCCACGAATGTCATTGAATTGTGTCCGCACGCCCACACCAAGGCATGAGAGCCGAAAAAAGGGCTATACAAGCCCTGCCCTCTTTGCTAAAAGGGCGGCCCACGACGGGACGCGGCACAGCGCCGCCCCGGCGACGGTCTGGGGGATCGTCTAGCGGTAGGACAGCGGACTCTGACTCCGCCAGCCTAGGTTCGAATCCTAGTCCCCCAACCAACCTTTCCTAGAAATCATTGCACTACAGGCGCTTAGGGTGAAGCCAGCAGGCTGGTCCCCCAACTGTGCCATCAGCCTGTGCCATCGCCGGTTCGGCGCCCTTCACGGGCAGTGCCGGGGATGTCGCTTGGTGGCTTGATCGACCTGAGCCCGGAGCCGGGGATCGGGATAGGAGAAATTTGCGGTCTCCGAAGGCCTTGTGCGAGCGGCGCTTGACGGTTGTTGCGGGTTATCCCACCCATCCGCCCTTTGCTCGCCCTGCATTCGCCGAATCCCATTGACCTGTCGTTGAAAATCCACCGCCCTACGACGAACGATGCTTGCGCCCGCTCTATTTTCGGTCGAACAGGACCACACCGACCGTCGATACGGGTTCATTTGGAAATCCATACAGTTGTAATGTTTCCTTCAAGGCTTTGTGCTTCTCTGGAGCAATGGTCGTGGAGGCCGCATGCGGATTTTGGTGGTGGACGATTCGCGCATGGCGCGCACGGTGCTGTGCCAGCAGCTTGAAGGCTTCGGTCATCAGACGGCCTTCGCCGAGAGCGGTCGCGCAGCCTTAGCCCGCTGCCGTGACGAGCCCATCGACATCGCGCTCGTCGATTTCCGCGTCGGCGAGATGGAAGGGGTGGAGGTTTGCTGGCACTTGCGCGCGGCGCAACGGGAACGGCACCTCTACCTCATGCTGATGATCCCCGGCAGCATCACCAACCAGTTCTTCGAGGTCGTGGAGAACGGAGCCGACGAGTTTCTCCGCAAGCCGCTGGACCTGACTTGGCTGCGCGCCCGGCTGCTCGCCGCGTCCCGCGTGGTCGACATGCAGCGTCAGTTGGAGCGCCTCGCCACCACCGATTCACTGACCGGGGCGCTGAACCGCGGACGCTTCATGGCGCGGGCCGCCGACGAGGTGGCGCGGGCGCAGCGCAACGGCCAGCCGCTGTCGGCGATCATGCTGGACATCGACCATTTCAAGAAGGTCAACGACACCTACGGCCACGCCACCGGAGACGAGGCCATCCGCACCGTGGTCCGCGTCTGCCGCACCCTGGTGCGCGGTGCCGACGTGCTGGGCCGGCTGGGCGGCGAGGAGTTCGCCATCCTGCTGCCCGAAACGCCGCCGCAGGGGGCGGCGCTGCTGGCGGAGCGGCTGCGCCGCGCGCTGGCGGAAACCGACGTACGGATCGCCAACGGCGCCGGCTCCGTCCTCACCTTCACGGTCAGCATCGGCGTCAGCGCGTTGCGACCGGGTGAGAACGGCGTCGCTGCGGTGCTCGCGCGGGCGGACGAGGCGCTGTACCGCGCCAAGAACGGCGGCCGCAACCGGGTGGTGTGCGACGCGGCACTGTAATTCGGCGCAGAGCCGTCAACGCCCCGTCAGGCTCCCGGCACCAGCCAGGGCCGGGCCTCGGCGTCCGCGCGGTCGAAGGCGTCGATGGCGTCCTGGTGGCGCAGGGTCAGGGCCACGTCGTCGAGGCCCTCGATCAGGCATTCCTTCTTGAAGGGGTCGATGGCGAAGGGCACCGGCCGACCATCCGGGCCGGTCAGGGACTGGGCCGGCAGGTCCACGGTGACGGCGGCGCCCGGCGCCTCCTGCAACTGGCGGCGCAGGTCCGCCACCGTCTCCTCCGGCAGGGTGATGGTCAGCAGGCCGTTCTTGGCGGCGTTGGCGGCGAAGATGTCGCCGAAGCTGGGGGCGACGACGCAGCGGAACCCGCCGTCGACCAGCGCGTAGACCGCCCCCTCCCGCGACGACCCGCAGCCGAAGTTGCGGTCGGTCACCAGCACGCGCGCCCCGGCATAGGCGGGGTCATCCAGCGGAAAGCCGGGCTTGCGCTCGTCGTGGAGGAGGAAGTTGCCATAGCCGGCGCTGCGCGGCTTCTTCAGGAAGCGCGCCGGGAGCAACTGGTCGGTGTCGATGTTGGCAATGTCGAGCGGCACCGCCGGCGCGGTCAGCGTGACGAAGGGGTCCATCGTTACGAAGCTCCCAGCTTGCGGACATCGGTGAGTTTGCCGGTCACGGCGGCGGCGGCGGCCATCCCCGGACTCATCAGATGCGTGCGCGCGTTCGGCCCCTGGCGACCGGGGAAGTTGCGGTTGGTGGTGGAGGCGCAGCGCTCCCCGGCCGGGACGAGGTCGCCGTTGATGCCGACGCACATCGAACAGCCGGGCTCGCCCCACTCCAGGCCGGCGTCGGTGAAGACGCGGTCCAGCCCCTCCGCCTCGGCCTGACGGCGCACCGGGACCGATCCCGGAACCACCAGCCCCGGCACCACGGCGCGGCGGCCGCGCAGCACGGCGGCGGCGGCGCGCAGATCCTCCAGCCGGGCGTTGGTGCAGGACCCGATGAAGACGCGGTCGATGCCGACCTCCTCCAGCCGCGTGCCGGGGGTCAGCCCCATGTAATCGAGCATCTTGCGCATCTGGCCGGCCCGCACCGGGTCGCTCTCGGCACTGGGATCGGGAACCGCGTCGGTCACCGCAACCGCGGTCTCCGGGCTGGTGCCCCAGGTGACGGAGGGGGCGATGGCCGCGGCGTCAAGCGACACCTCGCGGTCGAAGGCGGCGTCCGGGTCGCTGGGCAGGGTCCGCCACTGCGCGACGGCGCGGTCGAAAAGGTCCCCCTTGGGGGCGTAATTCCGACCCTCGATCCAGGAGAAGGTGGTGTCGTCGGGTGCGATCATGCCGGCCCGCGCCCCCGCCTCGATCGACATGTTGCAGACGGTCAGCCGGCCTTCCATCGACAGGGCGCGGATGGCGCTGCCGGCGTACTCGATCACATGCCCGGCGGCACCGTCGGCGCCGATGAAGCCGATCACCGCCAGGATCAGGTCCTTGGCCGTCACATGGGCGCCCAGGACGCCGTCCACAGTGACGCGCATGGTCTTGGGCCGGCGCTGCCACAGCGTCTGGGTCGCCAGCACATGCGACACCTCGGTGGCGCCGATGCCGAAGGCGAGCGCCCCGAAGGCGCCGTGGGTGGAGGTGTGGCTGTCGCCGCAGACGATGGTCAGGCCCGGCAGGGTCAGCCCCTGCTCCGGCGCCAGCACATGGACGATGCCCTGCGCCGGGTCGTGCAGGCCGAAGTGGCGCAGGCCGTGGCGGCCGGCGTTCGCTTCCAGCATCGTCACCATGTTGGCGATCTCGGGGTCGGCGATCGGCGTGGCGCGGCTGTGCGAGGGCACGTAATGGTCGGCGACGGCGAAGGTCAGCTCCGGCCGCCGCACCGCGCGTTTGGCGTGGTCGATCATGCCGAAGGCGTGGAACGAGCCCTCGTGCAGGAAATGGCGGTCGATGGCGAGCAGCGCCTGACCGTCCGGCCGGGTCGCCACCAGATGGGCGTCCCAGACCTTGTCGAACAGGCTGCGGGGGTGCTGCGTCATTGAGTGTTCTCCTCCCTCACGGCCTCCGCGGCGGCGGCCCCGGCGATGCGCCCCAGCGCCACCGCGGTCAGCAGCCCGTTGCCGGACAGATAGCCGGACGCCTTCGCTCCCGACACGCCGCAGGCGGCCCCGCCGGCGGCGTAGAGGTTGGGCAGCGGACCACCCTGCCCGTCCGACGTCCTGACCAGCACGCGAGCGTCGTCATCGACAACCAGCCCGCCCTGGGTGTGGAACAGGGCGCCGGTGACTCGGACGGCACGGAAGGGTGCGACCAGCGGCGCCGAGCCGGCGAAATCCCGGCCGAAGCCGTCGCTCACCCCCTCGGCCTTCAAACGGTCGACCTCGGCCAGCGTGGCGGCCAGAGCCGCCGCGTCGACCTTCATCTGCCGGGCGAGGTCCACCGGATCGTCGGCGCCGAGCACCGCGCCCATCGCCTCGGCCTGCCGGAAATCCTCGAACTGGCGGGCGACGGCGGCGATGCGCTCGTCGAAGACGGTCCAGGCGATGCCGTCGGGCTGGCGCAGCACGACGGCGGCCTGCTCCGAATAGCCCTGCGCCTCGTTGGAAAAGCGCTTGCCCTCGGTGTTCACCTGCACGCCGCCTTCGGTGACCGTCGCCCAGGTGACCAGGATGCCGGCGGGATGGGCGACCGAGCCGTGGCCCTGGTGCCCCGACAGGTGCCGCGTCGCCGCGCCCAGCGCCTCGCCCCAGAGCAGCGCGTCGCCCTGGTTGCCGGGATGGCCGAAATAGAGCGCGTCGGCCAGCTCCGGCACATGGCGTTCGACCAGCGCCCTGTTGCCGCCATAGCCGTTGCAGGCGAGAATCAATGCCGCGCAGCCGACCCGCTCGACGCTGCCGTCGGGCCGGGTGATCTCCACGCCACGGACACGCGGGCCGTCGGCGTAGAGCGCGGTCACATGCGCCTCGCACAGCACGTCGATGCCGGCGGCCTCCACGGCGCCGCGCAGCCGGTCGATCAGCTCCGCCCCCGACCGGCTGGGCAGCCCGTGCATGCGCCGGGCGCTGTGGCCGGGATAGGTGAAGTTGTCGACCACCGAGAACGGCAGGCCGTAGCGGTCGGCCAGCCATTCCAGCGCCGGGCCGACCGCGCGGGCGACGCGGGACACGTCCGCCGGGTCGGGCTCCCCCTTCGCCTTGGCGATGATGTCGGCGGCGAACCGCTCCGGGCTGTCCTCGATCCCGGCGGCGCGCTGCCAGCGCGTGCCCGGCGCCGGGATCAGGCCGGCCGACAGGGCGGTGGAGCCCTGGGGCAGCGCGTCGCGCTCCAGCACCAGCACCTCCGCCCCGCGCTCATGGGCGGCGAGCGCCGCGATCATACCGGCCGCACCGCCGCCGATCACGACGACGGGCACCGTGAATTCGAACGTCACGCCCTCGGCGGGCAGGATGCGGCTCATGGCGCGGACAGCTCCTCCAGCATCGTCGCGACCGTCGCCACGCGGCAGACCGGGCGCAGTGCAGCGACCGAGACGTCGTGGACCTGCGGCGTGAAGGCGGCGCAGCCGTCCTCCAGCAGGATGGTGTCGAAAT